>DIFE01000119.1:0-2570 GCA_002418985.1 Deltaproteobacteria bacterium UBA5756
GCGCCGGAATGACGGAGGCTCAGAAAGAGGTTGGCCTTTACATTATTTTGGACGGATGTGGGCTCAGGGTTATAGGAAAATAGAACAGTTTTATCCGGATACACAGACTGATGGGCATCTGCAGCATCCTTTATGATTATTTTGTAATTAGCTCCAAAACATGCTACAATGACAAGTCGTGTTTTCATTTTGCTCTTCTTTTCTCATGTTGATTCACGGCATAAAATAAGAATGATGCTTCCAACACTCACCATTAAGGCGAAAAAGATAAGCCTACCCATTATCCAGGGAGGCATGGGGATAGGTGTTTCCCTGTCACCGCTGGCAAGCGCCGTCGCCGCCGAGGGTGGTGTCGGGATTGTATCCAGCGCGTGTCTCGACAGACTCCTCGGAAAACGCAACAACAAGATTTACAGCACCTACGATGCCGTGTATGAAGAGGTCTGCCTGGCCCGCCAGAGTGGGGGCGTCTCGGGTATCAACATCATGGTCGCCATTGCCAGAGACTACGATGTCACGGTCAAGGCTGCTATCGACGCAAAGGTGGATGTTATCATCTCCGGAGGCGGGCTGCCGCTGACGCTCCCCGGTATCGCCGACCCCGGGGAAACGGCCCTCGTTCCCATCGTATCGTCGGCGCGGGCCCTGGAGATCATCTGCAAGAAATGGGGGCGCTTCGGCTACCGGCCCGACGCCGTCGTACTGGAAGGACCTCTTGCCGGAGGCCACCTCGGCTTCAAGGTTGAGGATCTGGGCCTTGAATCCAACAAACTCGAGAACCTTTTTCCCCCCGTCAAGGAATACGCCTTAAAAAACGGTGACTTTCCGGTGATAGTGGCGGGAGGGATTTACGATCACGACGATATCGTGAGATTTCTCGCCATGGGTGCCGACGGGGTCCAGATGGGAACACGTTTTCTCGCTACGGTTGAGAGCAGTGCCACCGACGCATACAAGAATGCCGTGGTGAAAGCCGGCCCGAAAGATATTCTGGTCGCTTCGTCGCCGGGCTCACCCTGCGGGATGCCCTTCATGGTAATAAAAGAATCCCCCATGTTCCAGTCGGCGCTTAACAACAGAAGGAAACCCCGCTGCGACAAGGGCTACATCATGACCAAAAACAAGGAAGGCCGCTACGCCGTCTGCAGGGCCCACGAAGACAACGGCGGCTGGTTCTGCATCTGCAATGGTCTTCTGAGCTCCGGAGGCTACAACACGGACGCGGAGGAGCCGCTCTACACGGTCGGCACCAATGGCTATCGCGTCGATCGCATCTGCACCGTCCGGGACGTAATGGACGAACTCAAAGGCAGTATCCCCGTTTCACAACTCAGATCACCGGCGGCAGCCTGAAAGCGTAAACTAACACCGCAGCAACCCCGCTGGACTCCCTTTTGACACGTGCCTGCGGACAATGTCCCTGTTGAAAAGGGGGCCGGCTTCTGGTAACGTGTACAAAACGCCGGAGGTGCCACCGATATGAATAGACGGATCCCTGTGGGGTTTCTCCCCGTTCTTTGCGCAGGTTTGCTGCTCCTGTCCCTCGTCCTGCCCCTTCTCGCAGCCGCGGGGGAAGAAGTCCGCCATCGCTTCGTCGACGTCAAGGAGCACATCCCCTCCATCGTCATGGACATGCGCTATTATACCCCCCACAATTTCGTCGGCGAACGGATCGATGGGTATAACGCCCCGAAATGCTACCTCACCTTGGAAGCAGCCGATGCGTTAAACCGTGTTCAGGAGGACCTCAAGAGTTTTTCCCTTTCCCTCAAGATCTACGATTGTTACAGGCCGCAGCGTGCGGTTAACCATTTCGTCAGGTGGGCAAAGGACGTCGGCGACACACGGACAAAAAAGGAGTTCTACCCCACCGTGGACAAAAGCCGCCTCTTTAAAGACGGCTATATAGCGGAAAAATCAGGCCATTCCCGCGGCAGCACCGTGGACCTTACCATCGTGCCCGTACCCGCGTCCGGGCAGGAGTCATACCGGCCCGGCCAGAAACTCTTCCCCTGTTTTCTCCCCGCAGCCAAACGCTTTCGTGACAACTCCATAGATATGGGGACGGGGTTCGACTGCTTCCATGCCCTCGCACATACGGCAAACAAGGATGCCGGCGCTCTCCAGCGCGCAAACAGGCTTCTCCTCAAGACACTCATGGAAAAACAGGGTTTCGTTAATTACGAACTGGAATGGTGGCACTTCACCCTGAAAGGCGAACCTTTCCCGGAGACTTACTTTGATATGGTGGTGGAGTAGGGTGATGGCCGGAGAACAAGACCGGGGGGAAGATTTTTTTAATAGGTCGTATAGGACCTATAAGACCTATGAAAAAAAGTCCGCGGGCGGGGAAGTTATTGGGAAGCATGGCGCATCGTGTGCTGCTGGCCCGCGGAAGACTACCTGGGGGGGGTTTGTTGGGGCCAGTACCGACGCGCCATGCTGGTGGGGCTGGAGAGAGTGATAATGGGTAATAGGTCACATCCGTCCAAAATAATGTAAAGGCCAACCTCTTTCTGAGCCTCCGTCATTCCGACCCCTTCTTCCTCCGTCATTCCGGCGCAGGCCGG
>DIFE01000119.1:2577-2827 GCA_002418985.1 Deltaproteobacteria bacterium UBA5756
ATTATGGATAAGGAATCATCATACGAAGGGACATCCAACTGTTCTCTTTAAACATGTGCGCTGTCTGTTGTATGAATGGTTTTCCTGGCTTCCGGCCTGCGCCGGAATGACGAATAGAGAAAACCGGAATGACGAACTTCGAGATAAGGCAACCTGGTTTTGAAATGCGGGATTTACCTGTCTTGAATCATTGCTTTATAAACCAGGCAGTCCGAGAAATGAATTATATTGGACAGCAGTGGGTAATAGG
>DIFE01000060.1 GCA_002418985.1 Deltaproteobacteria bacterium UBA5756
GTCCTGCGGATCCGATGATGTCGCGACGTTCATCGGGCTGATAGGGACCGTCTGCCCGAAATGCGGGACGGGTACTCTGGAGGAACGTGCGGCGTCAGCCGGAGAGGGCGGAGAGTGGTGAGTTTCGATCGGGCGCGGATCCGTGCAGTCATCTATGATTGTGACGGTGTACTTGTCGACTCCGTGGAGTCAAACAGGGCTTATTACAATCACATCCTGGCCCGCTTCGGTCTGCCTGCGGTTGCCCAATCGCAGATGGACCTCGTTCTGACCGGCACGGGAAGGAGCGTACTGGAGGGGCTTTTCAAAGGGTTGCCATTTGCAGAGGCTGCCCGGGAGTATCAACTTCAGTTGCCGGCCGACGTTTTCCTTGATCTGGTGAAGCCCGAGCCGCACGTTGATGAGGTGCTGAGTCAACTGAGGACCGGAGGATGCCGCACCGCCGTGGCCACGAACCGCGGGAAGAGCCTGATCCCGCTCCTCGATATGCTCGGGATGAGGGACCTCTTCGACGTCCTCGTCTCCTCCAATGACGTGACGAGGAACAAGCCCGACCCCGAATGTCTCCTTATCATACTGAAACACTTTGGACTGGCGCCCGACGAGGTTCTCTACGTGGGCGACTCCGACATTGACCGCGAAACGGCCGCCCGGGCAGGCACCCCTTTTGCGGCATACAGGAACGTATCCCTGAAAGCCGACCTCCATCTCGCGGCGCATACCGATCTTCTCAAGGTGTTGGCTTGAGGATGCTGATCTGTCTCACGCCCGCTTCACCCTTTGGGTTCGCTGGAGGCATAGAAGAAAGGATGGGGAGGAAGCCTTAAAAGAATTGCGTCCAGATCCCGAGAAAGACGGGATCTGGACGCACTTTGCACGCCTTCGGCGGGCTTTTACCCTATGGATGTTCGTAAGGTGTTCCCTTATCGTTCTGAGGTGGGTTTCTGTGATATATCAGGTTTTTTGCTATCCCGCCTGCAAAAGCGGGATCGGACCTTCCCGGGGATTCGTGTATTCTCACGAATCCCCGGGAAGGTCTTTGTCTTCCTCGTCATGCTCTCTTATATGCCTCCAGAGAGGAGCCTCAAGGCGACGAACGGGCGTGAGACAGTCTTTTGTCTTTTTCTCTCCCGATCAAGCGGTTCAAACTTCTCAGGTTTCTCAGGCCCCTTTTCTCCTTGGGTCGAAGATGTCTCTCAGGCCCTCGCCGAGGAGGTTGTAGCCCATGACGGTGAGGAAGATGGCGAGGCCCGGATAGACTGAGAGCCACCAGGCTACCTCGATGTTGTCCTTGGCCTGGGTCAGGATGTTGCCCCAGCTGGGTGTCGGCGGCTGGACGCCGATGCCGAGGAAAGAAAGAGCTGATTCCGTCAGGATGGCCCCGCCTATGCCGAGGGTTGCCACCACGTATACGGGGGTCACGGCGTTGGGCAGGACGTGGCGGAAGATGATCCGCATGGAATTGAACCCCTGTGCCCGTGCCGCCATGACATATTCCTTGCCCTTGATGCTCAGTATCTCGGCCCTGACGAGCCGTGCCGTTCCCATCCAGCTGGTAAGTCCGATGACGATCATTATATTCCAGATGCTCGGCTCAAGGATGGCGATGACTGCAAGAATGAGAAAGAAAGTCGGAAAACACATCATGAGATCGACAAAGCGCATGATGGCCTCGTCTATCATCCCCCCGAAGTAACCCGAGATCGCCCCCAGGATCAACCCGATGAAAATGGCGATGCCAACGGAAACGAATCCCACCAGGAGAGATATCCTCGTCCCGTAGATGACACGGGATAGAACATCCCTCCCCAGCGTGTCCGTGCCGAAGGGGTGTGAAAAGCTGGGCGCGGAAAGGATGTTCTTGATGTCCGGTTCGATGGGATCATGGGGAGTGATCAGCGGAGCAAAGATCGCACAGAAGAACATGGGCACAAGTATAATCAACCCGACCAGTGCCAGATGGTGCCGCATTGTGCGCTTCAGGACGTCTTTCATGATACCTCATAATAATAGCCATAACGCGGCAAAAATCAACAAAAAGGTCTGTCGTCTTTACAGGGCGTCCAGGAGGGAAACGGGAATCTCCTTAATGCCAGCCAGGAGATGATCGTTCGTCAAAAGGACGTCGGCACCCCGGACTATAGCGGTCGCTACGATAATCGCGTCGGGCATCTTGAAATTATAGATCGCCCGGATACGTGCCGCCTCCTCCGCGATTACCTCATCCATCGGATAAACTGTCAGATTGGGCATCTGGAACATGAGTTTTATCTGGTCCAGGGCCGCCCAGTTCCCTTCGCGATAGGGCAACACCGCACACTCTGAAAAAGACAGCACAGAAGCGATAAATTCGTGCGTCCTTTTATTGGCAACGGCATCAATTACCGGCACCGCCTTCTTTCCGACCGGCTCTCTGGCAAATACCGAAATAAACACGTTGGTATCAATAGCTATCGCCTTGTGATCTGCCAGAAATTTCTTCAGGCCCACGTCTCGCGCTCTTTCTTAAGGTATTCCAAGGGGTTGTCTCCCCAGGCACCCTTGCAGCAACCAAAAGATGCCTTGGCCCAGTCTTTCGGTTTCTTCATAATGGAGATTCGCCCGTTCCTGTCGCTTGTCATGATAAGAACGTCCCCCGGATTGACCTTCACACTTTTACGAATGCGGGCGGGAATGACAATCTGACTTTTTATCCCCACCTTCACCTCTTCAGTAATACCGAACATGAACGCCTCCTTCGTATCCCTATTATAGGCAATGGTAGGAAATAAGTCAATTATGTAATACCACGATGGAAAAAAGGCGCATGGTTTGATGTGAAGTAAGGCGGCTGCCTTTTTACGATCTCCCTGATGGCGGGATGCCGCGTAAACTCCCTGTCGAGGAAGTGCCTGACTTTTTTCCGGTCCCACCCCCGGGGGTGGACGAAGTCGGTGTAGAACGAAAGATCGCCGCCGTAGAAGGGTTTTGCCGTGAGCCCGGCGGCATCGGGACTGCCGTGGGGGAGATTGAAGACGGCAAGGTTGAGAAAACCGATAAACTGATGATGACTGACGACAAACTCGCGGGTCTTTCGCGCCGCGATTTCATCCTCCCAGGGGGTCCCGAAAAGGAGGTAGACGTAGGTACAGATGCCCGCCTCAGAAAGCGTCCTTAATGTATCCGATACCTGTGTGACCCTGATCCCCTTGTGCATGCCGTCGAGGACATCCTGATCTCCCGATTCGACGCCGAGTTTCAGCATCACGCATCCGGAACGTTTCAAGGCGGCACAGAAATCCCTATCGGTCAGTTCTTCCGTCACCCTGGCAAAGCCATACCAGGGAACGCCCGGCGGCTCGTTCACGAGGGCCTTGAGGACGGGAGGGCTTATCGCGTTATCAACTATGTGCACCAGTGCGGGACGATATTTCTCTGCGAGCCGGGCGATTCCGGCGGCCGCCTTCCCCGGGGAAAGTTGTATATACCGGTTGCCCTCGGCCGTCTCGGGGCAGAAGCTGCACCTGCCGTAGTAGCAGCCCGTCGATGTGCTGAAGGGCATAATCATTCCCGGAGCCAGGTAATCGCCAAGCGGGAACGCGTCGTATCCATAAGACGAAGATATCCTCCTCCCCCTTTTTGGCGGCGATCCCAAAAGACCGAGGAGAAAATCCTCTCCCGGACCCTTGACTATATGATCGGCGAGCCCGCCGAAACAATCCCTCCAACCGGAAGAACTCATCCACGACGTCACCAACCCCCCTCCGAGGATGATCTTTACCGATGGAAATTCATTTCTCACAAAACCCATCATCGCAAAGGTAGCCAGCGCCTGGCTGAGATAGGTAAGTGAAAACCCTGCGAATCGCGTCTCGCCGCACGCGAAGATCTCCCGGAGATGCCCCGAAAAATACTCATAGAAAGGGTTGTCCTCGGGGTGGCTCGCAGCTTCAATGAGGTCTACGCTTCTCACGGGCGACCGGCACCTGTCTTCGTAATCGGAGAGAGTCAGTCTCGTATTCCCGGCTGCTCCGGCAGAAAGCAGGTGGTTGACGTCATTGACACATCTCTTGTAGCGGTCAAGGTTGCGGTAGGTCGTTTCGTCCCGGAGGGCTTCTAGATTTCGCGACAGGTTGCGCACCGCCCGCAAGGACCACCTGTCGTCACCCGGGGTCGCATGGGCAAGGACCCAGAACATACCCCCGAGGTTCATGTCGAGGATCCCGCACCGATATCCCGCTTCACCGATCGCGCCCGCAAGCCGGGCCATGCCCGCAGGAGGTTCACATGGCTTTGCTATCGGGGGGTTAATAAGGATCATTGTCTTTGTATCACATCACGTCTGTATGGCGGTGTAAAGAGAAATGGGACGCGCCACGTAGTACAGGCCTGTCCCCCGCGCTCCCGTCCCGTCGTAGACGTAACCGGAGTTCGCAGGGGGGACACGAGACAGGCCTTTTTGTCATCAGGTGTTCCAGATGGGGACTTGTTTATGGTACAATATTAAAAATATCTGGACGGAGGATCTCTCTTGGAGCGTAAGAATATTCTGTGCATTGGCGCCGGTTATGTGGGTGGGCCGACTATGGCCATGATCGCTTACAAATGCCCCCAGTATAAGGTCACAGTGGTCGATATCAACCACGAGAAGATTGCGCGCTGGAATTCAGACGATCTTCCGGTATATGAACCGGGTCTTGACGAGATCATCAGGGCGACGAGAGGGAAAAATCTCTTTTTCGATACCGACATCGATAAGGGCATCAGGGAATCGGAAATAATCTTCGTCGGGGTAAACACACCCACCAAGACCTTCGGCGCCGGAGCCGGCAAGGCGGCGGACCTTCAGTACTGGGAAAAGACGGCGCGGCAAATCCGGGAAGCCTCCGAGTCGCCCAAGATCGTCGTCGAGAAGTGTACCATTCCCGTCAAGACGGCTCTGGCAATGGAGCGCATCCTTACGTCCAAAGACGGCAATGTTCGTTTTGATGTCCTGTCGAATCCGGAGTTTCTTGCCGAAGGCACGGCCGTACGGGATCTTGAATTCCCCGACCGCGTCCTCATAGGTTCCCGTGAGACCGAAAACGGCAGAGAAGCGCGCAAGGCCGTCGTCGACATCTATCTCAACTGGGTGCCGAGAGAGAAGATCATCGAAAGCAACATCTGGAGCAGCGAGCTTTCAAAGCTCGTCGCCAACGCCTTTCTCGCCCAGAGGATATCGTCCATAAACGCCGTCTCCGCTCTGTGCGAAAAGACGGAGGCCGACGTCGCCGAGGTGTCGAGAGCAATCGGCCTCGACAGCCGGTTGGGAAGCAAGTTCCTCAACGCGAGCATAGGCTTCGGCGGTTCCTGCTTCAAGAAAGATATTCTCAACCTGGCCTACATATGCAGAAACTACGGTCTCGATGCCGTCGCCGATTACTGGGAAAGCGTCGTCGATATCAACGAATACCAGAAGGAACGATTCATCCTGGGCATCCTCAACGCCATGTTCAACACCCTGGCGGGAAAGCGTATCTGCCTTTTCGGCTTCGCCTTCAAGGCGGACACCGGCGACACCCGGGAAACCCCCGCCTTCACCATCGCCCGAAGGCTTGTCGAGGAAAAGGCCGACCTCGTTATCACGGACCCCAAGGCCCTCGATAACGCAAAGATCGACCTCGCCGACCTTGAAGGAATAACCTACCAACCAGACCCCTACAAGGCCGCCCTCGGCTGCGACGCCCTGGCCGTTATGACGGAGTGGAAGCTCTACACGGAACTCGATTACAACCGCATCTACGAATCGATGGCCAAACCGGCCTTCATCTTCGACGGCCGCAACATCCTCAACCACAAACTCCTCCACACCATCGGCTTCAACGTCTACCCCATAGGCAAACCCCCGCTCGTGCACTTCTAAAGATGCCTGGCAGCATTGAGAACCGAAAAGAAAAAGACAAAGGACTGTCTCACGCCCGTTCGTCGCCTTAAGGCTCCTCTCTGGAGGCATAGAGGAGAGGCTGGGGAGGAAGCCTAAAAGCTTTCCCGGGAATTTGAGAAGACTGAA
>DIFE01000135.1 GCA_002418985.1 Deltaproteobacteria bacterium UBA5756
AGCCGGGATGACGTATAGAGAAGGTCTTGATATGCTGGACAGCATAAGAGAGAATCAATGACTGCCGGATAAGGCAACCTGGTTTTGAAGTGCGGGATTTACCTGTCCTGAATCATTGCTTCATAAAGAGAGCAGTCCGGGAAATGGGTTATCCTGGACAGCAGTGGGTGATAGGTAATAGGAAAGGCGAAGAAGATTAACCCATAACCCATAACCTATGACGCATGGCCGATCTTCTTAAGTATCTCTCCGGTGGCAACGTCATAGAACCAGATGTCGAGGAGGTGTATATATAAATAATGGTATCTGGCCAGATAGGTGCCGGGCTTTTCGGGTAAAGGTTTGCGGGTGATCTCCTCGTATGAGGTATATGGCGATGCAAGCCTTCCGACGAGAAGCGCCATGACGTTCCCTTCGCAACGTTTTGCTTCCTCAGGAGTCATCTTTATCGTGGTCGTGATTGTTTCGCGGTCCGATTTCTCGGTCTTGCCCTTCGTTTTCTCATCGTCTTTCGTGCTTTCCGGCGCGGTCTTTTCTATGGGAAAGGCTCCGGCGTTGACAGCCACCACCGCGTACTCGCTGAATTTGATCTCCTCAACCTCGATCCTGACGCCGCGCTTATCTGTGATGGTGTATCTATTGTCGAGCTGTGGCTGGTATCTGACCATGAATGCCTTTTTTGTTCTTTCCTCCCGGTTCCCCTCAAATGCGTTAGTGATCTCGCAGCGCACCCGCATGACCTGGTTCCCGGCATCGTAGAGGACCTCTTTGGGAGTGATTCTGAAGGCGTAGACGCTGTCGAAATCCAGAGAACCCATCAGGGGGAGGTATATCTCCCGATCGATCCTCTTTCTGTACTGTTCGTCCGTTTCCTGCGGCTCCCTGAGGACCACCTCTTTTCTCATGCGGATGGTGTTGTAGAGGAGTTCCGGGTTGTGCCCCGGGTACATGGCTGGAAGTTTCTCAACGCCCGTATTGAATGGCTTTCTATCAAACATCGTCGAAAGGAAACTCCCGCCGGGTCCGCCCGGACCACCGGCCCGTCCATCCGGCCCGCCTTTCGGGCGCCAGCAGCCGGCCAGGAAGAGAACGCAGAATATGATAATCAGGGCAACAGGGGCAGAAAGCTTCCGATGATATCTCATGTTCTTCCTTTTATCACGGACGGTTTCAAAGTTCCAGAGCTTATAAGCTGTTGCAGGAGAAATGTTGGGATTGAATCCTGGCCTTCTGGCCTATCTCAAACGTTTCTTGAACCTCAAGGAGCTTGTGGCGACCACAGAGGCTCCCAGGATGAACAGAGCCAGAAACTGCGGCCAGAGGATGGCCATGCCGCTGCCTTTCAGGAAGATGCCGCGGATGATAACGAGAAAATACCGCAGGGGGTTGAGATATGTGATGAGCTGGACCGCCGCAGGCATGTTCTCTATGGGGAACATGAGGCCCGAGAGCAGGACAGCGGGGGCGAAGAACAGGAATGTGGCCATCATGGCCTGCTGCTGCGTTCTGGAGATGGTTGAGATGAAAAGGCCGAAGCCGAGGACGGACAGGAGATATGCGGCAGTTGCCAGGACAAGAAGGGGGATGGAGCCGCGTATCGGAACATCGAACCAGATCACGCCGACGGCAGTGACAAGGAACATATCGAAGAAACCGATGAGGGCAAAGGGGATGGTCTTGCCGAGGATCAGTTCGGCGGGGCGGATGGGTGTGACCATCAGCTGTTCCATGGTGCCGATCTCCCGTTCTCGAACGATGGCCATGGATGTCAGCAGCAGGCAGACGACGAGAACCATGATGGCGATGACCCCCGGCACGTTGTAGTTCTTGCTCTTAAGGTCCGCATTGTACCAGGCGCGGGGCCGTACATCCAGGGAGCCCTTTGACCGGTATGCTGTCTTCATCGCGATGTCCCGACTGAACTGCGAGACAATGCCGTTTGCATATCCCGCTGCGACAAGGGCGGTGTTCGAGTCCGTCCCGTCAAGGAGTATCTGAATGGAGACCTTCCGGCGGGCTTCGAGGTCGGACGTGAAGCCGCGGTCAAAATGGAGCACCACCGTTGTGGCGCCCTCATCGAGAAGGGTCCTGACCTCGGCATCCGATCCGGGGAAATGATCGATCCTGAAATATCCCGATCCTTCGAAGCGTCTCGCTATTTCCCGCGTGACGGATGTCTTATCGAGGTCGTAGACGGCCATCCTTATATTGGTCACATCCATGGTGACGGCATACCCGAAAACAATGAGTTGGAGAACGGGGGTCACGAAGATGATGGGCTTCATCTTCCTGTCGCGAAAGATCTGGATAAATTCCTTGACGACCATTTGTTTGATACGCTGCAGCATCCGGCGCATTCTACGTCACCCGCTTCTTGAATATCTTCACCGCCACGGTGAATACGATAAGGCCGAAAAGGGCAAGGAGCCCCATCTCGGTCAGAAGCATGCCGGCCGTATTCCCCTTGAGGAAGATGCCCTTGATCGCCGCGACGAAATAGCGCGCCGGAATCAGGTAGGTGATCGCCTGAAGGGGAACGGGCATGTTCAGGATCGAAAACATGAAACCTGAAAGCAGCAGCGCCGGCAGGTAGGACGAGATGACGGCGGCCTGGCTTGCCGCGAGCTGGGATTTCGTCAGTATGGATATGAGGATGCCGAGGCTCAAACCGCCGAAAAGGAAAAGGGACGATATGAAGAGAAGAAGGAGGATACTTCCCTTGAGGGGAACGCCGAAGAGCGCGACGACGATGATGATGGACAGGATCGTGTCGATGATCCCGATGGCGAAATAGGGGATCATCTTGCCGATGATCAGCTCCGCCGGCTTGACGGGCGTCGAGATGATCTGTTCCATGGTACCCCGCTCCCATTCCCTGGCGATGGTGAGCGACGTGAGCAGCGCGGCAACGATGGTCATGATGACTGCTATAAGTCCCGGGACGGGCATGAGAAAGGCCAGTGCAAGGCTGAAAGAGTCCCTTCATATCTGGATGATCTCTTTGCGGGCGATCGCTGTGATGCGATTGAGGTTCATCTCACGATACCTCGATGAGCGACACGAAGACATCCTCCAGGGAAGGGCGCACCATGGTGACGTTCGCAACGGGAATATTTGCTCCCGCAAGCGCCGAACGGATGGCGGGTATAGCGGACTCGCCTTTGTCGACGGTGGCATGAATCACGTTTCCGAACAACGCCACATCGAATCCTTCCCTGCCGAGGCCATCGAGGCCCGCAACGATATCGGGTACGGCGACTTCGAGGATCTCCTTGTGCATATGTTCCTTCTTCATGACATCGGGGCGGCCTTCCGCGATGATCCTTCCCCTGTGGATGAGGGCGAGGCGATCGCAGTATTCGGCTTCGTCGAGGTAGTGGGTTGTCACGAAGACGGTCGTCCCCCGGGAGGACATCTCGTAGATAAGATTCCAGAACCTGCGCCGGGAGATGGGGTCTACGCCGGAGGTGGGCTCGTCGAGGAAGATTATGGGGGGTTCGTGGATCACGGCGCATCCGAGGGCAAGACGCTGCTTGAAGCCGCTCGCCATCGTGCGCGTGATCGATTTGCGTTTTTCCCGGATCCCCGCCATGTCGAGGACCCATTCCTTGCGTTCCTTCCTTTTGTCGTTGGCCACGCCGTATATGCCGCTGAAGAAATCGATGTTTTCCTCGATGGTCAGATCGTCATAAAGGGAAAACCGCTGCGACATGTAGCCGATATGCTTCTTGATCTCCTCGGACTGCTTCATGATGTCGAAGCCGCCGACGGTTCCCGTGCCGGCTGAAGGCATCAGGAGGCCGCAGAGCATTCTGATCGTCGTCGATTTTCCGGCGCCGTTGGGGCCCAGGAACCCGAAGACCTCGCCTTTCGCAACCGTGAGGTCAATGTTGTCGACTGCCCGGAAATCACCGAAGACCCTGGTGAGTCCCTTCACGGTGACGGCGGATTCTTCGGGAGGCAGACTTTGTCCCTCAGCGGTCGTCATGTTCCCGCCTTGCCTTCACTGCCGGCCTGGGCGCCGATCATGGCGAAGAAGACATCCTCGATGGAGGGGGAGATCTCGCGATATCCCCCGGTGGCGCAACCGCTATCCGACAGACGCCCCATTACGGCCGGGATGTCCGTCCTGTCAGCGAGACCGACGTGGAGCCTGTCGCCGTATATGCCGACGCCGGTCACCCTTTGGTCGGGTTGTATGATCTTCATGATCTCCCGCGCGTTGTCGCACCATACCTCGATCATGGGCATCGCGTGTTTTGCCTTGATGGCCGCGGGGGTGTCCTTTTCGAGGAGCCTGCCTTCGTAAATGAGGCCTACTTCAGTACACCGCTCCGCCTCGTCGAGATAGGAAGTGGAGACGAAGATCGTTACCCCCTCCTTAAGAAGTTCATAGAGGATCTTGCAAAAATCGCGGCGCGACACGGGGTCGACGCCGTTGGTCGGCTCATCGAGAAAAAGGATCTCCGGCGTATGGATGAGGGCGCAGGCAAGACCGAGCTTCTGTTTCATCCCGCCGGAGAGCTGGCCCGCCAGTCTGCCGGTAAAGGGACCGAGGTTGGAGAAACCGAGTAATCTTTCTATGCGCCCGGGGCGTTCATCCCGCGGCACGTCGAATATATCGGAGTAAAAGACCATGTTCTCCATAACTGTCAGGTCTTCGTAAAGGCCGAAGCGCTGGGGCATGTAGGCGATCTTCTCCTTGATGTCTTCCGATCTTTTCCCTATGGGATATGACGCGACCCAGGCGTCTCCGGAGGTCGGTTCCATGACGGCGGTCAGGAGCCTCATGAGGGTTGATTTGCCGGCGCCGTCGGGACCGACAAGGCCGAAAAGTTTACCCTTGCGGACTTCCATCGTGATCCCCTGGATGGCCGTGATGGCGCCGAAACTCTTCGTGAGCGAATCCGTCTTTATGGCGATGAGATCATCCATGGTCACTTGAGAAGGATCCTCACGTCGGCGGGCATTCCCGGTTTGAGCTCCTGGTTCTTATTTTCCACCGTTACCTTGACCCCGAAGACGAGTTTGACCCTTTCTTCCTCGGTCTGGACGTTCTTGGGTGTGAATTCCGCGTCGGAGGAGATGAAAGTGACCGTGCCGTCGTAGACTTTGTCTTTATACGTGTCCACGGTGATCCGTGCTTTCTGGCCCAGCTTGACGAGACCCAGCCTGTCTTCCTTGACGTAGACCTTGACCCAGGGACGGTCGAGATCGCCGACGGTAAAGACGGCGGCGCCGGGTTGTACGATCTCGCCGAGTTCGACATTCTTTCTGAAGACGACCCCGGAAATGGGGGCATAGAGCCTGGTGTCGGAGAGCTTCTCTTCCGTGTTTGCGAGGAAGGCTGTAAGCTGTTTTACCCGAAGCTCGGCGGCCTTGATGTCTTCCTTTCGCGGGCCTTCCTCTACGAGGCTCTGATGCTGCCTGGCACTTGCGACCTGACCGAGGCGGGTATTGTAGGCGCTTTTCGCGGCATCGAAGCGCGACGCCGATATGGCACCGTTCGTATAGAGGGTCTCTGCGCGTTCGAAGTCCTTGCGCGCCTTGACAAGCTCCGCCTCAATAGAGTCGGAATCGGCCCGGGCTTTGCCGATCTCCTGCCGGCGTGAACCGGTCTTTAACTCCTGAAGCTTGACCTGCGCCTCTTCCAGGGAGGCCCGGCTCTGATCCACGAGGGCTTTTACGTCGCCGCTTGACAGTTCGGCGAGGAGGTCGTCTTTCTTTACGCGTGCACCCTCGTCGACGTTGAGGGTGACGATCTTGCCGGCGACCTTGAAGCCTATATTGCATTCCGTTACCTCTACGTTGCCGGAAAGCTTCATCGTACCGTCATCGCGGTTTCGCAGGTAATGCACGACAACTATGACGGCGACGATCACAATCGCGGCGACGAGCGCCAGCGGAATGAGTCTCTTCCTGGGGATCATTTCGTTTCCTCCGTCGTGGATTTTGTCGGGACCATGCTTTTTCCGGTTACAGGTGTCCGCGAAGTGTCGCTGTCTTTTGGCGTATCGGATGGTATGTCCATATCGCCTACCGCCTTTTTCAGGAAGGCAACGGCGACATGCCGGTCGAAACGCGCCTGGTAGTGGTCGGAACGGGACCGGATGAGGGCGGCCTCGGCATTGATGACATCCGTGCTTGTATTGTCACCCGATCTATACCGTAGGTCTTCGATACGAACCTGCTCTCTGGCCGAAGTGACCGCTTTTTCCGACACGATTATGCGCTCATCGGCATTCATTATGGCGGTTTGAGCTTCCTGCAGTTCTCTGGCGATGGTAAGACGGAGCGCCCTCTCTTCTTCTTTCGCGTTCATGAGTTCCAACCGTTCGCGGTCTATCTCGGCTCCTATACGTCCGAAATCGAATACGGGCAACACGAGGCGCACCCCGAGGCTCCAGTTTTCCTTGAAAGCGAAGCTGTCCCCGGCCTTTCCGCCATAGTCGCCCGCTCCGTAGATATCGGGGAGGCGCTTGCCACGGGCGGCGGCTACCCGCTCTTCGAGCATCTTCACCTTGCTCAATGCCGCCTTGTAGTCGGGTCGTCCGGCCAGAGCGCGTTCAAGATAGGCCTTCGCAGTCTCCCCGCGGATGGTTGGCTTGTTTTCCAAGGCGATGGTGAACTCACCTGGTTCATCCATGCCTATCAACGACCTGAGAAGCTCCCTGGTGTTCACGATGCTGTTCTGCGTCTGTATCCTTCTTTCAATGGCGGCGGCCAGTTCCGTATCGGCTTTGAAGAGATCGAGCTTCGGCGCGGTACCGGCCTTGAGAAAGGATTCGACATCGCGGCGATGCGCTTCAAGCCCTTTTACCTGCGCTTCGCATGCTCCGAGTAGTTCGTGGAGCTGGGCGAGTTTATAGTAGACGGCGGTAACGTTATATACAAGTTCGTGGAGATTGCGGGTATAAAAATCCTGCGCCATGGATTTTTTGAGTCCGGCGATGGTGACGCCTCTCACGAGGCGCCCTCCCTTGAAAAGGGGGACGGAAAAGGTGGCAAAACCATCATAAACGTTCTTTTCGAAGTCGGGAATATCCGTGGCAAAGAGAGGCAGGCGGCTGATGACAATGGGCGTAAGGGGGGCAGGGTACCTGTAGCGCGAGTATCCGCCGGTGACATCTATCCTGGGCATCCTGTCCGCCTGTGCGGCCTTCAGACCTTGATTCTCATCTCTATATTCTGACGTGTTATCCTGAGGGCCGGGTTGTGCCTGATGGCGTACCTGATGAGGGAAGAAAGGCCGGGTGAGTCCGCCTGGGGACCTTTCTGCGCCGCCGCTCCAACGGGAAGGAAGGCAACAACGCCAAGGGTAAAGAATATGATAGTCTGTGCCATCCACTTCATGATGATGCTCCTTCCCGGTCTTCTTTTATTGCCGAAAGCGCGGCAAGATTGAAGCGGCAAATATGTGCGGCAATGTCCTCCATGTTCATCGAACCGACCCTGTCGTCACCGATCAATCTGCTCAGGACGGGCCTGGCATACAGGAAATATAAACACTGGCCGACGATGCTGGCGCAGCAATAAAGCACGGTGTCGTTTGCCGGATCCTTTCCGATAATGCGGCCCACGATGGATGATACCAGATTGAACATAGGCCGTGCCATCTCCTCGACGATTACGTCAAGGGCAGCGGTCGGCTCGGTGAATTCTCTTGTCATGAGCCTTCCGAATCGCGATTCGATGCCCTTATCGAGAATACGGAAGACGAATGAGCGGATAAAACCTGCAAGCCTCTTTTCGGGGGGATCGTCCTCAGATGTGCCCAACTCGGGCGGATACTTCTCAAAGGCGATGTCTTTCCAGCAACGCAAGGTTTCAAGATAAAGGTTATCCTTGCTTCGAAAATAATAATTGATGGCGGCAATGTTTACATCCGCTTTACCGCTGATCTGCCGGATGGTCGTCCGCCGGAAACCGTTTTCGGCGAATATCTCGCCTGCGGCCTCCAGTATCCGTTGCCTCGTGTTCGGTTTACCGTCCGTCACTTTCGCGACCATTCGTGCTAAACATACGTTTCATACATGTATTTTAAACGATAGTTTCACGGTGTCAAGAATTTTTTTTCACATGACTCCTTGTGAATAGAATAACATGCTGTAGTGAAAAAGGCCCTGTGTTATCAAGAGGATGTGAGGGGTTAACAAAAGAAGTATTCATTATCCTGAATCGTCGAGCGGCCAAATATGTATTGACAAGGAAAATCGAATTAGTGTTAAATACCCTTAAGGTTTAAGGGGTATAGTTCACTGATAAGCAGTTTAGTTCTGTTCGATCACTAATAGTGTTCACTATAGTGAATATATTTTCCGGAGCAGTTAATGACGAGTTGATGAACACAATTTTACTCTGGTAAACGGGCTCGCTGCTACCGGCTGCAAAGGTTGGTTAATCTGAATGGATACGATCAATTTATCTGAAAAAACCGATTGGGCTTTCATTGAAGAGGTAAAGAAGGAGAGCGGCCAGAACCCTTCACTGTGTTATCAGTGCGGGAACTGTACGGCGGGCTGTCCCTATACCCAGTACTTCGACTATCCGGTGAGTATAATAATGCGCCTCTTGCAATCCGGGCAGAAGGAGACAATCCTAACTTCCAAGGCCATATGGCTCTGCGCCACATGCGAGACATGCACGACCCGCTGTCCCTGTGAGGTCGACGTGACGCATATCATGGACACACTCAGGATCATGGCGAGAAAACAGGGCAAGGTCTCCGAGAAAGATGTGCAGCTTTTCTACGATTCCTTCCTCGATTCGATGAAAAAGCACGGCAGGATCTTCGAGATGGGCATCCTCATGGGCTACAAATTTAAATCGGGCCATCTCATGGGCGACGCGGAGCTCGGACCGAAAGTCATGAGCCGCGGAAAGATCGGTTTATTCCCCAAGACGATAAAAGGCGCCGACAAAGTAGCTCAAATTTTTAATAGATTCCAGGAAAAGGCGAAAAAGCATGGCTGAGAAAGAATACGCATATTTCAGTGGTTGTTCGCTGGAAGGCACCGCGAAGGAGTACGACGAATCGCTGCGGGTTGTCATGAAGGCCCTCGGAGTGGATCTTGTGGAACCTGATGATTGGAGCTGCTGCGGCTCCACACCGGCCCACACGGTCGATCACGTGTTCGCTGCGGCGCTTGCCGCACGAAACCTTTGCCTTGTGGAGAAGATGAACAAGGACGTTCTTACAACACCTTGTCCTTCTTGTCTCATGGCATTCAAGAAGGCCCAGTACAATATGTCACGGGATGACGCATTCAAAGGCGAGGTCAACGAACTTCTCGACGAGGCCTATAACTGCGGCGTGGAGTCAAAATCCTCCCTGCAGATAATTTACGAAGACATCGGGCTTGACGCCATCGCAGCCAGGGTTACCCATATCATGCCGGATTTGAAGGTTGCGCCGTACTACGGATGCATCCTTTCGAGGCCGCCCGAAATAGCACAGTTCGATGATCCCGAAAACCCGGTCTCGATGGACAAAGTTCTTACGGCCGCCGGTATCGATGTCCGTGATTTCGCATTCAAGATGGAATGTTGCGGTGCCGCGTTCGGTGTTCCCAAGCAGGAAATGGTGAACAGGCTTTCGGCGAAGGTTCTGGAGATGGCTCTGGATGCCGGCGCGAACTGTATAGCCGTTGCCTGCCCGCTGTGCCAGCAGAACCTTGACCTGCGCCAGGAACAGGTCAACAAGACGATGGGTTCCCATTACAACATCCCCATCATTTATTTCACCCAGCTCATGGGTCTTGCCTATGGATTTTCACCCAAGGAATTGGGTATGGATAAGGTGGTCGTCAGCGCCGATAAGATCACCCGGCGGATCACCAAGGAAGAGTATACGAAGATAAAAGAAGAAGAAGCAGCGGCAAAGAAGCCTCAGAAGGCCAAAAAAGAAGCAGCTGCCGAAGAGACAAATAATTAAGGAGACCTGATCGATGCGGGTTGGTGTATTTATCTGCCATTGTGGAAGCAACATCGCGGGAACCGTTGACGTCGCGAAAGTGGCCGAGGAAGCCCGGAAGATGCCAGGCGTCGCCTATGCGACGGACTACATGTATACCTGTTCCGAGCCGGGACAGAAAGAGATCACGGACGCCATCGAGCGGGACAAGCTCGATAGGGTCGTCGTTGCGGCATGTTCACCCCGTATGCATGAGAATACCTTCCGAAGAACGATAATGAAGGCGGGGCTAAACCGCTATTTCTTCGAGCAGGCCAACATTCGTGAACATGTGTCCTGGATCGGACTCGACAAAGAGCTCAACACGACGAAGGCGATAGAAGAAGTGAGGATGGCCGTGGCGAAAGTCATGAAGAACAAACCTCTCTTTTCATCGTCATTCAAGATCAACAAGCGAGTCCTTGTCATCGGTGGCGGTGTGGCCGGTATGCAGGCGGCAATTGACTGTGCTGACGGCGGCCTCGAGGTCGTCATGGTCGAGAAAAGCCCGTCCATCGGCGGTATGATGGCGCGTCTTGACAAGACCTTTCCCACAGTCGACTGCTCCATCTGTATTCTCGGGCCCAAGATGGTCGACGTGGCACAGCACGACCTCATCAAACTTCACGCATACAGCGAGATAGCCGAGATCAAGGGCTATGTCGGCAACTACCAGGTAAAGATCAGGAAGAAACCGACGTACGTGGACTGGACGAAATGCACCGGTTGCGGCCTCTGCATGGAAAAGTGTCCGACCAAGAACGCCTACGATCATTTCAATTTCGGCGCCGCGCCAACGCGGGCGATCAATATCCCCTTCCCGCAGGCGATCCCCAAGAAGGCGACCATAGACCCCAATTACTGCAGGCAGTTCGTCAAGGGCAAATGCGGTGTCTGCGCGAAGGTCTGCCCCACGGGTGCGATCAACTACGAGATGCAGGACGAGTTCATCACTGAAGAGGTCGGTGCCATCATTACGGCCACAGGGTATGGACTCATGGATGTGGAAAAGCTCACCGAATACGGCGGCGGAAGATATCCCGACGTCATCAGCGGTATCCAGTACGAGCGGTTCCTGAACGCCTCCGGTCCCACATCGGGCCACATCATCAGGCCCTCAGATCACGAAGAACCGAAAACTATTGTTTTTGTTTCCTGCGCCGGCTCCAGGGATAAGTCCTGCGGTGTTCCGTACTGCTCGAATTTCTGTTGTATGTACATCGCCAAACAGGCGATCCTCACAAAAGATCATATCCCGGATTCCCAGTCATATGTTTTCTACATGGACATCAGGTCTCCGGGAAAGGGTTACGATGAATTTACCCGCCGCGCCCAGGAGGAATACGGCGCCAAGTACATCCGCGGCAGGGTATCGCGTATCTATCCGAAGGGCAAGAAGATGGTGGTAAAGGGCGCGGATACGCTCCTTGGCACCCAGGTAGAGATAGAAGCAGATCTCGTCGTCCTCGCGACTGCGGTCGTGTCGGCGCCGGATGCCGGTCAGATGGCCGAAAAGCTGCACATCTCTTATGATACCTTCGGTTTCTACGTAGAGTCCCACCCGAAACTGCGGCCTGTCGAGACAAACACCTCCGGTGTATATCTCGCCGGTTGTTGTCAGGGCCCGAAGGACATCCCGGCATCGGTCGGACAGGGGTCCGCCGCAGCCGCAAAGGTTTTGTCGCTCTTTTCAAAGGACATGCTCGAATCAGACCCGGCGATTGCCCAGGTCAATACGAATAACTGTGTGGGCTGTCTCAAATGCCTGAAGACCTGTCCGTTCCAGGCCATTGTGGAAGACACCTTAAGAAGCGGTAAAAAAGTGGCCAAGGTCATTGAAACGGTTTGCGCGGGATGCGGTGTGTGTACGTCCACCTGTCCTTGCGGCGCGATTCAGCTGCAGCATTTCACGGACAACCAGCTCTTAGCGGAGGTTAATGCAATATGTCAGAAGTAGCACCCAAAGAACTGCGGATCGTTGGTTTTCTCTGTAACTGGTGTTCCTACGGCGGTGCCGATACCGCGGGTGTGGGACGGTTTAAACAGCCTACGGACCTTCGGATTATCAGGGTCCCGTGCTCGGGCCGTGTCGACCCCATGTTTGTAGTGCGCGCCCTTCTTACGGGTGCCGATGGTGTCCTTGTCTCCGGCTGCCACCCCAGGGATTGCCACTACACGGACGGCAACTTCTACGCAAGGCGCAGGTTGGAAATGCTCAAAAGACTTTTGCCGTTCATGGGCATCGACGACAGGAGATTCCACTATACATGGGTTTCAGCCTCGGAAGGCCAGAAATGGCAACAGGTCGTGACGGGTTTTACGAATCAGGTTCACGCCCTCGGCCCCATGCATCAAAAGTAAGGAGAAGGCAGATTGAGTACTCAGAAGCTTAAGGAGATAATCAAGCAGGTCTTACCCGATGTGGAGACCGTCATATGCTGGCAGGAGGGTTTTGACAAGCTCAATGTGACGCCGATCTTTATAACGTCCCCTGAGCAGGTCGATCAGGTAGTATGGAACCCGCTGTGCGCGCAGAACCTTGCAGGTTACCTTCCCTCGCAGAAGAAGAAGGTGGCCGTTGCGGTGAAAGGGTGCGACTCGAGGACCATCGTCCAGTATATGCAGGAAGGTCTGATTGACAGGGACAATGTCGTGATCATCGGCATCCCCTGCAAAGGCATCGTCAGTAAGAAGAAGGTCCAGAAAGCTATCGGCAACGAACCGGTGGAAGATGTCACCTTTACCGACGGATCTATCAAGGTGAAGACACCATCAGGTGAGAAGACGCTCTCATTGGCTGATGTCTGTCCGACGAAGTGCACCTCGTGCCAGTTTCCGACACCCATCGTCTATGACCAACTCACGGCAGATGCGATCAAGTCGGATAAGCCGGCCGAAAGCGTCTATGCTGATGTGGTAGAGCTTGAAGGGAAGACGCTGGAGGAACGCAAGGCATATTTTGCGAGCCAGTTTGATAAGTGCATCCGCTGCTATGCATGCCGGAACGCATGCCCGATGTGTGTATGTCAGGACAGCTGCATCGCCGAGACGCGTGACCCGCACTGGATCACCCAGAAGAACAGCCTCGATGAGAAAGTGATGTTCCACATGATCCACGCCCTCCATCTTGCAGGGCGCTGCGTGGAATGCGGTGAATGCGAGCGGGTATGCCCCATGGAAATTCCCGTTGCGAAGCTGAAAAAGAAGATAAACAAAGAGATGAAAGATCTCTTCGATTATACCCCGGGAGTCAACCCCGAGGACAAGCCACCCATGTACACGTTTAACGTTGACGAAGCGAAAATCAAGGAGCATAAACTCTAATGGCGGACAAAGGATACCTTCCGAAAGAGAAGATAAAGGAATTCGTCGAGGCCCTCGGTAAAGACGCAGCAGTATACGCTCCGTGCCTTGAAGGGGACACGATCATCTTCCGTCAGTATACACCTGACAAGGAGATCTCCCTGGACAGGCCGGCTAACACGCCGCCCAAAGGGGCTATTTATCCCCAGTGCGAAACGCTGCTTTCCTTCGAGTTCAAGAAGGACGCTGCCACACCGCAAAAGATGGACGTGGAGCTGAAAGCAAACACCGACTTCCCGAAGGCGGTTGTCTTCGGCGGACGCCCCTGTGATGCGAAAGGTTTTACGGTCATCGACAGGGTGTTCGTGAATACCGACACGGCCGACCCGTACTACAAGAAACGTCGCGAGAACACGACGATAGTTACCAAGTGTTGTAACGGCCCGTATGCCGGTTGCTTCTGTGTAGGTGTAGGCGGTGGTCCGGCTTCCAGGGAAGGGTCGGACGTGGTCATGACGGAAGTGGAGGGTGGATACTACCTGGAAGCGGTAACGGACAAAGGCAAGGCAGTGATGTCTCTGCCGATGATCCAGGACGGGTCTTCTTACGAGGCAAAGGCGAAACAGGCCAACGAAAAGGCGACAGCCGCCGTGAGAAATCCTTTCCCGGCAGATGCCAAAATATCACCGGAACTGTTCGACAGTGGTGATTTCTGGGAGCGGGTGGTCGACAAGTGCCTTAGCTGCGGTGCCTGTACGTTTCTTTGCCCAACGTGCTATTGCTTTAACATTACTGACGAGCAGGCGATCACAACAGGCGAGCGCATCAGGTCATGGGACTCATGCATGTTCCAGCATTTTACTCTGGAGACGAGCGGTCATAACCCCAGGCCGGCTAAGTATAAGAGGTTCAGGAACCGTGTTGGGCACAAATTCGCCTATTACCCGGAAAAGTATGACGGGGCCATAGCCTGCACCGGTTGCGGAAGATGCATCAGGTACTGCCCGGTGTCGGTGGATATCAGCGAGATCGTCGGGTATTTGAAAGACCCAAAAGCGGATCCCAAACAGTGGGCCGCTGATAAAAAAGACGCAAAGAATTAGGAGCGCGTGATGACAGGGAACGAGAATCCATACCTTCCTGAATTAGCGACAGTCATGAAGGTAATCGATGAGACACCGAATATAAAGTCCTTCCAGGTCGTGTTCAACGACACGGAGAAGATGAAGAATTTTAAGTTTGAGCCGGGTCAGGTCGGGCAACTCTCCGTTTTCGGTGTCGGCGAATCCACCTTCGTCATTAATTCCCCGCCCACCCGGATGGACTACCTCCAGTTCAGTGTCATGAAGGCCGGAGAGGTCACCACCGCTCTTCATGGGATCTATGAAGGAGATGTTATAGGCGTACGGGCACCGCTCGGGAACTGTTTTCCCTATCAGGACATGAAAGGAAAGAACATCCTGTTTGTGGGCGGCGGTATCGGACTCGCCCCGCTAAGGACCCTTATCCTCTACATGCTCGATAACAGAGCGGATTATAAAGATATCACCATTATCTATGGATCGAGGACGCCCCCTGATCTGTGTTACAAGGACGACTTAAAGGAATGGGAAGAACGATCTGATGTGAACCTCATCCTCACCGTAGATAATGAATTCCCCGGATGGGAGAAGCGAACGGGTTTTGTTCCCACGGTATTGAAGGAAGAGGCTCCCAAGAGCGATAACACCATCGCTATCACATGCGGGCCTCCCATCATGATCAAGTTCGTCCTCCAGGGACTGGCGGAGCTCAAGTTCCCCGAAGAGAACATTATCACCACACTGGAAGCAAGGATGAAGTGCGGTATCGGTCTATGCGGCCGCTGCAACCTGGGCCACAAGTATATCTGCAAAGACGGTCCCGTGTTTTCACTGAAGCAGTTGAAGGAGCTTCCGAGCGACGAATAAGAATAGGGCCGGTCGCCTTTTGCCGGCTCACTTCGTTGCCTGCGGTGGCGCGAATCCTCGACGTACCTTAGGTACGCCTCCGGTTTGCACCATCTTGTCGCCTCGTTATCCGACAAAAATCGACCGGCCAGCAAAGTTTACGTTGATAGAGAAAGTTTAAGACCACGACCTTCTTTTGGGGTCTTTTTTTGTGTAAATACAAGTCGTGCGTGTACCCGGGGATTAGAGACTGTTGTATCATTCCGGAGATACCCGGCTATTCGATCATACCTAGCCTGAATGGTGACAGAGAGGGTTATATCTACAGACTCTTGAACTTTGGAACCGTATCTACTTTCCCAGAAGCTTGAGCTCTTCGGGGTTGAAGGAGGTGATTCTCCAGTGGCCTTGGGGGGCTTTTGCCATGGTGAAGCTTACCCTGTCCTTTCCGCGTTGGCGTACCTGTGCCTCGTTGCCTTCTGTGGTGACAGAGAGGGCGAAAACCGTCGCCTTGCGAAGGTTGCCGAAGAGTTCCTCATCGTTGTATGAGAGGAGCAGGTTTGTTATTGCTTCGCCCATCTGGCCTTTGAGCTGAGGGAGAAGCTGTGTAGCGAGGTCTTTTCCTGCGCCGCGCATGTGCTCCTCGAACTTGTTTCGGGACGGTTCCTTTTTGTCCATCCGGGAGAATACGTCTTTTGCCATGCTGTCGAGGATGCTGTCGGTATCGAGGTAGTTGAGGACTCCTGGCGCGTCACGACTGATGATGGCCTTCTTTAGCATATAGAGACTGTAATAGGGCGTTGTTCGGGCGTAAATAAAAGCGGAGATAGCGAAGATAACGATGGCGCAGCAGATTATAATGGTGACCAGTGAGCCACGCTTCCTCGTCTGTTGAGTTTTTTCCATATGATGACCGGTTTTTAGTTATTCCAGCTGGATTGCGCTAATGACCCAATACTCTTCGGGTGTCTTTTTCAGTGTCACCGAGGTGCCTTCAACCGGTTGGGCCGTTGCTGTCAACTGGTCCGGGGAAACGGTAACGGGCACCGTGATGACAGACCAGCGCTTGACAGAGGAAAAAAAACCCTTTTCGCCGGGCGCGTCGATCTCGTATACGAGGCGTTTCTTGACTACTTCGTCGGGCTGGCCGTTGGTAACACTCTCAGACAACCCCCGGATTACGCTGTCGAAGTCCATAAATGTCTGCGCCGTTTGGGAATTGCTGAAGAGGATGGCCTTCTTGAACTGGATCAAAGCGTAGCGCGGAGTTTTCTTAAAGTACTGGTAGCCGTATATACCTGCGGCGATGATTATCAGAATGATGATCCATCGCGCTGCACCGCCCCGTTCATTTCTGAGAAAACCGTTCATCGATCCTCCCGATTTCCCTGCCCGGTGAAGGGGATCGTCGTTATAGTCCCAGCTTATTGCGGAGAAGTTCACCGAGACTGCCGAGTTTCTCGTCGGACCGCTCTTCTTCCTTTACCTTGTCCCTGTATTGCGTGTAGCTGTCGAGTTCGAGCTTTTCATCGACTTTGGTTCTGCTCAGGCTGACGCGGCCGCGGGACGGGTCGGTGGCGACAACTACCGCCTGCATGGTGGATCCTGCCGGGAACATCTTGCTGTGGTTGGTGCCCTTGAGGGTTCCCATTTCAACGTTGGGGATGAATCCCGTCAGACCTTCCTTGATCCTTACGATGATCCCCGAAGAAATAACGCGTTCCACCTTTGTTTCCAGAATCATGCCGATTGGGGGAAGGTCTACCTCCTGAACCACGATCTTACGCTCGATGGAAAGAGTCAGCCGCCTCTTTTCAACACTGATATCAACAACCCTGGCCTCAACCCGCTGGCCCGGTTCGAGGATTTCTTTGGGATGGTTGATTCTCCTGCCGGCCCCGAGTTTCGAAATGGGTATAAGACCATCGATCCCGGGTTCGAGGTTTACAAAAGCTCCGAAGTTTTCAAGACGGACGACGACTCCCTGGACCGTGGAATCCACGGGATATTTCTCGGGAACAGACAGAAATGGATCGGGCAGGACAGCCTTCAGGCTCAACGTGATGCGATCCCTGGTCCAGTCGATTTCCAATATTCGCGTTGATACCTGATCTCCGATGTTTACCAACTCGCTTGCTTTTGATCCCTTGATCCACGATAATTCGCTGAGCGGTATAAGACCATCGATCCCGCCGATGTCGACGAACACGCCGAATCTCTGAATTGACCTGATCTTTCCGGTGACATCCATGCCGACCGCAAGAGTCTCTTTCAGCTTTTCCTTTTCTTTTTCGAGTTCCTTTTCCAGAAGGGCACGGCGAGAAAGAATGATATTGCGTCCTCTTTCCTTATATTCGAGAACCTTGAAAGGAAATGTCTCACCGATATACGTTCCGGCATCCCTGCTGCCCTTGAGATCCATCTGCGAATAAGGACAGAAGCACCGTACCTTGCCCACACGGATTTCGTAGCCGCCCTTCAGCTCTGACGCGACCTTGCCGGTAACGGGTATGTCCGCATCGAAGGCATTCTTGATACTCTGCAACGTGATGCTCGGGAAACTGTGAATAAGAGTAGTGAATTTTCTCGCGCCGTTTTCCACGGTTACGAAGTAGGCTTCGAGCTCATCGCCATCCTGAATGGTGATGCCGCCTTCCTCGTTGAGGAATTCTTTTCTGTCTATCACTCCCTCACTTTTGCCGCCAAGATCGATATAGACAAAGTCGCCCGAGATCCCGGCAACCCTGGTCGTCACTCTTTGCCCCGGTTCAAGTCGCTTAACCGACTGTGTACTCTGTTCGAAAAGCTGCGCAAAATCTTCTTCGTGTCCGCTTTCTGCAGTACTCCTTTCTTCAATATTTTCCTGGTTGTTGATCTGTTCGTCTGACATCGTCCGATCTCCTGAAGTGTTAAAAAATTTTTTGTTGCAGTAATGTACAATTTCTTTAGTGTTATGTAAAGCTATAGTTCTCATGGATGATGAATTTGACAATACTAAGGCCATGGAATAACATATGAAACTACGAAAAATCCGTAAATGGCGAATGAGCAGAAAGGAGGTACACGTGAATTTGTTTTCCGTAAGAAAATCCTGTCTTTGGGGGGTTGTCGGCCTGTTTTTGATGATAGCCGTCGTTGTTGCGGAGCCCGTCTGCGCACAGGGTAAGGGCTCTCCGGCGCTGTCCAGGGAAAAGACCGGTTATGCACTTGGGGTCAGCATCGGCCGTAACATGAAGAACCTCGGAATAGATGTCGATCCCGATATGGTTGTCCGCGGCATTCGGGACATGGTTCGGGGACAGCCCACCATGACGGATCAGGAGATAAAGACCGCGCTGGACGATTATGAACGGGAGGTTGTTAAAAAACTGAGCGAGAAGAACAGGCGGGAAGGAGAGGCATTCCTCAAAGAAAACAGGCAGCGCAAAAGCGTCGTCAGCCTGTCCAGCGGTCTCCAGTACGTGGTGCTCAGAGAGGGCAAAGGCGCGATCCCGAAGATGAACGACCTCGTAACCCTGCACTATAAGGCGCGGATGGTGGATGGAACGGAGTTTGAAAGCTCGTACTGGAACAATAAGCCCGCCGAAATCGCGGTAAACAAGACCATTAAAGGGTGGACCGAGGCCCTGACGAAAATGCCCGTCGGTTCCATATGGCGCCTTTATATCCCTTCGGAGCTTGCCTATGGAGACGCCGGCGCAGGCCCGATGATCGGTCCCAACGCCGTGATCGTATGCGATATCGAACTACTCGCCCTAAGGTAAGCGGAAACGCCAGGGCAATAGTTTTGTTACAACCCGGCACGGGAGGATTGTCGTGAAGGCGATGACAATTGAAAGGGTGTGCGATCTCGGGATTGAAAAGGAGCCTCTCGCGTTCGTGGAGATGCCGGTGCCGCCTGTCGGCGCAAGGGAGATCCTGGTGCGGGTATCGGCCTGCGGGGTCTGCCATACGGAGCTCGACGAGATAGAGGGGAGAACGCCGCCCCCCAGGTTTCCGGTGGTCCCGGGACACCAGGTGATAGGTTCTGTCGAGGAATGCGGTTCGGGGACGAAACGCTTCAAAAACGGTGACAGGGTGGGGGTTGCATGGATCTATTCCTCATGCGGTACATGCAAATTCTGCCGCGAGGGCAACGAGAATCTCTGCGGGCACTTTGTTGCAACCGGCCGGGACGTCAACGGGGGATATGCCGAGTACATGACTGTGCCGGAGGACTTTGCTTTCGAGGTGCCGGGGGTATTTAGCGACCTCGATGCCGCACCCCTTCTTTGTGCCGGGACCATAGGGTATAGATCGCTTCGCCTGACCGGGATGCACGATGGAGAGAACATAGGTCTTGTCGGATTCGGGGCATCAGCGCACCTCGTGATCCAGATGGTACGCCACAAATACCCTTCATCGAAGATATTTGTCTTTGCACGCAGTGCCGGGGAGCGGGAATTTGCCCGCGAACTGGGCGCCTTTTGGGCCGGCGATACGACGGGCACGCCCCCCGAGAAGCTGCATCGGGCCATCGATACGACTCCGGTTTGGGGTACCATAGTGCATGCACTCAGGAACCTTGAGAAGGGAGGGCGCCTCGTTATCAACGCTATCCGGAAAGAGGAAGTTGACAAGGAACAACTCCTGAATCTCTCTTATCCTGAGCATCTCTGGCTGGAAAAGGAGATAAAGAGCGTTGCCAACGTTTCGGCAAGGGACGTCAGGGAATTCCTCGATCTGGCGGCCGCGATCCCCATTCGCCCCGAGGTGGAGGTGTTTGCCCTGCCTGAGGCGAACAGAGCCCTTATCGAGCTGAAAGAGCGGAAGATACGCGGTGCGAAGGTACTCGCGATCCCATAATCAGCCGTTGTCACATCCCTTTTTGTCTCTTCGGTCCCCTCGGGCCTTTCCCCCGAAATTGCCGTACCTGGCGTTGTTTCAGGGCAAATGATTGTTGACAAAGTAAAATTGCTTTTGATATCGTTTATCAATGCGGGAAAGGTGGCGAGGGGTAGATTTCTCGCTGTACCTGGGCTCACGGGTTACCGGGGGAACGAAGACGATACCGACATTCTCTGAGGCCGGACAAAGAAAAGACGCCGGCCCTCCATGCGATTCCAGGAAAAAGCGAAAGGGGAGGTACAGTAGGGCAACGGTGTGCCGATAGTCGTGGCGCAGTACCCGGTGGGGGATCAAAGGACGCGGTAATGGCCCGTATTCTGATTATTGACGACGATGAGAATTTTTCCGAGATGCTCTCCGACATGGTTGAGCGGGCCGGCCATGATGTCGTGACGGCGGCAACCATAAGGGGGGGGCTGGAAAAGGCCGCCGAAGGCTCTTATGAAGTTGTTTTTCTGGATATCCACCTGCCGGACGGCAGTGGCCTCGACATACTGCAGGGGATCAAGGCAGCCCCGTCATCTCCGGAGATAATCATCATCACAGGGTTTGACGATTCAGGCGCGGCCGAGCTTGCGCTCAAGAACGGCGTTTGGGATTACATCAAAAAACCTTCATCGATCAAAGAGATGCAGCTTGCCTTGCTAAGGGCCTTGCAGTACAGGAAAGAGAAGGGGCATCAGGCACCTCCCGCGGCCTTAAGAACCGAGGGTATCATCGGGAGAAGCCCCGCGATCGGAGCATGCCTGAACCTTGTCGCAAAGGCAGCCCATGGCGAGGCGAACGTGCTGATAACCGGTGAAACCGGCACCGGCAAAGAGCTTTTCGCATTATCCATCCACAACAACGGTCCCCGCGCCAATAAGAGTTTTGTCGTCGTGGACTGTGCATCATTGCCGCAGAACCTCGTCGAAAGCACCCTTTTCGGGCACGAAAAAGGTTCCTTTACCGGTGCCGACAAAGCACGGGACGGCCTGGTAAAACAGGCCCATGGCGGTACACTGTTCCTTGATGAAATAGGCGAACTTCCGCTTTCGATCCAGAGGAGTTTTCTGAGGGTCCTGCAGATGCGCAGCTTTCGACCCATCGGTTCGGATAAAGAGATCACGAGCGATTTCAGACTGATCTCCGCCACGAACAGAAACCTGGACAAAATGGTTGAAGAGGGGCAATTCCGGGAAGATCTGCTTTTTCGGATACGGACCTTGCAGATCGATTTGCCCGCGTTGCGCGAGCATCCCGAAGATATCCGGGAATTGCTTATCCATTACATTGCCCGCCTGTGTGAGCAATACGGGATTGGCAACAAGGGTTTTTCGCCGGAATTTCTCGCGGCGCTTCAAGCGCATGATTGGCCCGGCAACGTGCGTGAGTTTATCAGCACCCTCGAAAAATCCATCTCGGAAGCATTCCATCAGCCGACGTTGTACCCGAAACATCTTCCCTCAGATATTCGCATCAAGCTCAAAAAATCCGAACTCGACGTGGACAGCGGCTCCGAAACCGTCCATGAACTTCATCCATCGACAACCGACTCCATCCCCGCGCTTAAAACCTACCGGGAGGAGGTTATCGCCAATGCGGAGAGACAGTATCTTAGACGCCTGATAAAGGCGTACGATGGTAAACTCAAGGAAATCTGCATGGTTTCCGGATTATCGCGACCCCGTCTCTATGCGCTTCTGAAAAAATACAACCTCTCGAGACAAAACCTCTGATTAACCATCTGATTGCGACGCCGAGTGTCTTGCAAAACGAGACGGTGTCTTGCCCGGTGAACTGCTGTCTTGGCGGACAAGACAAACGCGACGGCGCACGATTCGACCCGATAATCGTTACTACCTGATATTACATAGGAATAGAGACTTTCGTCCCGGCAGGACATCGTGGCATGTTTCTTGATAAGCCTGTCCGTACCGATGTTAATCGCAAGTACTGTAAAAACGATGGTGAAGGAGCAATGATCTTGTACCGGGGACATCAAGGACGAAGTGCGAACCCAACAACGTGTCCTCGAAACAGGATAGTTGATCAGGAAAAGAACTAGCAAGGAGGACAGAGATGCAGATTTCTACCATGAATATGTCGGAACAAGGGAGATTACCGGCGTATAGCTTCGATTCGAGGATGAAAATGAAAGAACACGATCTCAGCGGGATAGTGGAAGAGTTGCAGGACCTTTTGCCGGGGGTTGTTCCCGACGGTATCGAAATTAAGATCGATCTTGCCGATTGTGAACTCAGGGTTGTGACCGATGCCTTGAAGCTCACAGGGGCCCTGATGAATCTTATAGGGAATGCGGGGGACGCGCTCTCCCCGGGCGGCAGGTTGACACTGAGCACGAGGCGTATCCGGTTTGCCGATGATATCATGGGCTGCTCCATCGCTTACGCCTCCAGCGGTTGCGCGCTCGTTTCCATTTGCGATACCGGTGCCGGAATGGATGAAAGCATACGAGAGAGGATTTTCGAACCCTTCTTTACAACCAAGGAGGGCAGCCGTGGGCTTGGCTGCACCCTGGCGCTTCGTATAGTCGAGTCCCTTAACGGCAGGATAAGCGTCGAGAGTGCCGTCGATGCCGGCACGGATGTCAGAGTATATCTGCCGCTCATAAAGAACGATCTCATGCGAGCGATCCCCATACCGCTTCCGGCGTCATTTTCGGCGAGTCCGCTGAGGAGCATCTACCGCTGACGGAAACTTGTTGCAAAATAGTTCGGAGAAGTCCCGGTGGATAAATGTCCTAAAAAAATTACGAAGGAGGTTCGCGTGTTTTCGCCAAAACGTATTCTTGTCCCAACAGATTTTTCCGAATATTCCGACCAGGCGGTAAGTATTGCCGTCGACATCGCGAAGCAGAATGGATCGAAATTGTATCTTCTTCATGTTATCTCGCTTATCCAGACCTGTGCTGTTGACTATTGTTTCGATCAGGCCACTCTGGACGACCTGGAGAAGAAGAGTTCCATGTCGGCGGTGGAGATGATGGAGAAGCAACTGACGATGTTTCCCGAGGCCAAGTCCATCGAAGTCGAGACCGATGTCAAAAAAGGTGTTCCCTACGAGCAGATCCTTGCTGAACAGAATGAGAAGAAAGCCGATCTCATAGTGATGTCGTCTCATGGGAAGACAGGTCTCCTGGATTATCTGCTGGGAAGCGTGGCCGACAAAGTTCTCAAAGGGGCGGCCTGTCCTGTCTTGCTTATCAGAAAGCCGAAGTGAGACAGTCTCAATCGCCGGGACGACCGGGCTTTCTGTAAGTCCCGGGGATTTGCAGGGCATAAAGACACTTGTTCGGGGAGGCGGCGCTCATGATAGTAAGAATCGATGAAGACCTGTGCTCACAGTGTGGGTCTTGTACAGAGATATGTCCGGAAATCTTTCTTATGGAAGACGACAAAGTGTTTGTAAAAATAGGCGAAAAGCCGGTACCACGACAATACGAAGAGGCATGCCGGGAAGCTGCCGATGCGTGTCCAACGGAGGCGATTGCAATTGATTGATAAAACGGTAAGTTTATCAGGAGGGGTGGAAATAATGAACAGGTTAGGTCCGTTGTTTCAGATAGACGATTGGAAGAAGGAGAAGCACGTCCCGGTAATCGATTGTCCCGATAAGGTTGACGCAGGCAAGCCCTTTGTCATCAATGTTACGATCGGGAAGGAGATCCCTCATCCAAATACGTGTGAACATCACATCAAATGGGTCCAGGTTTTCTACAAGCCCGATGATGACAAATTCTCTTACCAGATCGCGCACTGCGATTTCGCGGCCCATGGCGAGTCCGTGGCGGGGCCCGACAAGGGTCCGGTTGTGACCGATCACACCGTGAGTGTGGCCGTGTCTGTAAACAGCAAGGGGAGGGTCTACGCTCTCAGCCTGTGCAACATACATGGCCTGTGGGAGAGTGGTAAGGATCTTCAGATCATTTAGGACACGGGCCGGGTCGAATTAGGTACGGCAGTCCGGCCATGCATGGCTATTAAGTAAGGAAGCCCGCGGGAAAGGAGGAACATCGTGGAAGACGTAAACGAATTCTCGTCGTGAGCAGATCCACCGAAGAGTGCAAGAAGGCGTTCCATTACGGTGTCTCTCTGGCGAGGGCCTATGGCGCGGAGCTTTCCATACTCCACATTGAATATGACCCTTTCGATAAAGTCGGTCTCCACTATCTTGCCAGCCTTGGCAGTTTTCAGGAGGAGTATCGGGTCCATGAAAAAGAGGTAAGGGAAGAGTTGGATGCCATGATACGGGAAGAAAAGGCTGTGGGAATGGCCATCAAGGAAATGGTCGAACAAGGCGAACCCGTCGAGCAGACCATGGAGGCCGTGAAGAAAAGCGGGACCGATCTCATTATCATGGCGGCCCACGAGGAGGGGAGGATCGAACGTATGATTTACGGCAGGAGCACCCATGAGATCTTGAGAAGGCTGCCCTGCTCGCTCATGCTCGTGAAGGGGGAATTTTCGCCGTGATGCGCTCGATTACCGGTAACAACCAATGATCCGGGTCAAGAGAATTTATGAGGACCCATCTCGTGACGACGGCGTGAGAGTCCTCGTAGACAGGCTATGGCCGCGGGGCCTGAGCCGGGAAAAGGCGAAGGTCGATCTATGGTTGAAAGAGATCGCACCCAGTGAAGCCCTGCGTAAATGGTTTGGTCATGACGAGACAAAGTGGACACAGTTCGAAGAAAAGTATTTCAAGGAACTCGATGAGAAGGGCGAGATCCTGGAAAGTGTTTCCCAGATGTTGACAAAACGCGTGACCCTTCTCTATGGCGCCAAAGATCAACAGCACAACAATGCCGTTGCCCTGAAGGAATATCTGACCGTCCGGGGCGACAGGATCGGGAGCGTATGAACTTTGTCTGCTGCATCAAGCAGGTGCCCGACACCGCCGAAGTAAAGATCGACCCCGAGACCAACACCCTCATGCGTTCCGGTGTTGAGTCCATCTCCAACCCCTATGACCTCGTAGCACTGGAAACTGCCCTCATTCTGAGGGACAAATACGGCGGATGGGTGACGGCCCTCAGCATGGGACCACCCCAGGCCGAGCAGGTACTGAAAGAGGCCATATCGCTTGGTGCAGACGCCGCCGTCCTGTTGTCCGACCGGGCTTTCGCGGGCGCGGATACTCTTGCCACCAGCTACACCCTCTACAAAGCCATCCGGAATCTGGACCTGGATCGGCCCGTGGACATAGTGCTCTGCGGAAAACAGGCCATTGACGGCGACACCGCGCAGGTTGGGCCCGGCATCGCCACGCGGCTTGGCTTTACCCAATTTACCTCGGTGGTCGAAATACGGGAGTTAAACACATACGACAGGCACATCACGGTGAAGAGGAGGGTCGAGGGAGGGTTCGAGATTGTAAGGGGCCCTTTGCCGACTGTCATTACCGTAGACCTCGGTCTTGCGCGACCGAGAAGGGCTTCCCTCCCCGGGCTGATACTCTCCTTGCGAGCCGTCATCGACAGGTGGGACGCGGATGCCGTCGGGGCCGAGGTGCCAAAAATTGGATTGAAAGGTTCGCCTACCTGGGTGAGGAGGATATTCTCGCCCCCGCTGAAAGAAGGAGGGCCTGTTTTTGACGGCCGCAAGGATCCTGTCCCGGCCGTGGAACGTTTCCTTGACACTATTGTTGCCGATGAGGAGTTGATTTCGGAACTGTTTAAGAACCCGGGAGTCTGATCGAGATGCCACAGAATTCAAAGGGTATCGATGTTGCCGCGATAATTCCCGACAGGTGTATCGGATGCCAGATTTGTGCTGGTGAGTGTCCTGTCGGGGCGATCGAAATGTCCGGGGGTGTGGCGCACATTGACCCTGAGGTCTGCATAGGATGCGGAAAATGCTTCGAGGTTTGCCCTGTCGAAGCGGTCAGCTTTGAGCCGAAAAGACCGCAGGAGACCCCACAGAGGATTCCGGGGGTACCGGAAGACAGATTTTCCGAATACCGTGGTGTCGCCGTCTTCATAGAGGTGACACACGGACAGGCGGCCCCGGTGTCGTGGGAACTTGCGGGCAAGGCAAGGGAACTTTCGCGGAGGCTTGGCACCGTCGCGATTGCTCTCATTGCGGGCCACGAACTGAAGGACGTTGCCACGGAGGCTCTGGAATACGGCTGCGATGAAGTCCACGTCATCGACGACGCCCTGCTCGGATCTTATCTTTCGAGACTGTACGGTAAAGCGGTGACGGATCTCACCAATACCGTAAAACCGGAGATCCTGCTCATGGGTGCCACCGCGCTCGGCAGGGACCTGGCGAGTGTCGTTGCGACAAACGTGGAAACGGGGCTTACCGCAGACTGCACGGGACTGGATATCGATGAGGAAAAGCGCCTGCTTCTCATGACGAGGCCGGCCTTTGGCGGCAATATCATGGCGACCATCTTTTGCGAGAACCATCGTCCGCAAATGAGTACGGTCAGGCCCGGGGTCTTCAGGCCCGGGGAGAGAAAAGCCGGCAGGACGGGCGCAGTCCATCATTATCCTTTTGCACCTCCTGTCGGGGAGATGCCGGAGATCCTGGAATTCGTAAGGGACAACACCGGTGAGACCGGGCTGGATATCGGCAGATTCCCGGCGCTGGTCGTTGTGGGAAAAGGGGCCTGCGATCCCGAGTCGATGCCGATGATTCAGGAGCTTGCCGACCTTATCGGCGGGGTTGTGGCCTGCTCGAGACCGGTTGTCGAAGCGGGATTGATGCCATATGAGCGGCAGGTGGGACAGACGGGGAAGACAGTCGCACCAAAGCTGTACTTTGCCATCGGCGTGTCGGGGGCCGTGCAGCACCTTGTCGGTATGCAGGGTTCCCGCAGGATCGTGGCGATCAACTCCGATCCCCATGCACCGATATTCGGTATTTCCGATACCGGACTGATCGGGGATTACAGGGATGTGGTGCCTCTTGTGATCAAAGGGCTCAGAGAGGCCGTTTCCAAACGATAAGGATGAGGTAATATGCGGGAGGAATTTGAGGTGGCCATTGTGGGAGCGGGGCCTGCCGGAATCAGTGCGGCGCTGGCGCTGGCTGAAAAGGGTATCAAGGTTATCGTTTTTGAACGGGGAGAATTCCCGGGCGCCAAGAACGTATCCGGGGGCGTTCTGTACGGTCACGATCTTGCCGAATCGGTACCGGATTTCATCAGGAGAGAGTGCCCGGTGGAACGAAATATCGTTGAATCCCGCGTATGGTATCTATCCCTGGACGGGGGGTTCAATGTCTCCTTTCGCGACAGGGCATTCGAGGAGGGACTGTCTTTTAACGCCTTTACCGTGGGACGGGCCAGATTCGACAGGTGGTTTGCCGGGATAGCCGAAGAAAAGGGGGCCCTCGTGGTTTGCGGGACTACGGTCACGGATCTCCTCAGGGATGGCGGCGGCCGCGTGACGGGCGTCAGGACAGACCGTTCCGACGGGGACGTCACGGCCCGCGTCGTCCTCATCGCTGACGGCGTCAACTCGGCCCTGGCAGCAAAAACAGGGTTTCGTGCGGAGCCGGAACCCAACGACGTTGCCCTGGCCGTTAAGGAGATAATCGAACTTCCGGAAGAGGTCATCAATGAAAGGTTTAACGTTGAGGCGGGCCACGGGGTTACCATCGAGATTCTGGGAGAGATCACCCAAGGAATGGATGGCGTTGCCGTAATATACACCAACAAGAATTCCCTTTCCCTGTGCATCGGAGCCAATCTTTTCGATCTCATGAGCAACACCGTGAGGCCCTACGAGATGCTGGAAGAATTCAAAGCGCATCCCATGGTCGCTCCGCTCATCAAATCGGGGCGTCCCCGAGAATACATGGCCCATTGGCTGGCCGAGGGGGGCTACGATACGATACCGCACATCTACGGTGACGGCTACCTCATCGCCGGGGAGTCGGGGATGCTGTTCAACGCCCTCCATCGGGAAGGATCGAACATGGCAATGGCCTCCGGGCGCCTCGCCGCACTGACGATAGCCGGTGCGCTGGCGAGAGGCGACACCGGCAGCGAAAGCCTCGCGGGATACGCCGCCGCATTACAGGCGTCGTATGTAATGAAGGACCTGAAGAAATACAGGAGGTTCAACCGGTTTCTCCTGAACCATAAGGAACTCTTCTCGACGCTTCCCCGGCTGGGGGCGTCCGCGGCACGGGAGATGTTAACGGTAGACGGAATATCGAAAAAGGAAAAGCAAACCTCCATTCGCCGAAGAATTCAGGGGGCGATCCCGCTGGCAAGGCTGGCCAGGCTTCTGTGGGCCGGCGCAAGGAGTATCGGATGAAAGTCAAGGTTGAGGACAAGCTCTTTCTGGACCGATTCCGGGTGGACGAGGAGGCTCACATCCGGATCATCGACAACGATATCTGTATCAAGAATTGCCTCGACCAGCCGTGCCTGTATTTTTGCCCTGCCAACGTTTACAAACTTGAAAAGGACAGGATCACCGTGGCCTACGAAGGCTGCCTGGAATGCGGTTCCTGTCGCATCGGCTCCCCGCGCCTGAATATAGAGTGGAGATTTCCGACGGGTGGTTACGGCATCGCTCACAAGTTTGGCTAGACAGGCGAAAGTCGGTTGGTGAGCAAGTGAACGGTAAAGAAAAAAAGGAGGTTGTATATGCTGCCAATAGCCCCTCTCATGATTGAACACAGACTTATAGAAAAGTTGATCGGAGTGATCGAGAACGAGGTGGACTGGTGCGAACAGAGTGGCAACATCAGCATGGAGCTTGTTGATATCGTCATAGATTTCATTGGGAATTATGGCGACAGATGCCATCATGGGAAGGAGGAGGGCATCCTGTTCAGAGAGCTGAGGAAGAAGTCCATGTCCGCGGAACTCGTTGCGATCATGGAGGAACTGTCGGAAGAGCACCGCGAGTCCAGGGCAAGCGTCGCCCGGTTGGTGGAGGCACGGGACAGGTACATCCAGGGCGATAAAATGGCCCTGCCGGAAATAGTTGACCGTTTGCGGTTCATAAAGAGCCTTTATCCTGGTCACATAGAGAAAGAAGATAGAATGTTTTTCCTCCCCTGCATGGATTATTTCTCAGACCAGGAAAAAGAGGCCATGCTCAAGGAGGAGTCGGATTTCGACATGCGCATCATACACCGGATCTACAGGGACAAGGCGCAAAAAGCCCGGCAGTTTTTGTCGTGCACGTGAAAAATAGAAGATTATCCCACGCCTCCGGCCATTCCGGCGAGAGGAAAAAAAACAAAAAGCAATCATAGGTCCTATAGGTCTTATACGACTTATAGGACCTATGATTCTTCGAAGGACCAGCACACCCATTGCTTGACCCCGGTTGGATATTTTACCGGGGTTGGTATTCTCTTTTTTGTCTCCCGCTCGCAGAGCAAGGAACGGGTGCAAGGCCAAGTTTTTATACAAAAACCACACCGGATGATATACAATGAAGCGTTTGAAAAGGCGCAGGGACATAACGATGGAGTGCGAAAGAATAAAAAAAATGCCGAAGACGGGACTTGAACCCACACAGGCAAATTGCCTACTAGACCCTGAATCTAGCGCGTCTGCCAATTCCGCCACTTCGGCACGCTATAAAGTTATATGTATGCGACAGATAAGTCAAGAGGTGACGATGAAAATTTTTGAATCTTTCGATGTGGCCGCTAAGTTTCCCAATCCTGTTCTTACTATCGGAAACTACGACGGCGTTCATATCGGCCACAAACGCATCATCAGGAGGGTTGTGGAAAAGGCCGCCGAGATATCGGGTACCCCCATGCTCATGACCTTTGCTCCTCACCCCCACAGTATTCTCAAACCGGATTCCTACATTCGCCTCATTACACCGCCATCCGTCAAGGAGCGCCTCGTTGCGGAAAACGGTATCGAGGTTATGTTCGTAATCCCCTTTAACACACATCTGAGGTCGATAGCCCCGCGAAGTTTTATCGAGGATATCCTTATCGGCAAGCTGGGCGTTGCCGGTGTCATTGTCGGGTATGATTTCCGCTTCGGAAAAGGCGGGGCCGGAGATGTGGAGATGCTCCGAGAATTCGCCGCGAGAAAGGGATTTTATTTCGACGTAGTGGGGGCCATCACCATCGATGACGAAAAGATCGGTAGCAACCGGATACGAAGGCTCATCATGGACGGCGACGTGAAGAAGGCGAATGAGTTGCTGGACCGCCCCCATATGATCGAGGGCGTCGTCGTCCACGGCGTCAACCGGGGGAAGAACATGGGTTTTCCCACCATCAACTTTGAGACCGTTTTCGAACTCATACCCCATAATGGCGTGTACATAACCGAAGTGGAATTCGACGGCAGAAGATGGCCCTCGGTCACCAACATCGGTTTCAACCCCACTTTCGACGGGAAAAAGCTCCTCGTCGAGACGCATATCCTTGATTACGTCGGTGACCTCTACGACCGCGATGTAAGGATCTATTTCCATGACCGCATCAGATCTGAGAGAAAATTCAAGGATATGGCGGAGTTGAAAGAAAGGATAGCGGCGGACGTCTCAATCGCAAAGGAGCATTTTCAAAACCGCCCGACCGCTTGAAAACGATTGCCTCGCGCCCCGGCGTTCTTCTGTTACCTTGCCCCTATCGTGATGTACACCCCCCCGATGATCGGGTCGCTGTCATTGCGGTCCATCAGGACGCGGATCATACGCTCCTGGATCTTGACGTGCCTCGGGATCAGTTTGATGCCGCTTGCCGCGTAGATGTCCTCCGCGATGACCATTCCCGGTTTTAGCTCTTCCAGTGCGATCTTGCACCTGTTCGTTGCAAATTCACGGTCGTTTTCGATGATATGTTCGGCGAGTGACGATGCGACCACGGGGTCGAGGATCCTGTTTGCCGATTGCCTGATCTCATGCAATATGTCATCCCGGGCATGACCGGACCGGCACAGGTCACTTTGAAGGACGATACCGCGCAGAATGCGGGCTCCGGGAGGTATTTCATTTCCGATAAGACCTTCGGGGGTTCCGGAGCCGTCATAGTTTTCGTACTGATGGTAGATGGCGTCGGCGGACGTTTTGAATCCCGATATCGTGGATATGATGAGAGAACCGATCACGGGATGATGGTTGTAAATACTGCGGTCGTTCATTACCATGTTGCTCTTGCTCTTGTCGGCGATCGTGTCGGGCAGGCCGATCTTGCCGATTTCGTGAAGCTGGGCACCGAAGATGATCTTGGAGGTTTCTTCGTCGCCGGTTTCCATTTTCTTGCAGATGAAACGGGCGGCGTCTTTGGCTGCCCGGGCGCGGTCAGCCGCTCCCGGTACCCGCACGTCAATGATCTTCAGAAGGATCTGGGTAAGCTCCTTGAAGTTTCTCTCCAGGGTTTGATTGGCCTCGGCGAGCTTCTCTTTTTCACCGACAACTTCATTCTGAAGCTGCTTGATCCTCAAGAATGCCCGTATCTTGCTCGTCAGGATAACGGGGGGAGTCGTTTTTTCGATGTAGTCGTCGGCTCCGCACTCGAAGGCCTGCACCTTCAGCTTTTCATCCTTCTCCGCGGTCAGAAACAGAAAGAATGCCGACGCAATCTCGGGAGTGTTGCGGACGCGGCGACAAAACTCCATGCCATTGAGGGCGGGCATGTCGTAGTCGCTGAGGATGAGATCGGGCCGCATCTCCTTCGCCCGGTGAAAGCCTTCTTCGCCATTTCCGGCCTCGTATATCTGAAAGCCGGGGTAGCGGGCGAAGAATTTCGCAAAAACACCGCGAAAATTGGCATCGTCGTCTACGAGAAGGATCCTTACCACGGGGCTTTCCATTATTTCCTTCCAGCTGAGGGCGTAATAGAAGGGGTTTGCGGGACCACGGATTCTTTCTTTGGCGCTGCGTCGGGAGCCGGGGGCGTGATGGCGTCCGCCGGTTTTGCCTCCGCCGCCGCGACAAGTATGCTTACCCTCCTGTTGCCGTAATCAAGGGGTTTATCGGGATGTTTGAGATTCCGGTCGGCGAAGCCGCGTACCTGGGACACCTGGTCTTTACCAACCCCGTTTTGTTCAAGGATCCTTCTGGCCATATTCGCCCTGTCGGAGCTGAGTTCCCAGTTGGTGTAGTCGGGATTCACGTATGGCCGGGCGTCGGTGTAGCCTTCGATCATGACCTTGTTCTTGAGGTGGCCCACCTCTACCGCCACAAGTTTGAGGAGTTTTATGGTTTCCGGTTTGAGCCTGGCGCTGCCGACATCAAAAAAAAGACCGTCGGAATTCTCCAGGAGTTCGATACGAAGACCTTCCTTTGTTACAGTGATCTCTATCTTGTCTTTGAATTTATCGAATTCAGGATTGGCCTTTATTACCCCTTCCAGTTTTTTGGCTTCGGTCCTCAGTTTCTCTATCTCTGAGGAGACGGCCGTTGTGGGAGTGGGCGCGGACCCCGACGAGCCCGGCAGGACGCCGCCGCCCCGGCCGCTGTCGAAGACGCCCGGGTCCTTGAAATAGGATGAAATTGCCTGTTTGACAGTGCTGCTTTGGCCGACTATCCATAAAACGATAAAAAGGGCCATCATGGCCGTGACGAAATCCGCGTAGGCTACTTTCCACGCTCCGCCATGGTGACCGCCATGCCCCCTTTTCTTCTTGAAGACGATCCGTACCGGTGTCTGGTGGTCATCCATCGTTACTTGACCCCCTTCACAAAGGACTCCATCTCCTGAAAGGTAGGCCGGTAATCATTGGGTATCGATCTTCGTGCGAATTCCACGGAGACTATCGGGTTGAACCCTTTGGCAAGAGAGATGATTCCCGACTTGATTGCATCGTAGACCTTCGACTCTTCTTCGGCGGCAAGGTCCAGATTGGTGGCGAGAGGCTGGATGAAGCCATATGACAGAAAAATACCGAGAAAGGTGCCGACGAGGGCCACCGCCACTTTGTGGCCGATCTCTTCCGGGGGGCCGTTAATCGCCTGCATGGTGATAACGATGCCGAGAACGGCGGCGACGATTCCGAGGCCCGGCATGGAATCGCCGATTTTTTGAAGGATCATGCCCGGTTGTGTCCCTTCCTGGTGGTGCGTTTCTATATCGAGGTCCATAAGGCTTTCGATGTCATGGGGGGCGATGCCTCCGAGGACGATGAGCCTGAAGGTGTCTGTCATGAAAGAAATGATGTGATGCTCACGTGTAACATTGGGATACTTGGTGAAGATCTTACTCTGGTCGGGATGTTCGATGTGGGATTCAAGTGCGATAAGTCCGTCTTTTCGCGTCACCTGGAAAATCTCGTACATGAGCCTCAGGAGGTCAAGATAAAGCTGGCGATTGACGCTGCCGCCTTTGAGCGAGGCGATTGCCTTGGCGACGATCTTCATGAGAAGTTTCTTCGGGGCCGAGATGATCATCGCCCCAAGGGCTGCCCCGCCTATAATGAGGAATTCTACCGGCTGGACGATCAATTTCAGGGGACCGCCTTCCAGAACGAAGCCCCCAAAGACTGCACCCAGTACGACGATTGCACCAATTATTACAAACATTATAGATTCCGCATCCTTTAAGAGGCCCGGTCCCCGATGAGGCCCGCCAGTCCGGTAACCCGTCAATACAGGGACAGTAGCAGTATCGCCTACCGTTACTTCGTAGAATGTTTATCGGATAATTGGAAAAAAAGATTAAGGCGGGAAATCACAAAAATAGTAGTTTTTTCTAACAAACCCTACAGGACAAACAGGTCATATCGTTCCTGTGGAAGATGTCCCTGGAACCCGAAACCGTCTTCTAAAGTTCGTCATGGACGATCCTTCCGTCCACCAGCGTGAAGAGGTTCTTGCCTTTTACGGTCATGGCGTGAAAGGGGGTGTTCTTTCCTTTTGATATGAAGGCATTTCTGTTTATGGTCCATTCGCGATCGGGGTCAAAGACGATGAGGTCGGCGGGGGCGCCTTCGGCCAGTGTTCCCGACGTGATGCCGAGAAGTTTTGCGGGATTGGCAGTCATCTTCGCCAGCAGTCCCTTCATATCGAGAACGCCCTCGTGGACAAGGCCCAGTGCGAGTGCGAAAGCCGTCTCAAATCCGGAAATACCGCTGCTTGCAATGTCGAATTCCACGTCTTTCGAGGTGAATTCGTGCGGGGCGTGGTCCGTTGCGATTATGTCTATCGTTCCCCGGCGGAGCCCTTCCTTGATGGCTTCCAGGTCCTCCTGAGATCTCAGGGGGGGATTAACCTTTGCATTGGTATCGTACGTCAGAGTAGTTTCGTCGGTGAGCGTGAAATAGTGAGGGCAGGTATCGCAGGTTACCTTTCTGAATGCCTTCCTTGCACGCTCGATGATCTCGATGCTGCCGGCGGTCGATATGTGGGTAAGGTGAATGGGCGCATCGACGTATCGGGCTATGGCAATATCCCGCCCGACAATGATCTCCTCGGCGATGGCGGGAACTCCCTCGAGCCCGGAGAGCAGGGAAGCCAGACCTTCATGCGCACACCCTCCGGACAGGGTATCATCCTCACAGTGTGAGATGACGGGGAGTTTGAAGGTCTTGGCATATTCGAGCGCTTTGCGCAGGAGGCCGGCTCTTCGCACTGATTTGCCATCGTCGGAAATAGCCACGATCCCGGCTTCGAACATCTCCCCGATCTCCGAAAGTTCTTCTCCCTTGAGGTCCTTCGTAATGGCGCCGCAGGGAAGAACCTTGCATACGCCTTCCGCATGGGCCCTGTCGATGATGAATTCGGTGACGCTCCGTGAGTCGTTGACGGGATCTGTGTTCGCCATACAGACAATGGTGGTGAAACCTCCGCGGGCGGCCGCCATGGTTCCCGTTTTTATCGTTTCCTTGTACTCAAAGCCGGGTTCCCTCAGATGACAATGCACGTCGATGAGACCGGGCGCTACAATGAGCCCCGATGCATCCACAATCTTTGTCCTGCTGTCGACCTTGCCGATGTTTTTTGAGATCCCTTCAATGACAGGGCCGTCAGCCAGAACATCGTACCTGCCGTCTATGGCGTTTTTGGGATCGATAAGGCGGCCCCCCCTGATCAGGATCTTCACGCCTCACCTCCGACAAGGAGATAGAGCACCGCCATACGGACCGCGACCCCGTTTTCCACCTGGTCGAGGATCACCGATGAAGGACCGTCGGCGACGTCATCGGCAATTTCAATCCCCCGGTTCATCGGGCCGGGATGCATGACTATCACGTCGTCCGCGGCCATATCGATATGGTTCTTTGTAAGTCCGTAGAGTGTGGAATATTCTTTTGTCGAGGGGATGTAGCTTGTGCCTCCCCGCTCTTTCTGAATTCTGAGCATCATGATCACGTCGGCCTTCTTTACCGCTTTCTTGAGGTCATGTTCCACCTTGACCCCCAGCGTTTCCATATGGGGGGGTATCATGGTCGGAGGCCCGCAGCAGATTACCTCGTTGCCGAAGTTTGTTAGTGAAAATATGTTGGATCTTGCCACCCTGCTGTGTGCAATGTCTCCAACGATGGCCACCTTGAGTCCTTCGATGCGGCCTTTCTTGTCGCGCATGGTGAAAAGGTCGAGGAGGGCCTGCGTCGGGTGTTCGTGGGAGCCGTCACCTCCGTTGATGATGGACGAATCGAGTATTCCGGCAAGCATGTGTGGCGCCCCGGGCATCCCGTGGCGGATGACAATGGCGTCGGGCCGCATGGACTGAAGGTTCCTCGCGGTGTCCTTGAGGCTTTCCCCCTTTGTTGAACTGCTTGTGCTCGACGATATATTGATGGTGTCGGCACTGAGACGTTTTGCGGCAATCTCAAAGGATGTCCGCGTCCGCGTACTCGGTTCGTAAAAGAGCGTGATGACTGTTTTACCCCGAAGGGTGGGGACTTTCTTGATTTCCCTTCTGGAGATGTCCTTGAAGGATTCGGCCGTGTCGAGAAGGAAAACTATCTCCTCTTTCGAGAGGTCGCGGATGCCGAGGAGATCTTTTCTTTTCCAGTTCATCGTGTCTTTACGATCACCACTTCGTCCTTGCCGTCTATCTCGATCATCCGCACGAGGATTTCTTCATCATCGTTTACGGGGCATTCTATGCCCGCATAGTCCGGATGTATCGGCAGTTCGCGGTCACCCCGGTCAACGAGGACGGCAAGCTGTATCTTCCTGGGTCTTCCGAGGTCCATAATGGCGTCGATGGCTGCCCGGGTGGTCCGGCCCGTGTGCAGGACGTCATCGACGAGGACGACGGTCATATTATTTACATCAAAGGATATGTCGGTTTTTTTTACTTCAGGCCATCTGAGTTTCGAAATGTCGTCCCGATACATGGTGATGTCAAGAACACCGAAAGGCAACCCGATACCCTCCACGTCCTTCACCTTGTCCTGTATGCGGTTGGCGAGATAGACTCCCCTCGTCCTTATCCCGATCAGGCACATCTCGGTGCATCCCGCGTTTTTTTCCAGGATCTCGTAAGTGATCCGGGTTATTGTACGCTGAATGGCTTTCTTGTCGAGAACGACTCTCTTTTTCATTTAATCGTCAAAGTAAATGGCGTTCTGTTCACACTCTTCCATACAGGCTCCGCATTCGATACAGTCTTCAGGTGTCCGTACCACTGTGACGCCGTCTTCATCAGCGAATACCTCGTAGGGACATGTCGATATACATTCCCCGCAATCTATACATGATACCCGGGATATATAAGGTCGCACTCTATGGTACTACTATAGAAAGTTTTGCTGAAAAAAGCAAGGAATAGACAGGACGGGCAATGGGTAATGGGTAACAGTTAAGCAAGGTATCGCTGAAAGCCGGGGAGGGTGGGGCCTCCGGCCGGCTTTCAGCTAAAAGAGAGTTTTTTCTAAAGTTACTGTTCGGACGATTCGTACTCGTCTTCGCTGGTGTATGATTCTTCCTGTTCTTCCACGGCGGGCTCCGGCTGAGTGCTGTAGTCCACGGTTTCCGCCGGGCTTACTGAAGCGGCAGGGAATGAATTTCTCTCCATCACGCACGAACCATTAAATACCGCCCCGTTTTCGATCATGATGAAGGGCGAATTCAAATCGCCGATATGTGTCGCCGTATTCTTGAGAACGATCTGTTCACTGGCTGTGACGTTGCCCGTCAACGATCCGTGGGAAATGAGCGTTTTTGTGTTGATGGTTGCCGTCACCCTGGCTGTTGATCCAATGACGAGGAGCCCTTCGGAGAAGATCTCCCCCTCGAATACCCCTTTCAACATGACTGAGCTTTTAAATCTGATGGTTCCTTTTATCTCCAGATCTTCCGCAACTACGGTTGTGATCTGACCTTCCTGTATCTCCCTGATCTCGGGAATCTCTACTGACATGCCGAACCCCCTTCTGAATGAGTTTGCAATTATCTGACTGTTATATCCTTCGCTCTCATCGCGCATGAGCCGTTGAATACGGAGCCGTTCTCGATGATGATATTGGGCGTGGAAACATCACCGTTATGGATGGACGTGCTTTTCAGGGTTACCTGCTCGTTGGCTATGACGTTGCCCGTGATCTCACCGTGGGAGACGAGGGTCTGTGTCGTGATGCTCGCCATAACGCGTGCGGTAGGCCCGACGACAAGGAGTCCTTCCGAGTATATCTCACCTTCGAATACGCCTTTCAGCATCACTGAGGTTTTGAAGCGTATTGTTCCCTTGATCTCAAGATCGTCGGCAACGATGGTGGTGATATCTTTTTCATCAAAATCGGTTGCTGTTTTCTTTTCACCTATCATGGTAAACTCTCCTCTATGTTTTAGTTATAAAAGACTGATGCCTGTCGTAATCGCATACCGATATTGTATGCAAGAACCTTACCACAATAAAGACCTCGTACGAATTTTTAATTTATAACATAAGCGTTTAGCCGTTACAATGCGGAAAAGGGAGAAGATAGGTAATGGGCAATAGGTAATGGGTGATGGGAAAAGATGAAAGAAAGAAGATAGGTGATGGGTAATGGGTTATGGGTGATGGGAAAAGATGAAAAAGAGTGTGGCATGATGTCTGGCCGGAGAGGGTCTGGCTGTCCGGGAAGAGGTTGACTTTTACAAGGGGACCTATTACCTATGACCTGTTACCCATTACCTATCTTCATTTCTCTTGTCGGTTTTTTTGACAGGGGGTGTCAGAAGATGAATATCCGTTTCAGCTTCTTTTTCTCCTCAACGGGTTCAGCGGTTTCCTCGGAGGATTCAGCTGTTTCGAGGTTTTCTTCTTCGGGCTTCTCGACCTTGCGGGGTCGTTCCATGAATGAGGTGCCGGAGAAAAACGCGCCTTCGGTAACTATGAGTTTTGCGGTGTGGATGTTACCTTCCACTGCGCCGTCGGGGTTGATCTCAACAAGCTCTTCGGCGGTGAGGTCACCTTCCACGGTTCCATCCACCACGATTTCCCGGGCGGACATGTCACCCTTGACCGATCCGGTTTTGCCGAGGATCAGGTAGTCTGCCTGGATGCTTCCTTCAAGGGAACCGTCAAGCCTTACGACGCCCTTCGATATGATCTCTCCCCTGATGAGGGAATCCTGACCTATGAGTGTTTCCAGAGATCCTTGTCCTTGTTGCTGTCTTTTGCTCGCCATGTTTATCCGTCCTTGAGAAATTGAAGAGGATCGATCTGTTTGCCGTTTTTCCATACCTCGTAATGAAGGTGCGGACCCGTTGACATTCCCGTCGAACCCGACGCTGCGATCTGCTGGCCCTTCTTGACCGTCTGGCCGACTTTCACGAAGTTTTCCTTATTGTGCGCATATGCGGTGCTGAACCCGTGGCCGTGTTCGATCACGATAATATGGCCGTTGCCGCCGGACCAGCCCGAATAGCTGACGATGCCGTCGGCGGTGGCCCTGATGGGGGTCGCCATGGAGGCACGGATGTCGATTCCGCTATGGTGCGATTTGACACCGGTGACAGGATGATGACGGACTCCATAGTGGGAACTGATCGTTCCGGCAACGGGCCATCCCCGGGGAGTCGCCAGAAAAATGTTCTTCTGATCGCTAATGTATTTCTTGATTTCGGCGACAGATTCGATCGTCTCCTTCATATCCTTCTTGATGGCTTCAATATCTATGGAGCCGGTGTCGCTGCTGAACTCGGCGGACTTAAGAATGTTGTTCTTTGATTTGAGTTCGACGAGCCGTGAAAGCTCATTATTCGTCTCTTTAAGGGAGGAAATCGTGTATTTCAGCTCGGTGAACTCTTTGGTGAAGTAGGAGAGCCTGCTCTTCATCACGTAGTATTCCGCCGTCTTCACTCCGGCAAACACGGCATACATGGCGCCGATAATGGCGAAAACCATGCATGCCGCCAGGCCTGCCACGGGCAGCCTGAGCTTCAGCGGCCGGGACTTTGAATGAGGGACGACCAGAATAGTTACAGACGTCATCCATCTTTTTTTGAGACGCTTCAACTTCATCGTGTGGTAACCTCAAGCTTGCAAAGCTTATACCGTAATCGGCAAAAGTGGTCAAGATATTAAGTCCGGTATTTATTCACAAGGATTACATGGACGCCGGGCGGTCATATAAGATGCCCAGTGTATCATCAGGATGAACCGCCCAGTCCGCGTCCTCTCTGCGGCCTGCCGCCATTTTTTTCTTACTTTATACTCAAAAATTGGCTATATATATAACTGTATGTTCTCTTCCATACCATTAATTAAATATATAAAGAGATGTGCCGAAATGACTGTGTACTGTCTTGCCCCGCTATGTTTTCTTGTGATCTTCCTTGCCGCTTCGGCGGGTCTTTGCTCCGATGACCTTAAGATCGCCAGGGACAAACAGGGCACCACCTGGTCGGTCGGTTCCGAGGAATCACGGGAAAAGGCACGAGCCGAAGAAGAGCGCGACAAGGACCGGGCATGGGACATGCTCAAGAACTCGTCGATCATCTTTGACAAGCGGGAACAGAAATAAAATGGAAAAAGGAAGGGTGATCATCGTTGAGGACGAGGAGAATATTCTCTCCATGCTCGCAGAATTCTTAAGCGCCAACGGTTACGTCGTGGACCCTTTCATTGACAGCAGGAAGGCCCTTTCGGCGCTGAAAAACAACGGGTATCATGTCCTGATAACGGACCTCATGATGCCCAAGGTCGATGGACTTCAGCTTATAAACTTCATTCAGAAGGAGTATCTCGATACGCTTGGTATCGTCATGACCGGCTACGGGAGCATGGAGAGTGCGATAAGCGCCATGCGATGCGGCGCTTTCGATTACATCCTCAAACCGTTCAAGTTCGAGGAGGTTCTCGCCACCGTAGATTCGGCCATATATTATTTCAATCTCGTCAAGAGCGACAACATCCCCAAGGGGCTCACCCTCAAGGCAAACCTTCTCAGGCGGTATTCGGAAAACAAGATGGTCCGGGAAAATACTATCCTGAGATCTGCATTGAAGGACAAATACAAGTTCGAGAATATTATCGGTGTCAGCTTTCCGATGCAGAAGGTCTTCGAGATGATCGAACGCGTTGCCGATACGAACGCGACGGTTCTCATTACCGGCGAGAGCGGCGTCGGAAAGGAGCTTGTGGCGCGGGCGATCCACTACAACTCCTCGAAACGGGACAACCCCCTTGTCGTTGTGAATTGCGGCGCCATACCGGAAACCCTTCTCGAAAGCGAACTTTTCGGTTACGAGAAGGGCGCCTTTACGGGTGCCGTCAACACCCGCCTCGGCAGGTTCGAGCTTGCCGGGGGCGGCTCGATCTTTCTTGACGAGATCGGGGACATGAGTTTCAACCTCCAGGTCAAGCTCCTGAGGGTTCTCCAGGAAAAGTCCTTTGAGAGGATCGGTGGATCGAAGACCATAAAGGTCGATATCAGGATCATCGCCGCGACAAACCGCAGGCTGGAAGAACTCGTCAGTGAAAACAAGTTTCGCGAGGACCTTTACTACCGGCTCAATGTCGTCCCCATCCAGATCCCGCCGCTGCGGGAACGCCGGCAGGACATCCCGCTGCTCATCAATTTCTTTCTCGAGCAGTCAAACAGGATAAATTGCGCCGCGATCGAAGGCTTCTCCGAGGAGGCCATGAAGGCCCTCATGGAATATGATTTTCCCGGCAACGTGAGAGAACTGCAGAATTTTGTGGAGCGGATGGTGGTTCTCAAACGGGAAGGGCATATCGACATAGAGGACCTCCCGGAGAAACTCTACAGCCATGAAAAAGAAGAGGCACCGCCCCCGGAGATCGATATCGACAGGGGATACGACACCCTGGTTTCCGAATTCGAGAAGACCATCATCATGAAAGCCCTCACCGAAACCCAGGGTGTAAAAAGCAGGGCCGCCCAAGCCCTTAACATAAACCGGACAACTCTCATAGAGAAGATGAAGAGACTCGGGTTGGACTAGGCCGTCAACAAATTGACGGCCCGGATTATGGGTAATGGGTTATGGGTAATGGGAAAGACTCCTCACAAAAAATACTTGCGACTACTTTGGCCCAGGGTCTTTCCACATGTTTTTCTTGCCTTTCCCGCCACCTGCAATCCAATACCTGTTTCACAGTTTCTTTTCCTTTCCCATCACCCATAACCCATAACCCATAACCTGCCTCTCTGGCACCCTTCTTGCACCCTCCTCCTTCATGCAAATGCCCGAAGTTAAACTTCTTGAAAATGCCTTCAGCGAATTTTCCAAGGCCTCCGATTCCATCATCAACCATTACGGAATACTGGAAAACCAGATCAAGGAACTGAAAAAAGAGCTTGAGGAGAAGAACGCTGCTCTGGAGCGGGCGAGTCAGTACCTTTATACGATACTCGACTCTCTGCCCGTCGGTGTCGTTGTGATTGACGGCAGATCGATCCTGTTTGCCAACAAGAACGCCGAGGAATTGATCCCCGAGGGTATCATCGGCAACCTCAGCAGCACCTCCGACAAGAGGGGAGAAATAAGGTGCGGTCTGGGGCGTTACCGGTGGAAGACCGAGGCCCTCAGCAACGGGTTCGAAGGTAAACACGTCGTTGCCATCGAGGATGTGACGGAGATCGAAAGGATGAAGGAACACATGGAGCGCGATGAGCGGCTCATGGCCATGGGAGAGATGGCGGCGAGGATATCCCATGAGATCAAGAATCCCCTGGGAAGCATGGAGCTCTTTCTCTCCATGCTGATGGCCGGCAAGATGCGCGTCAAGGACCGCAAGTATGTCGAGTATATTCTCTTTGGCGTCAAGACCATCGACAGGATCATCAATAATATACTTTCTTACACCCGTCCGCGGGAACTCTCTCTGAAGGAAGGGGAACTGAAATCCGTGGTTGGCGATACACTCGATTTCATGAGCGTTTCCATGGCCGTCAGGAACATAGACCTTGAATTCGCGGCCACCTCCCCGGGAAGGGCACTTTTCGATCCCGACATGATCAAGCTCGTTATCATGAATCTTGTGAGCAACGCCATGGACGCGGTTGGTCCGAAGGGAAGGATCAAGGTCGACATCCGCGAGAACGAACGCTACGGGGTGCTCGTGGTGAGCGACAACGGGCCCGGCATGACGGAAGAGTTGAGGCGGAGCATCTTCAATCCCTTCTTTACCACGAAGGACAAGGGAGTGGGACTTGGGCTTTTCATCGTTTACAATATTGTAAAGGCGCATGGCGGAACTATCGAGGTTGAGTCCGAAGAGGGATCAGGTTCATCCTTTCTTATCTACATCCCGAAGGAGAGATTGACAGTCATATGAAAACGAATGTCCTCGTCGTCGATGACGACAACCACATGCGCATCGCCCTGAAGGAGTCCCTGGTACGGGCGGGTTACCACGTCGCCCTCGCGGAGGACGGTAAGAAAGCCATGGCCGAGATCGATCGCACCATCTTCGACCTCGTCATCACCGATGTAAAGATGCCCCATCTTGGGGGCATCGATCTTCTGAAGGCGATCAAGGAGACATCGCCGCTTTTGCCCGTGATCCTGATGACGGGCTACGGAACGGTTCAGGATGCGGTGAAGGTCATCAAGGAGGGTGCCTACGATTACATTCAGAAGCCCTTCAACACCGATACTCTCTACAGCGTGGTCAGACGTGCCCTTGGTGTGAACAACGGGAAGATCATTTTTGCCTCGCGGGCGATGAAGGAGCTGTTGGTAAAGGCGCAAAGGGTTGCCGTATCGGATGCCACCGTCCTTGTCCTGGGCGAAAGCGGAGTCGGGAAAGAGGTAATATCGAAGTTCATCCACGAAAGTTCCGGCCGCTCCCACATGCCCTTTATCGCCGTGAACTGCGCCGCGTTGCCGGAGAACCTTCTCGAAAGCGAACTCTTCGGTTACGAAAAAGGGGCCTTTACGGGTGCAATGTCGCGCAAACCTGGCAAATTCGAGCTTGCGGATAAGGGTACGATCCTTCTCGACGAGATCACTGAAATGGACCTGAGGCTCCAGGCGAAGCTCCTTCGGGTGCTCCAGGAAAAAGAGGTTGAGACTCTTGGCTCAAGATTTCCCAGGAAGATAGATGTCAGGGTGATAGCCACAACGAACCGCGATATCCAGAAGACGGTCTGCGACGGAGACTTCCGCGAGGACCTCTATTACAGGCTCAGCGTTTTCCCCATAACCATCCCCGCCCTGCGCGACCGTCGCGAAGACATAGCTCCGCTTGTCGATCATCTTCTGAAGAAGCATTCCCGGGGGATGGATATCGGTGTCAACGACGAGGTACTGAAGCATCTTACGAGCAGACATTGGAGGGGCAACGTGCGTGAACTGGAAAACGTCATAGCGCGGGCGTGCATTCTCTCCAATGGCTCGGTCATCACCATGAGCCACCTGGATGAAGGAAGACCTGCCCAGGACATGGCAGTGGGTTCCGTCCGGGAGATGGAGACGAAGCTGATACTCGATGCGCTGAAGTCCGTCAGGGGAAATCGTTCCCGGGCTGCCGGCATACTGGGTATAACGGTTCGGACGCTGCGGAACAAGATCAACGAATACAGGGCCATGGGCATCGACGTCCCGGTGCGGGAGTACTGATATGCAGATAGTCGATCTTATTGGAAAAGCACTTTCGGTCAGGGCCTTCTATCATAAGGTGGTTTCAGGAAATATCGCGAATGCTCAGACCCCGGGGTACAAGGAAAAAGAGATCGATTTCAAGCGTGAGCTCGACAAAAGGGTTGGCGCTGACATGACAAGGACTCCCATGGGTGAAACGGATTATACGATTTCCGAGAACATGGGCCAGGATGGTCTTGCACGCCTTGACGGGAATACCGTCAACCTGGAGGACCAGACGGTAAAACTGACGGAAAACCAGCTCATGTACCAGGCACTGATTCAAATGGCATCGAAGCGGTTTTCCATGATGAAATACCTGATAGGCGAGGGGAAGAGATAAGACATGGGAGCTTTTGATATTTTCAAGATCAGCGCGTCGGGAATGAAGGCACAGAGGACCCGTATGGATATCGTGGCGTCGAACCTCGCAAACGTTGAGACGACCAGCACCGAGGAGGGAGGGCCATACAGGAAGAAAGATGTCGTCTTTAAGGCCGTCGATGTTTCTGACGACAAGACTTTCTCGGGGACCCTCTCAAGGAAGGTCGAAGGCGTCAATGTGGAGACCGTTAAAGAAAGCGACAAGCCTTTTCAAACGGTATACAACCCGAGCCATCCCGATGCCAATTCCGAGGGGTACGTCACCCTTCCCAACGTGAACCTGATGGAAGAGATGACTGATATGACGGCGGCCACGCGGGCCTACGAGGCGAACGTTAACGTCCTCAGCACGACGAAGGACATGTTCCTTAAGACTCTCGAGCTTATTAAATAGGGGGCGGACTCATGAAAGTAGAGACCTTTACTCTTCCCAATTTCGGCGAAATCCAAAAGCCGGCCAATGAAAAGACGAAGACCTCTTTCGGCGATGTCCTGAAGGACTCGATAAAAAAGGTCGTCGAACTCGAAAAAGAGGCTGACAAGGAAGTGGAAAAACTCGTCAAGATGGAAAATACCGATGTTCAGACCACCATGATCGCAATCGAAAAGGCGGACCTTTCTTTCCAGATGATGATGCAGATACGAAACAAGATCATCTCCGCGTACGAAGAGATCATGAGAATGCAGGTATAACCCATGCCGCCGATGGACGAACTTCTCACTACGACAAAGAATTATCTCAAGACGGCCCCCAGGAGCAAGCTTTACATGTACCTTTTTCTCTTTATCGCTCTTGTGGGCGGTTCCATCATCGGCCTTTCCATACTCCAGAAGGAAAATTACCAGACGCTTTTTGCCGGGCTCTCCACGGAAGACGCCTCGGTGGTTGTGGCAAAGCTCAAGGAGCTGAAGGTTCCCTACAAGCTGACCCTCGGCGGCACCGCGGTTTCGGTTCCCAGGGACAAGGTCTATGATGTGCGCCTCATGCTGGCAGGTCAGAACGCCCTTCCCGGCGGAGGCGGTGTCGGTTTCGAGCTTTTCGACAAGACAAACTACGGTATGACGGAGTTCATGCAGAACATCAATTATAAGCGTGCAATCCAGGGAGAACTTTCGCGCACCATCAATCAGATGCCGGAGGTCAAGGCCTCCCGGGTGCATATCGCCATCCCCGAGAAGACGCTTTTCACGGACCGGGAGAAAGACGTTACAGCATCGGTCTTTCTCAAACTGCGCTCCGGCAAGACACTATCCAAGGACCAGGTGGCCGGGATCGTGCACCTCGTATCGGGCAGCATAGAGGGTCTCAAGACAGACAACGTGACGATCGTGGATTCCTTCGGCAAGATACTCTTCAAGGCCGGCGGCGCGGGTTCCACGGTGGCCCTTTCCGGACAACAGTTCGAGCTTCAGAAGAGCGTTGAGAAGGCCATCGAGGAATCCGTCCAATCGATGCTCGACAGGTTCATGCCCGCCAACAAATCGATCATACGGGCGAATGTGGAACTCAACCTGCGCAAGGTGGAAAAGGTGGAAGAGGAATTCGAGCCCAACAAGAGGGTTCCCACCAGCGAGCGCAAGAGCAGGGAGAAAGTGGTAAACAGAACGGGTGCCTCGGCCGGTGTACCGGGGGTTCAATCGAATGTGCCCAACGTTGCCGGCAGAAATACCGCCGCGACCGCCGCCAGGACGGAAGGCGCCGCATCGGGTACCCGCGGCAGTGAATCCGAACGCGAAGAATCGCAGATAACCTATGAGGTCAGCAAGACCGTGAAGAAGATCGTCGAGCCTTTCGGCGATATCAAGCGTATGTCCGTCGCCATCGTTCTCGACGGAAAATATGAAAAGGTCAAGGGCCAGAATGGCGAAGAGCTCAAGTACTCGCCCCGGTCCCAGAAAGAGCTCACGGATATCAAGGGGATAGTCTCCAGGGCAGTGGGCATTAACGAAGAGCGCGGCGACAAGATCGAGGTTCTCAATGTCCCCTTCGAGGCGGAAGGTCTTGCCGACGAAAAAGGACTCCTTGATGCAGCGGAACGGAAGGAAATGATATTCAGTTTCAGTAAGTATGGTTTCTACGTCCTCATCCTTGCGGCGCTGTTCTTCTTCGTGATAAGGCCGCTCATGGGATTCTTGAAATCGAGGGCCGATCGCGCGCCTCTCTACCAGGTCAAGGACATATATGTGAAGAGCGGCAATGCGGTGGCGGGCGACCAGCCTGCCGCCATAGAGAACAAGCAGCAGGCGGCTCTCAACGATGTCATGCGGGACAAGACCGTCGTCGGCTCCGTCATCAAGGAATGGGTTAAGGAAGGAACGTAAGCAATGAACGCTGAAGATCTCTCGGGAGTCAGAAAGGCCGCTATCCTCCTTCTTACCATGGACGACGACGTCACGAAGGAGGTAATGAAGAACCTCGACGAACAGGAGATAGAGGCCATAGGCAAGGAGATTACCAATCTCAAGCTCATTCCCGACCACGTTGTCCACAGGGTTCAGGAAGAGTTCATGACGAAGGTCTCCAAGAAGAGCAAGAACGTCGTCGGCGGGGAGAGCAAGTTCCGGCTCCTCGTCAAGAAGAGCTTTGACGAGGAAAAGGCCGAGATTCTCCTCGGCAACCTGGATACGAAGAAGGGTGTCCCCGGGGAGTTCCTGAAACGATGCGACCCGAGGGTCCTGGCGAACGTGATCAGGGAAGAGCACCCGCAGACCATGGCGCTTGTCCTGTCAGTACTGGGAACAAAGAAGGCCGGGGACGCCATAAGCTGCCTCCCCGACAGGGTACAGACGGAAGTTGTGGTACGGATGGCACACCTGGAAAAAGTGGACTTGAAAATCCTCACAGAGGTTGAAAGCGTAATACGGGAGCAGCTGGAAAGCACCATGGGCGGGGCCGAAGGAAAGCAGCTCGGCGGCGTCGAGGTTGTGGCCAGTATTCTCAACCAGATGGACAGAACGCTTGAATCGGAGCTTCTGGGCAAGCTGGAGGAGACCAACCCTGAACTGGCCGAGCGGATACGGCAACTCATGTTCACATTTGAAGACCTTGCCAATCTTGACGACAGGAGCATCCAGGTACTTCTCAAGGAGATCTCGTCAGAGGATGTGGGTCTGGCCCTAAAGGGCGCCTCCGACAGCATGAAGGAGAAGATATTCTCCAACATGTCCGAGCGGGCGGCGGCCATGCTCAAGGAAGATCTCGAGGCCATGGGCCCCGTTCGCCTCTCCGATGTGGAGAAGGCCCAGGTGAAGATAGCCATGATCGCGAAGAAGCTCGAGAGCGAAGGCAAGATATTCCTCTCCCGGGGGAGCGAAGAATTCATTTGAAAGACCAGAATACGGAACCTTTTACTTTATACGACCTGGGCGGAGAGATGCCGGAAGAGAAATTTTCGGGGTTCGTCAGGTTTTTTGACGAAGAGGCAAGTCCGGTCGATGATGAGAAAGAACCCCCCGCGGCAGCAATCAATATGGAAGAAGAGTCGCGCCGGGTCTTTGAAGAGGCCTATGCTCAGGGCGAGAAGGCCGGGCACGAAATGGGAATGAAAAGAGTGGAGCCCCTCATCAAGAGGCTTGGCGGTTTCATGGCGGAGCTGTCCCTGTTCAAGGAAGAACTCGTGAAACGGGCCGAAAATCTGTCTACGGATATGGCTCTCATATTCGCGGAAGCGATCATCCTCAGGGAGTGTCGGGAGCATCACGACGCGGTCCTCAGGATGATCAGGAAAGCCCTTTCCCTCTGCGAGGAACGAAGCGGCACCACAATCCGTCTGCGCCGGGAGGATGCCGAGTATGTTTCTTCCGGGGAGGAGTTAGGTCAGTTCAGGATCGTCAGGGATGACACGATGCACGAACCGGGGTTCATCATCGAAACGAACTTTGGGGATATAGACGGACGGATCTCCGTCCAGATCGAAGAACTTAAGAAAGAGTTTGTCAATGGAAACGTCGGCTGACCGGGCTTTGTCCCTGACCAGGGACATGTTGTCCAACATCTATCCCTACCGTGTTTACGGAAAGGTGAACCAGGTGGTGGGGCTTGTTATCGAGGGAAAAGGGCCCATTTCATCAGTGGGCGATTCGGCGCTCATCTATCCCGTCGACAGTACAGTTCCCATCGATGCCGAAGTGGTGGGTTTCAAGGACGGCAAAACGCTTCTCATGCCGCTTGGCGACATACGGGGAGTCGGCATCGGCTCCCGGATACTCTCCAGGAAGAAGACCGTGGACGTCGCCGCCGGCGAGGGCCTTCTCGGCCGCGTCATCGATGGACTCGGCAACCCCATGGACGGGAAAGGTCCCCTCCGATGCTCGGAATCCGTTCCCATTTATCGCGAGACCGTAAACCCGATGCGCAAGAAGCGCATCACGGAGCCCCTCGATCTCGGCATCCGCAGCATCAACGGTCTGCTTACCTGCGGAAAGGGTCAGAGGATAGGTATTTTTGCCGGTTCCGGCGTGGGTAAAAGCGTGCTCCTGGGCATGATCGCCCGCCATACCGAGGCGAATGTGAACGTCATCGGGCTTATAGGCGAGCGCGGTCGGGAAGTTCGGGAGTTTATCGAGCGCGACCTGGGAGACGGCATAAAGAACTCCGTGGTGGTCGTCGCCACATCGGACCAGCCCCCCCTTATAAGGGTGAGGGGCGCCTTTCTGACCATCGCGCTCGCCGAGTATTTCCGCGACAGGGGGGACGATGTTCTCTTACTCATGGACTCCCTGACCCGTTTCAGCATGGCACAGAGGGAGGTGGGCCTTGCCATCGGCGAACCGCCGACCTCGAAGGGATACACGCCAAGTGTCTTCTCGCTGCTGGCTAAGGTCCTCGAAAGGGCGGGAAACGGCGAGGGAAGCGGAACGATGACGGCGATCTATACAGTTCTGGTGGAAGGCGACGATCTCGACGATCCCATCGCCGACGCCGCACGGTCCATTCTGGACGGTCACGTGGTGCTTTCGCGCAAGCTTGCGGATGCCAACCAGTATCCGCCCATCGACGTTCTGAGGAGCGTCAGCAGGCTCATGAAAGATATCAGTCCGAAGGACCAGACGGAGTACGCAAGCCGGATAGTCGAGATCCTCGCCGAATTCGAACGCGCCGAAGACCTCATCAATATCGGGGCTTACACCCCGGGGAACAACCAGAAGATTGACCACGCGATCGCCATGATCGACAAGGTCAGGACCTTTCTTCAGCAGGGCGTGGATGAACGGGTAGCCCTCGAAGAAACGTTGAACAGCATGAAGATACTGTTTTATGTGTAGGAGAGGGGTAATGGGTGATAGGTTATGGGTTATGGGAAAGAATAAAGATGTTTTTCCTATTACCTATTACCTATAACCCATAACCCGCTTCATGGACCGCAAGCGTATAGATCGGATAATCGACATCAAGGAAAAGGTGAAGAAGGACAAGGAACGCGAGATCGAAGAGGCCGCCTCCAGGATGGCGGCTATCGGCGACGAGATACTGGTCCTTGACAGACAGATCGAAGCAAATTACGGGAAGTTCTGCGGGCCGCTGTCAGGCAACGACTTTGCCGTGATAAGAGACTACCTCGAGTATTTGGACGTCTCAAAGATGTCCCTCGTCTGCGAAAAGGCATCCATGCAGGAGACCCTCGATATCCTCTACCAGGAGTTTTACGAATTCGCCCGGGAACTGAAAATGCTCTCCAAGCTCCAGGATAAGATCGCAAGAGCCTTCAAAAAAAGCGAAAACCGCCGCGAGCAAAAACTCCTCGACGAACTGGCCCTTAGGATAGAGAGCAAAAAACTGTAATCTCCACAACTGCACTGTACCCGGGGAGAGTGCTTCAAAAAACGATAGGTCCTATAAGTCTTATACGACCTATAAGACCTATGATTTGCTTCAGCCTTCAGCCTTTTGCCGTTAGCCCCTCCACCCTCCACCGCGCTTCTGACTGCCCGCAGGAAATAATTTCCTCTTCGTGGAAATTATTTCCCTGGGAGAAGGGGCTTGCTTCAAGGGGTCTGTTTTGTAACTCATGGAGTTTATTGAGAGTGATCTCATGGCATGGAATTTGTTTATGGGAAGGGCATGGAAAATCAACTTTTGAATTGTCTGTTTGCGAACTTGATCGGTCTGGGGAAACAGTTTTTTCCCCAGGGAGAGGTTGCAGTGTCGAAGGAAGGACAGGGCGCCTTTTTCGATCTCCTGTCCCGGAAGATGGGCGGGACAGGAGATATGTCATCGTTTCTAATGCCCGCGGGCGTCGTGACGGATGACGGTGAGGCGGCAGCCGGTAAGGGGGAGGATAACGCGTTCTGCCCTGTTGCGGCGGGCCTGGATACCCGGGATATCTCGATTCTTGTTTCTTCCCTTATTTCAGCGATGGAACAACCTGCCGTGACAGACAACCCGGCGGATATCAAGGATGGGGACCTCACTGCGATCACAGATTTTCTCCGCGGCGTTCTCGAGGTCCTTTCCGGCGGCGACGAGATGGAACTCGCCAGTTCTGAAGACTCACAAACGGTATCGGGCCGACCCTCGGAAGAAAAGACCGGGAACGACACGGTCGATGGCACGAAGCAGTTCGCAGGGCAGGGGTGGCTTGCATCGGTTCTTCTTCAACTGGACAGGATGAACGTGAATAGCGGTGATACCGGGGCGCTCCCCACCGTGCGGGAGGATGCGCCGGATGAAAAGGCCAGGACACCTCAGCCGCCCGATGCGAAGACTCAGGCTGCGAAGGCGGGTACTTTCGGGGCACCGCCTCAGACCGTCATTCCCGAGGACCAGGCGGCCCCCGTGCTTGTCGTAGAGGTTGTGAAGGCGGCAAAGAAGACCCTGACCGGCGATGCAACGATGAAAAGGGACGTTGAAACACAGGCCGCGGTACCGGCTGCACAAGGCGAGCCGGTGAAAGAGGAGGGCTTTACCATCCTGTCCACCCGCCGGGATTTGGGCCCGAAGGATACCGTGGAACCTGAAAAGATAGTCATACGGGTCAAGGAAACGAAGGAGACCGAGGTCGGGGAAGACAGCGACACCGGTGAGAACCGTATCGTCCAGCACAACGATACATCCCGTCACGGGGTCCAGCATGCATCCTCAGAGACGAAAGGTGTCGTCAAGAACGATTTTGGCGCGATGATGGTGGACAAGATAGAAAAACTTACGGAGCAGTTTGCCGGCAAGAGTATGAATATGGATATGACGGTAAAGCTCAAAATCGGCGATAACGAGACGGTCCTTGTCGGTCTGAGGGACGAAGGGTCGAGGGTTACCGTTGAAGTCAGAACGGCGAACGAGAACACGATGAATTTTCTCCAGTCGCAGAAAGAGGAGCTTGTCAAAAGTCTTGAAAACAAGAACATCCTTACGACGATCCATGTCGATATCGACCAGGACGCTCAGGGACAGCGGCAGCAGAGGCAGCAGCGCAGAGACGGCGGGGATGACACCGGGGAGAAACAGGACTTCGGGGCCTTCTTCGAGGCACTGGCATAAGGAGGGAACATGTCAATCACAGGTGTGACAAACACGGTGGATACAACGGGATCAAGTTCGACGACGGGATCGACCACAACGGCCCAGTTTCTCGACACCGACGCCTTCATGAATATGCTCGTTACCCAGCTCAAGTATCAGGATCCCCTCGACCCCATGGAGACGAACGAATTCATGAGTCAGCTCGCGCAATTGACCCAGGTCGAAAGGCTTCAGAACATCTACGACTCCATGGCGAACCTGGAGACGACCGTCGAAACGGGCAATCTTCTCGACATGATCGGAAAGAAGATCTCCGTCGATGGAAACACGCTCTCCGAGGGTGACGAATTCACGGTGACGCCTTCGGCGGACTATGACAAAGTGATCTTTTCAATCAAGAATCTCAAGGATGAGAGCGTTCAGGAAGTGACGCGGAACAAGGGCGAATCCCTCACGTACACCAACGAAGGGACCGATAACGTGCAGGTGACTGCGCAGGCATATCTGAGCGGTGCGGCTGTCGATAGCACCGTGGCAGCGTACCGGATCGTCAAGGGGGTCAAGAGCACTGACAGCAGCGTTGTTCTCGTTGCGGGAAACGGTGATGAATACACCGCCAGCTCGGTTACAGTGATAAAGAACTAAAGAGGAGGCATATAGCCATGTTAAGCTCATTCTTTTCAGGCATCAGCGGTCTTATAGCGAACAGCTCATCCATCAACGTCGTGGGCAACAATATCGCGAACGTCAATACCGTCGGTTTCAAGGGGAGCAGAGCGACCTTCGAAGATGTCCTGTATCAGTCGATCAACGGAACCTCCGGCACGAGCCAGGTCGGCAGGGGCACCGCACTGAGCTCTGTCGATACATCCTTCGGCCAGGGCAGTTTCGAAAGCACGAGCGAATCCACCGATCTCGCCATCGGCGGCAAGGGTTTCTTCATCGTACGGTCCGCCGAGGCTCAGACCAATTATTATACGAGAGCGGGTCAATTCCGGTTCGACAGCGACGGCTACATGACGAACCCGGCCGGGGATATCCTCCAGGGCAGGCAGATAGACCGGACGACAAATGCGCCCTTCGGAGTTGACACCGACATCATCATATCCCAGGCACCAAGCGAACCGAGAGCGACGGAATTCGTGGGAATGAATGTCAATCTCCAGTCCAATGCAACCGTAGCGGGGAACCTGGGAAGTTTGAGCGGCGTTGCCAACAGCAGCGTTACGAGCGTGGCAATCAGCGAGAGCAAATACCCGCGGGCCGGTAACTACACGATCTCCTATGCCGCCCCGGTAGCCCCGGCCGTTCAGGGGACGTTGACCGTAACGGTAGCACACACGAATCCCACAGGTGCGCTGACGGGGACTTCCTCGACGTACACGGCCCTTGTCGACGCGGGGACGACGTACACCAACCTCGGAGGTTCGGGGCTCGATATAACGACTGATGCCGCCCTTGTTGACGGTGCATCACGGACAGTAAGCTTTCAGGGATTTTCCACGGACTATGTGAGCGCAACCCGGAACCCGACGACGACATCGAATTATTCATCGTCGGTAACCGCGTATGATTCCCTGGGTCAGCCTCATGTCGTAACGGTCTATTTCCGCAAGTCCTATGAGACGACGGTACCGCAGACCAGCGTTTGGGAATGGATGGCGCACCTCGACGCCGCCGATTCGTCTACGGGCGCGAATGCCCTGGCCGGCTGGGGGACACTGACATTCAACAACAACGGTGCATTGACCGCCGGCGGAGACGCGACTAACGTCACCTTTAACTTCTCCCAGGGTGCCAACCCGGCCCAGGCGATCGATATGGTTTTCGGTTCGGGATCGGGCGGCGGCACCACGACCCAGTACCCCATCGCGTCCACGACGAACTTCCAGACCCAGGACGGCTATCCTCCCGGCGTTCTCCAGAACGTGACGGTAAGTGCTGAGGGTGTCATCTCCGGCCACTATTCCAACGGTCAGATCCTGAACCTCTACCAGCTCACCCTGGCGAATTTCAATAACCCCAACGGATTGAAGAAGGAAGGAAGCAACCTCTATTCCGAGACCATCGAATCAGGCGTCGCGTACACCAACGCACCCGGCGAAGGCGGCCTCGGCAAGATCAGCGCCAATTCCCTCGAACAGTCCAACGTGGACCTTGCGACGGAATTCGTCAAGATGATCATCGCCCAGAGAGGCTACCAGGCAAATTCCCGCGTCATAACAACGACGGACGAGGTGCTGGCGGAGCTGATGAATCTTAAGAGATAGGGAATAGGGAATAGGGAATAGGGAATAGGGAATAGGGCGGGGGTTGGGAGAGATTCAGGGTCTTCCGACCCCTGTAACGTTGTAGGAGGGGTGACCCTGCCGTGCGGTTTTTCAAGTGCGGCTTTGCACGTTATACGAAATTCTCACCCATCACTCCGAGTCGTCTAATCCATCACCGCGAGTCGTCTAATCCATCACCGCGAATCCCCTAATCCGTCATTCCGGCGCAGGCCGGAATCCAGGAAGACCATTGTTACAGCAGGAAGCACATGTATGCAAGGCTCAATACGGTATTTAAGGAGAACAGTCAGATGTCTCTTTACGAGGTAGTTCCCTGCCCGTAATCTCTCCTGGTTTCCGGCCTGCGCNNNNCAAGCGGAAAGAGTCTCAGACGGAAAGAGGAATCAGCCGGAGGAGAGTGCCTTCGTTCTGTCAATTCCCTGACGCGGCTTGTCGCGAAATTAAATCACCCATTACAGCCGGCGTAAGATACATTCGTAGATAATTAATAAAGTCCTTTGGTTACAGGCCTCTCCCCTCTCCCCCAACCCCTAACCCATAACCCCTCTTCATTTGGCACACTTATTGCTTCTTCGTCTCCGCAAGGAGAATCCTGATGGCCGAAGATAGAAAAGAACAGACGGACCTCGAAGAGGTCGGGCAAAAGGAAGGGCAGGAGAAGCCTGTCGGGAAGAAAGGTAAATTCAAACTTATTCTCATCATAATCTTCTTTCTTATCGTTGCCGGCGGCGCCGGCGGTTACTTCATGTTCGGCAAGAAGGTTCTGGCCGGACTCGCCGGCAAACAAACCCATGCAGCCGGGAAGGAAGCCGCGCCTAAAAAGGAGGCCGTGGGACCCATTCTCCAACTGGAGCCCTTTGTCTTCAACCTTACCGGGAACCAGTCGCGGTATGCAAAGGTATCCCTTGGCATAGAGGTGAAGGACGTCAAGGCGATGGAAGAGACAAAAAAGATGATACCGCTGATTCGTGACAGGATACTCTTCATTTTCGGGACGAAGGCCGTGGAGGTGCTCATGGATGTGAATCAGCGGGAGGCCATAAAAAAAGAGGTCCACGCCAGCCTGAAGGCCGTCTTCAAGAACGAGGACGAACTGAAAGCTGTCTACATAACGGACATTATAATCCAGTGAGGTAGCGATGGAACAGGTCCTTTCACAGGCAGAAATCGATGCGTTGCTCGGCGGCATATCGGAAGGCGAAATCCTGACGGAAGCGGTGCTGTCTGACGAACCTTTGCAGCAGGCCGTCGTGGAACAGAATCAGGTAACAGATTTTGATTTCATCCGTTTCACGAAGGGCAAGAAGGAAAGGCTCCCTGCCCTGGAGTTCATCTACGACAGGTTCTCGAAATCCTTCCGGTCGGCCCTCTCCCTTTTCATGGAGCGGGAGGTGGAAGTGGGTCCCGTGCCGTCGCAGTACGTGGAGTACAACGAATTCATAAAGACCCTTCCCCTGCCGACGAACATGAACATCGTCGTGACGGAGAACCTCAACGGATTTTTTATCGTCATCTTCGACGCAAAGCTTATCTTTAGTGTTCTGGAAACCGTTTTCGGCAGCGCCACGATATCCCCCGCCAGGATAGAGGGCAGGGAATTCACGAAGATCGAGTTCAATGTCATCAAGAAACTCATCGACCTTGTTTCGGCGGAAATGGAAAAAGCCTGGGAACCAGTCTACGAGATACACTGCAAGTATTCCCGCTCTGAAATAAACCCCAACTATATCACCATGGTTGCAAAGGAAGAGACGGTGAACCTCAACGAATTCTCCATTGAGATCGGTGATATAACGAGCTGGATGAAGATCTGCATGCCCTATGGCGTTCTTGAGAGCATAAAGGGCTACCTGATCTCCACGCCTTCCCGCGAAGACCTGGAGATGAGGGGAAAATGGCTGGCCCGGATGCGGGAACGTATCAATGAGATACCCATCGAGGTCAGCGCGATTCTGGGAAGAAAGAGCATATCCCTCCACGAATTCGCGGCGCTGAGCGCGGGGAACGTCATCATGGTCGATCGTTATGTCAACGATGCCATCGACGTAGAGATTCACAAAAAGACGAAGTTCCGCGGAAAGATGGGCATCTTCAAGGGCAGCAAGGCGGTCAGAGTTGACGAGATCACTCAATAAAGACACAGAGGGCTGCACGCTTAGGTCCTCCCCCCGTACCTTTGGCGGGGCAGGTGGGACCGGGGAGGAAGAATGGAAGAACTTTTGAACGAAGTACCTGCCGCCACCAACGGTAGTGGAACGAAAAAATTCGAGATGAATATCGACAGTCTTCTCGATATCTCCGTGGAAATATCGGTGGAGATAGGCCGGACGAAGCTCACCATAGGCGAACTGCTCGCCTTGTCCAAGGGTTCGATCATCGAACTCAACAGGATAGCCGGTGAGTCCGTGGATATCTACGTCAACGACAAGCTTCTCGGCAAGGGCGAGATCGTCCTCGTCAACGAGAGGCTCGGAGTGAGGATCATGGAGATCCTGACCCCGAAGGAACGAGTTCAGGAGCTTGGTTGATGGATACGTACCTCGGCATTATCAAGGTCATCTTCATCATGGCCGCCCTGATGGCGGGCATCTACCTTCTCTCCCGGTACGCCGGGAAGCTGAACCTCAGGTTCAAGCCGAAGGGTGCCGCCGACTACGGCCTCAAGAAGGTGGACACGATATACCTTGCACCCCGGAAGTTCATATCCGTGGTCGAGGTCAGGGGCCATGTCCTGGTGATCGGTGCCGGGGAAAAGGAGATCTCTCTTCTCGCGAAGTGGCGTAAAGAGGGGACCGATTCATGAAATACCTCGTTGTTTTCTGTCTCGTACTTTCCTTCGTAGCTTTACCGGCCGTCGTTTCCGCGAAGGCAGACAAGGCCGCGGCGGGTACCAACATTCTTAACGCCCTTGTCGGTGCAGACGGCGGCAGGAATCTCATCAACATCGTCATCGTACTGACGGTACTTGCCTTTGCCCCGGCAATCCTCCTTCTCATGAGTTCTTTTACGCGAATCATCATAGTCCTGTCCTTTTTGCGTCAGGCGATGGGTATACAGCAGCTCCCGCCGAACCAGGTGGTGGTCGGTCTCTCGCTCTTCCTTACCCTCTTCGTCATGGGGCCTACGTACGACAAGATCAATGACGCCGCCCTGAAACCCTACCTTGCCAATAAAATAGGGTTCGAGGAGTTTATGGACAAGTCCTCAGCGGAGCTGAGCACTTTCATGCTCAAGTACACGAAGGAGAAGGACCTTGCCCTCTTTATAAACATCGCGAAGCTCAAAAGGCCGGAGGGCCCGAAAGACCTTCCTCTCAAGGTCATCGTCCCCGCCTTTGCCATAAGCGAGTTGAAGCGGGCATTCCAGATCGGGTTCCTTCTGTACATACCCTTTCTCATGATAGATATGGTCGTAGCGAGCGTCCTTTTGTCGGCGGGTATGATGATGCTTCCTCCCATCTTCATATCCCTGCCTTTTAAGGTCATGCTCTTTGTGCTTGTAGACGGATGGAATCTCCTCGTGGGGTCCATTATAAAAGGTTTTTGACAGGAGACAGTATGAGCCAGGACCTTGTTATCCAGATATTCAGAGACTTTCTCAAATCGACCCTCGTTCTCATGTCGCCGCTTCTTGCGGCGTCCATCGTGGTGGGTCTTATCGTGAGCATATTTCAGGCGGCCACGCAGATCCATGAGATGACGCTGGTCTTTGTCCCGAAGATTCTCGTCATATCCGTCTGCCTTATCGTTCTTTTCCCCTGGATGATGAATTTTGCGATTTCCTTTACGGTGAATATCATCAGCAACATACCATTGTACGTGAGATAGATGACGAATATAGCCATCACATTCGAAATGCAGAAATTCCTCCTCGTGTTCTTCAGGGTCGCAGCGATGCTCTTCATGATACCCCTGTTCGCTTCGCGGTCGGTCTCTGCGATATTCAAAGGCGGTCTGGCGCTCATGATCACCTACCTGCTCTACGATCTTGCGAAGACGAATGTCGTCGCCCGGCCGGATTCTTTCGTTCTGTTCATCCTGTGCGCAAAGGAGATATTCATCGGGGCGACGATCGGTTTTATCGTCCGGCTCGTGTTCATTTCGGCCAGCATGTCCGGTGAGATCATATCCTTGCAGGCTGGTTTGTCCTTCGCCCGTTTCATGGACCCCTACTCGATGACGCAGGTGTCTGTCCTGGAACAGATCAAGAACCTGATAGCCCTTCTCATATTTTTTGTCATCGACGCACACCACATGCTGATCAGGGGGATTGCCTACAGTCTTCGGGAAGTGCCCATCGGCGCCGTTTCCCCGAACTCGTCCCTGGCGGGATACCTGGTTGCGGCGACGGGAAATATATTCGGAGCGGCCTTCAGAATAGGGGCTCCCATCATTGTGACGCTCTTTCTCGTGGAACTGGCCTTCGGCGTCCTCTCCCGGATGATCCCCCAGGCGAATGTTTTCGTCGACGCCATTCCGGTGAAGATACTCATAACGGTACTGATGCTCGGCCTGTCGCTGGGCTATATCGTGCCGAGCATAAGCGCCCTCTTCAGGGGGCTTGAAACCGATCTTATCCGGGCGATCCGGATGATGGGGTAGGACATGTCGGAAGGCTTTCAGGAAAAGACGGAGCAGCCGACCGAAAAACGGTTGGATGATGCCCGGAAAAAAGGAAAGGTGGCGATATCCCGCGAGATCAACACCTCCGTCATCATACTTTTTTCCACCATCTTTCTCTATTTCATGGTCTCCAAAGGTTTCCAGGAGATGTTCAAGGTCTACGCCAATTTCGCACGAAACGCCAATATGGATGTAGGGCCGGGCAACATGCACGACATCGTTATTTTCGGCATCACCCGATGGTGGTACATAGTGGTGCCCGTATTCGGCATCGTGATGGTCCTCGGGCTTGCCGGAAGCATCCTGCAGTCCGGTTTCATGTGGAGTTCCGAGGCGCTTAAATTCGACGCCAACAAGCTCAACCCCATGCAGGGCATAAAAAACCTGGTATCGAAAAAATCCTTCGTGGAACTCCTGAAGTCGGTCATCAAGATCGTCCTTCTCGCGTACGTGGCGCGTAATCTCATCATGAGCCAGATGCCCGTTATCTTCGGCCTTTCCGGACAGGACACGGGCACCATCGTCAGGTATCTCGGAGAGACATCGTTCAGTCTGACCGTCAAGATCGGCATCATCTTCCTCTTTCTGGCGGCCCTGGATTTCGCCTATCAAAAGTGGGACTACAAGAAATCCATGATGATGACCATGCAGGAGGTCAAGGAGGAGCACAAGGAGCGTGAGGGTAACCCTCTCGTCAAGTCCAGAATCAGGAGCCTCCAGCGCGAAATGGCACGTCACAGGATGATGGAGGACGTCAAAACCGCCGACGTGATCGTAACCAACCCGACGCACTTCGCCGTTGCCCTGAAGTATTCCGCGCATGAAATGCCCGCACCGAAGGTGGTCGCCAAGGGTCAGGGGCTTGTGGCCTTGAAGATCAAAGAAACGGCGGCGAAGCATCGCGTGCCCCTTGTCGAGAATAAACCCCTGGCGCAGGGCCTCTATCATGCGGTGAATATCGGCGATTTCATACCGGAAAAATTCTATCTCATCGTGGCTGAACTTCTGGCCGGCATCTTCAGAAGAAAAGGGAAGGGGATCTTGTAATGGGCACAATGGTAGCGAGCCTCAAAAGCAAGGCCGATATCCTCGTCGCCGTAAGCGTCGTCTTCGTGATTATGATCATGATCGTCCCCCTGAACAGTTTCTTCATCGACATGTTCCTGTCGATGAGCATCTCCGTCTCACTTCTGATCCTATTTATCTCCATGTATATAAAGAAGCCCCTCGATTTCTCCGTCTTTCCGTCGGTACTTCTGATCGTGACACTCTTTCGCCTCTCTCTCAACATCGCCTCGACCCGACTCATCCTCGTTCACGGAGACGAGGGATCCCAGGCGGCGGGGCAGATCATCAAGGGCTTCGGCACCTTTATCGTAGGCGGCAACTATGTCGTTGGAGCCGTTGTTTTTCTCATCCTCATGATCATCAACTTCGTCGTCATCACGAAGGGCGCCGGAAGGGTTGCGGAGGTGGCCGCGCGCTTCACCCTCGATGCCATGCCGGGAAAACAGATGAGCATCGATGCCGATCTCAACGCCGGCCTCATCGACGATGCGGCGGCGCGCAAGCGCAGGGAGCGGGTGGAAATGGAGGCCGACTTCTACGGCGCCATGGACGGATCGAGCAAGTTTGTCCGCGGTGACGCGATCGCAGGGATCATTATCATCTTCGTGAATATTATCGGCGGATTGGTCATCGGAGTCGTCCAGAAGGGGATGAACATCAACGATGCCCTGTCGGTCTATACCCTTCTGACGATTGGTGAGGGGCTTGTGGCCCAGATCCCCGCTCTTCTCACATCCACCGCGGCGGGCATTATAGTCACCCGGGCGGCAAGCGAATCAAACCTGGGAAGCGATGTGGTCTCCCAGCTCTTTACCCAGCCGAAGGCCCTCGCCCTTGCTTCCTTTGTCATCCTGTCGATAGGTATGGTCCCGGGCATTCCGCTGGTGCCTTTTCTTATCCTCTCATCCATTACGTACGGCATCGGCCAGGTCATGAAGAAGGGTCCCGAGGAGGAACTTTCGGCCGTCCCCGATGTTGCGTCGGAATCGAAGGAGAGAGGGGAGACCATAGCGCCCCTCGAGATACTCGAGGTCGAGATCGGTTACGGCCTCATAGCGATCGTAGACGCCGAGCAGAATGGCGAGCTTCTCGACAAGATCAGGGCCATCCGCAAGCAGATAGCCGTCGAGCTGGGTATAGTGGTGCCGCCCATGAAGCTCAGGGACAACCTCCAGCTCGGGGCTTCCGAGTACGTTATGCTCCTCAAGGGGATCGAGATGGGCCGCGGCAGCCTGGTGTCGGGCAGCCTCCTGGCCATGGGTCCGGAAGGGAAGGACAGGCCGGCGGACGGCATTCCCACGAAGGAACCCGTTTTCAATCTCGATGCCTACTGGATAGCCGAAAAGGACCGCGAGACGTACATAGGCGAAGGCTTTACCGTTGTCGACCATGCCACGGTCATAGCCACGCACCTTACCGAACTCGTAAGGAACAACGCCCATGAACTCCTGACAAGACAGGAAACCCAGAAGCTTATCGACAATGTCGCCCCGACGCACCAGAAGGTGATCGAGGAGATCTCCCAGAACCAGGTCAACGTCGGCGTCGTTCAGAAGGTCCTCCAGAACCTCCTGCGCGAGCAGGTGTCGATCCGGGACCTGATCACGATCCTGGAGGCGGTCGCCGATGCCTCGTCGTCAACAAAAGACCCCGATGTCATTACCGAATACGTGCGTCAGCGAATGGCCAGAAGCATCCTCAAGCCATACCTGGTGGACGGGATCCTCAATATTCATATCCTCGAGAAGACCCTTGAAGAGAAACTCATCAGCAGCATTCAGCCGACGGATCAGGGTACGGTCCTTGCACTCGACCTTACCTTCAGCCAGAAGATAATAGAAAAGATAGGCAATGAGGCGAAGAAGGCCATGCTTCAGAATTACCAGCCCGTTCTTCTTGTCCATCCGATCTTGCGGGGACGATTGAGGAGGTTCCTCGACCGTTACATTCAGGGAATAACCGTCATCTCCCATAATGAGATACCACCTCAGATAAGGATCCAGTCAGTGGGGGTCATAAGAATAAATGAAGGTTAAGACCTATACATTCGACGATATCCGCGGGGGCATGGATGTGATCAAGGAGCAGTTCGGCCCCGATACCATCATCATGGATATCAAGCAGAACAACCACAACGGCAACGGGTGGATGAAAAAGGGCTGCGAGATATCCATAGCAGTGGAGAACGACCCCGGCGCCGCACTGGAAACGGATCTTGGCGAGATCAGGAAGAAGACGGAGGCGATCTGGAGCGATGCGGCCCGCTACCTGACGGACCGGCTTGTTTCCATCGAGACGGACATGCTTGTCGACAGGCTCAAGACGTACCCCATGCCTCTGAAGATACTCCACGACAGGATGATGAAGGCCGGTCTCGACAGGCATATCTGCATGTCCCTTCTCTCCGAGGTATTTGCGGAGATAGGGTCCATCGCCGAGAACAGTACCAAGGCCCTCTTCTTCACGAAGACGAAACTCGGCAGGCGCATAGCCTTGTGCGACACAATGGCGCCCGACGAATCGATCCTTCTTATCGGCCCCACCGGATCGGGCAAGACGGAAACGGCCAAGAAGCTCGCGGCGGTCATGAATACACGGGACCTCAATCCGTCGATCCTCGCCTTTGACCCCGTCAGAAGAGGCGCCTATGAAGAGCTTCTCGCCTTTTCGCAAAAGACGGGGACCCCCTTTCAGTTCGCGGCTACCATTGAAGAACTGCGCCGCAAGGCCCACGACGGAAACGGTAAGAAGATCATAGACATAACGGGTCACCTCACCTACCAAGGGGAGGTTGTGGATAATTTTCGGGGCATGAAGAAACTTGTCGTGTTCCCGGCGGGAATGAGGGACGAAATGCTGGAGCATTATCTCGGCATCATGGACAGTGCGTCCATATCGGGACTCATCTTTACGAAGCTTGACGAGCAAGACCGGCTGGGCCCCCTGTGCAACAGCGTCTTGAGGCTTGGAAGACCCATAGCGGCACTGACCGGCGGAGCGGGGATCGGGGAGATCATGATCCCGGACCAGGATACATTCGGCAGAATACTGATCGAGGGAAGGGGATGGCAATCAACGGACGCAAGATGATCACGATAACGAGCGGCAAGGGCGGAGTGGGCAAATCTTCGATTGCCTCGAATATGGCCTATCTTCTCGGGAACAGGGACAAATCCACCTACATTCTCGATGCCGATCTCTCGCTGGGGAATATCGACATCATGTTCGGGATGGTCCCGAAGTTCAATGTCAGGGACGTCATCGACGGTTCGCGGCAGATCGGCGAGGTGATCCTCGAAGGGCCCTGCGGGATCAGGATCATACCGGCCACATCGGGAGTGAGCGAGTTATCGCTCCTGAGCCAGGATGAAAGAGCAATCCTCCTTGGTTCCCTCAATGCTCTGCCGGAGCATGATTTCCTGATAGTCGACACCTCCGCGGGGATATCCTCCAACGTGGTCTACTTCAACGCGATGAGTGAAGATATTTTCATCGTGGTCACACCGGATCCGGCGAGTATTGCCGATTCTTACGCGATGGTCAAGGTTCTCAGCGCGAAGACGGGCAGAAAGGATTTTAACATCATCGTCAACATGGTGAGGGAAGAAAAAGAGGCGCTTGAGCTTTTCAGGAGGATTGTCGGTGTCACCGACAGATTTCTTGATGTCTACCTCAATTATTTCGGTTATCTACCCCTCGATCGGCATATAAACATTGCCACGAGGAAACAAAGGCTGTGGGTGGAGCGTTTTCCCGATGCTCTGGCAACCCGGGCCCTTGCAAAAATCTGTGATAGGTTGGTGTCATGATGACATGGAAAAAAGGATATGCCAGGACATTCAGAGACGAACGTGAGAAGACCATCGACGATTTTATCCCCATCATCAAGCATCTGGCCTACAAGGTCTCCAGACGTTACGAAGATGACGAGATCATCGAGGATCTGATCTCCGCCGGTATCGTGGGGCTCCTCGAGGCGATGGACAAGTTTGATGCCGCGAAAGGCGCCAAGCTCAACACTTTCGCTTATCTCAGGATACGCGGCGCCATGATCGATGAACTCCGTTCCCGGGACTGGTTCCCGAGGAGCGCCCGGTCAAAATCGAAGAAGATAAACGAAGTGGTGAGAAAACTGGAGAACAAACTCGGCAGGCTGCCGAAGGAAGAAGAGGTGGCCGAGGCGCTGGGCATGCATCTCGACGACTACTTCAAGATGCTCAAGAACTATGGCAACCTTTCGGTCCTTTCCATCGAGGACCTCCACGAATTGCTCGGCGAAGACCGCGACAGGATCATGCGCTACGTTACGGAAGAGAGCGACGATCCGGAGAAGTGCGCCGAGGCGCTGGAACTGGAAGGCATAATGGCGAAGGAATTCGACAAGCTGCCGGAAAGACAGCGCTACGTTTTAAGTCTTTACTACCATGAAGACCTGAACATGAAAGAGATTGCACGTGTCCTGAGCATCACCGAGGCGCGGGTCTGTCAGATCCATTCACAGGCCATACTGAACTTGAGGGCGTCGATGAAGAAAGTACTGCGCAATTAAGGTTTCGTGCGGGCTACCGATAACATTTCTGATACGTATGGAACGCGACGATATCCTTAAAAGGCTCAGGAAGATAGATGTATTGCCCACCTTCCCGGCGGTTATGGCCGAGGTCATCGGCGTCATCGAGGACCCGATGAGTTCCGCCGCGGACCTGGCGAAGATCATGGACCCATCGATGGCCGGCGAGGTGCTGCGCCTCGCCAACACGGCATATTACGGGACGCGGAACTTCCGCAGGATCACGTCCATCGAACATGCCATAGCCATAGTCGGCCTGGAACAGCTCTCCCAGATAATTCTCCACATGCCTTTCCTGTCGATGATGGGGGGCGACGGAGGACTCGACAGGGAGAAATTCATACGCCATTCCATGATCTGCGGCATCGTCTCGAAGGTGGTCAGCCACACCCTTCGCACGGGCGACGAGCACGCGGTCTATATCGGCGGGCTCATGCACGATATCGGCGCCATCATCATATACCGGTATTTTCACGATGAATGGAAAACGATCGGCAATCTCGTAAAACGCGAGGGTTATACGTGGGAGCGGGCGGAAGAGGAGGTACTTTCCTGCGATCATGGCATGATCGGGGCGTGTCTTCTGACCATGTGGAATATACCCCAACAGGTGACGAACGGGGTCATGCATCACCATTGTCCTCAGAAGGCCGTGGAGAACACCTGGAATGCCAGGCTCATCGATACGGGAAATAGATTTGCAAAAATCATCGATTTAAGCGATAATCTCGCCAGTCTCGATGAATTTATTAATAATAACAAAGACTTCGTTCCCATTGTCGAGGAATTGGGTTTTGATGTGTCGCTCACACAGGAACTTGACCTTTTCGACGGTGTTTTCAGTCTTATGAAAAATGTAAAGGGGCTGCTCTTTGGCGCAGGGGAAGATACGGATGATCAAGGTACTGGTTGTTGACGATTCGCTGGTGATGCGCAAGATGATATCGAGGATGTTGTCGAAGGACAACGCCATCGAAGTCGTGGGCACCGCCGTTGACGGTCGTGACGCCTTGGAAAAGGTTGAGTCGTTGAAGCCGGACGTGATCACCATGGACGTGGAGATGCCCGTCATGGACGGTATCGAAGCCCTGAAACAGATCATGGCCAGGGATCCCGTGCCGGTGATCATCATGAGCGCCCTGACGAGGGAAGGCGCGGAGATCACCATGGAGGCCCTGCAGCTCGGGGCATGCGATTTCGTCACCAAGGATTTCGGAAATATCGGCGGAACCCTGGCGGCCAAAGAGGCGGAGATAATCACGAAGGTAAAGAACGTCGCAAGGAACAAGGTAAAATTTCTCCTGCGCAAGCTGGATATCAGGGAAAGGAAACCCGCCGTCATCAGCCCCGATCAGAAGATCCGCCACGAAGTCCTCGCCATCGGCGCCTCCACGGGCGGCCCTCCGGCCCTCCAGCACATCCTCACGAGCCTTCCGAAGGCTTTCCCGGTTCCCGTTGTGATTGCCCAGCACATGCCGAAAATCTTCACCCAGTCTTTTTCACAGCGGCTCGATGCGGTGTCGCAGCTTCATGTGAAGGAAGCGGAAGACGGGGAGACCCTGGTTCCCGGCGTTGCGTACATCGCTCCGGGAAACTCCCATATGGCGGTCAAAAGGAAAGGCAGGATCGTCAGTATCCAGTTCAGCGAAGGGACACAGTACATCTACCGGCCTTCCGTGGACCTGCTTATGGCCACGACCGCCGGGGCATATGACAGGCGGTCTTTCGGCGTGATCCTGACGGGAATGGGCAACGACGGGCTCGCCGGCATGAAGGAAATGAGGGCAAAAGGGGGCTATATCGTCGCACAGGACGAAGAGACGTGTGTCGTTTTCGGTATGCCGAAGGCGGTGATCGCGGCCAACCTGGCCGACGCGGTATTGCCCATCGACAAAATATCGGAAGAGATTATGAGGGTATTATGAGATCGCAGGGAAGACAGAGTGTACAAACGAAGGAAGTGAGCGGGGAAGACCTGGAACGCTACGTGGCCCTCCTGAGGGACGGCGACAATTTCGAAAAAGAGAAGGCGATCGATGCCCTCGTGGCATCCGGCGGAAAAGAGGTCGTGGAAAGGATCGTCCCCCTTCTCCAGGAGAAGAACACGCCCGTGAGGATGGCGGTTCTGGATATTCTCAAGAAGATCGGAAGCATTCATCTTGACGGGGTCACCGGGATGCTCGAAGACGCCAATGAGGACATACGGGTCTATGCGTGCGAGGTCCTTTCCTTTCTCAGAGACCCGCGTTCCATACCTTTCATCGTAAGGAAGGCCCGTGAAGATGTGGACAATGTGCGAAACGCCGCCTGCATGGCCCTTGGTGAATTCGACGACGACGACGCGGTCGAGGCCCTTCTCGATGCCCTCAAGGACGAAGAGTGGATAGCATTCTCGGCCATCCTGAGCCTGGGAAGGACGAAAAACGTGAAAGCCGTCCCCCGGATCCTGGAATTCTTCAGAGAAAGCGGTGAAGAGCTTTCCGGAGTCGCCTGCGAGGTCCTCATCGAGTACGGCGACGATGCCATACTCGACGAGATATTCGACGTGCTGAAAGGATGGGACAGGCAGAAAAGGAGCACCTATCTGAGGATCATACTCGAAAAGGGCAACGAGGAGACATTCGAGAGGCTCAAGGAAAAGATAGGCGATGAACTTTACGAGCACCTGCTTGGCAGCGTTGCCGACAGCAAGCACCGGCCCGTGGAGATAGTCCGTATGCTGACCCATTTCAGAACGCCCGAGACATGCAGGGCGATTCTGGGTGTCTTGAGAGGGATAGAACCCGATGATGAGAACTACGGGACGGTGCTGGAACTCTTTGCGTCTCTAAGCGACATATGGGCGGCCGACGTCGCGGGATACATGGCGCTTGACGAGACGCATCTACTTCCGCTGGTAAGGGCCTGTGCGATGACAGGGGTGAAGATTGAAGAAAGTGTCCTCCTCGAGCGTTTCCTCACGGCCCCGATGGAAGTCAAGCGTGAGATCGTCATGAACATCCCCGCGGTCATTGACGGCAGCGGGTGTTCCATTATCAGGGAGGCCTTGCAGGATACCGACGGCCACATCAAGGGTTTTGCCGTCGAGGCCGTAGGCAATCTCGGGCTGGCAAGTCTCAAAGACGACATTCTGCGCATTCTGAGGGAGGATTTCCACGATGTCCGGGTAAAGGCGTTGAGGACCCTGATCCGCCTCGATACGGCGATGGCGATGGAAATGATAGCCGCGTTCGTCGGGAAAGGATCGGCGGACGACAAAAAGGTGTACCTTGCCTCCACGGGTCTCATCGATGGAGAGAAGAACCTTCCCTTTGTTACCCGCCTCTTGAAGGATGAGGATGAAGGCGTGCGCAGAAATACGATCGGGGTGTTGGGGAATTTCGCGGACAACGAGAACTATGTGGCGCTCCTTCAGAAAACACTCATGGATGACGAGATACCCCATGAGGTGCTGAAGGTCGTCAAGGACAAGAGATTGAGCCGCTTCAAGGATAGGCTCGTCGGGATCTTTACCGACGAGGGCAAGGGCATGTGGACGCGTTATTATGCGCTGTCCGCACTCGGTGCCTTCGAGGACCAGGCGCTCTTCGATATTTTTGCGAAAGGGCTTCAGGACGCAAACGGGCTCATCACCATAGGATGTATCCGGGCGCTTGCCGACCTCAAGGACAAACGGGCGATGGACTACATCAGGCCCTATATGGATAACGCCAACGACGACATCAGGTCCGCGGCCGAAATGGTAGTTAACAGAATGGAAAGTTAATAGGACCCGGTTATGACCAGAGAAGAATTTACCGTACTGAGAGATTTCATCTATGAGAAAACAGGTATTTACTTCGCCGAAACGAAGACCTATCTCCTCGAAAGCAGGCTTACGAACAGGCTTAACGAGCTGGGTCTCAGTTCATTTGAAGACTATTATTACCATCTGAAGTACGGCGCGGACAGGGCCAGAGGGGAACTTCCGAATCTTTTCGACGTGGTGACGACGAACGAAACCAGTTTCTACCGGAATCCCCCGCAGCTTGACGCCTTTAAGATCATTCTGCAGAAAGAATATATGAACGGCTCGGGCCCGGCTTCCCCCATCCGCATATGGAGCGCCGCCTGTTCGACCGGCGAAGAACCGTATACGCTTGCCATCATGCTCATGGAGATGGCGGAGCTCCGCCGCGTCGCCATACCCTTCTCCATTCTGGCCACCGATATCAGCACCAAGGTCCTCGAATCGGCCCGCAAGGCCGTATTCAGCCAGTACAGCGTTCGCAATACCGACGAGGCCATCAAGAAAAAGTATTTTACAGAAGAAAACAATATGTATAAGCTAAAGGAAACCGTAAAAAAGAACGTTAAGATCGACTTCATGAACCTCATGGATGACGATGCATACAGGCTGTACCGGCAGATGGATTTTATCTTTTGCAGGAATGTTCTCATCTATTTTGACGAGAAGATGAAGAAGAAGGTCGTGGACCATATGTATGAGTGCCTGAAGCCGAAGGGGTTCCTGACCATAGGCCACGCGGAATCTCTCCATAACATTTCCCGGGCCTTCAAACCTCTCGTATTCCCCGGCACCATTGCATATCAGAAAGGATGATATATGAAGACGATACTTATCGTGGATGACTCGGCAACTATCAGAAAGCTCCTGGCATATATCCTGAAGAGGAAGAACTATGTCATTGCCGAGGCGGAGGACGGGATCGACGCCATGGAAAAACTAAGCCATGTCCAGGTCGATCTCGTGATCGTGGATCTGAATATGCCCAACATGGACGGGATCGAGTTCGTAAAGAATTTGAGAGATAACTACTATTATATGGATACGCCTGTCATCATGCTCACGACAACAAAGGATGACAAGCTGAAAAAAGACGCTTTTGATGCCGGTGTCAACATGTTCCTGAACAAACCGGTGCAGCCAAATTTCTTACTGTACAAGGTAGAAAGTCTTTTACAGGATGGGGAGGAGTTCAATGGATGATCAGGCGCTCCAAAGGGATGAGATGCAGGAAATCATCGAGGAGTTCATAGCGGAATCGAGTGAACTCATGGACAATGTCATTCAGGACATTGTTGTTATCGAACAGAGCCAGGATGAAGAGGTGGTCAACAGCATATTCCGGGCAGTTCACACGATCAAGGGGACATCGAGTTTCCTGGGGTTCAATGCCCTTTCCCAGCTTGCCCACAAAGCCGAGGATGTTCTCGGCGTCATCCGCAAGGGCGAGATGGCGACGGATCAGACGGTGGCCGACATCCTTCTGGAATCCTTTGACCTCATGAAGGCGATGATAGACGACATCCGGGACCAGGGAAGCGAAAATCAGGATGCTTCCGGCACTATTGTAAAATTGAGCGATCTCCTCGATCCCGCCAGGAAAACGGCACAGCCCCCGGCCGAAGAAAAGAAGAAGATCGGTGAGCTTCTCGTCGAAGAGAACATCATCAGCAAGACCGAACTGGACGATGTCCTCAAAAAGCAGGAAACGGAAAAGGACAAGAAGGTCGGCGAGATCATCGTGGAGGAGAAATACATCACGGAGACGCAGCTCAACAAGATCCTGGTGAAGCAGAAGGCGCCCAAGCTGGAGGAGCAGAGCATCAGGATCGACGTCAAGAAGCTCGACGAACTCATGAACCTCGTCGGCGAACTGGTTCTCGGTAAGAACAGACTCATCCTTGTGAACAGCATGGCGAAGAAAGGCGAAGAGACCGAAACGGTCTTCGACAACCTGACTGACATAACGAACTACATCGAGGTCATTACCAACGAACTCCAGCTGTCGGTCATGAGGGCGCGGCTGGTGCCCATCAGCAAGGTTTTCAACAAGATTCCCAGAATGGTGCGGGACCTCTGTTCCGAATTCAAGAAGGACATCGAGCTCAAAGTCGAGGGTGAGGAGACGGAACTTGACAGGTCTCTCATAGAGGCCCTCCACGATCCCCTTATCCATATCATACGAAACTCGGTCGACCACGGCATAGAGGTGCCGGACGAGCGTATCGCGAATGGAAAACGCGGCAAGGGCCTTCTTTCCATCAGGGCTTATAACGAAGGCAACCACGTCATCATCGAGATATTCGATGACGGCAAGGGTATCAATATTCAGGCCGTCAAGGACAAGGTCAAAGAAAAGGGAATCATGAACGATGCCGAACTTGCGAGCCTCTCTCCGAAAGAGGCGATGAACCTCATCTTCATACCGGGACTCAGCACGGCGCAGAAGCTCAGCAAGGTTTCCGGGCGCGGGGTCGGGATGGACGTCGTCAGGACGAACATCGAGAAAATGAACGGGCAGGCACAAATCGATTCGGAGGAAGGCAAGTGGACGAAACTTACCATAAAACTCCCTCTGACACTGGCCATCATGAGGGCCCTCATAGTGAACGTGGCGGAGGAACTTTTTGCCATACCTCTCAACACGGTTACAGAGCTTGTCAAGCTCAAAGAAGGACTTATCAAGACGGTGGACAAGAACGAGGTCCTTGTTCTGCGCAACACGGTGATACCTGTCGTAGATCTCGGAAAGGCCTTTCTCTTTCAGAGAGAAGAGGACGGAAGCGGCTACGTAGTGATCTGCAACATCGGTGAAAAAACGATAGGCATCAAGGTCCATTCCGTCATCGGCCAGGAAGAGGTCGTCATCAAGCCGCTGGGCGAATTCCTAAAGGACATCAAGGGAATAAGCGGCGCAACCATACGGGGCGACGGCAAGGTGATCCTGATACTCGACATTCCTTCGGTCATCCTCAACTACAGCATGCACAGGAAGCTCCAGGCCCAGGCGCAGGCTCAGCAGATACAGGCGGGGATGAGGAATTAGGAATTAGGTGGTAAGTGCCACAACATCGTTAAC
>DIFE01000007.1 GCA_002418985.1 Deltaproteobacteria bacterium UBA5756
ACGTTGCCGTGGGCGCTGAGGGCAAAGGCGGTTTCGTGCGCCATTGTTGGACTGCTGCCACCGAACAGGCTTGTGACAAACGAACCTATACCGGCAGCGGCGGGTTTAGAGATGAGGTTCTCAACCATTGATTTGTAAATGTCGTTTCCCACCTTGGCGGCAAGATTCCCCAGATCCATGAACCTGTCGGATGTGTGGTCGAAGAAATCATTGAAGCCATCCGTCATGGCGCCGGCAGCATCCCGGGCAACAATTACCCCCTGCTGGAAGTTGGAATCCAGAGATGCGACGTATTGGGCCATGCCCGACCGGATCCCGTCTGCAAAGGTCCCGGTATATTCCTTCAGTTTCAGGAGCCTGATGTCCTCGAGATCGGTGATCTGCTGCTCGATATCGAGGAGCTCATATCCCAGACCATTGATCTCTTCCATCTGCTCGTCGGTCTCAGCGTAGATGGATTTGATACCTATCACCTTCAGCATTCGCTCCCGTTCGACCTCAAGGGTCCTGCGGTCCAGGTCGAGTTGCCTTTCAACATACTGCCCGGACGTTACAATTCCATACCTGCTCTGTTCCTCGAGAATCCTTTTTTCCTTGTCGAGGGCCGTAAGGGCTGATTGGCGATTAATGTCGGTCTTCCTGAGCTCACCCGTTTGTGCAAGCTCACGGTATTTCTTTTCTGTTTCGTAGAGCGTGTCGAGAATCTTCCTTGTTTCCTCCATCTCCCGCGCCATCTCGATGAAATATTGTCCCTTCGCCAAGCCTTGCAAGATCCATTGCTGTTCTCCGAACTTCAAAACCAGTTTGTCGGCTTCTTTTCCGAGGTTCATGAGTTGCCGATCGAACCTGTCAACGGACGGGTTCATTGCCTCGATCTTCTCCCTCCAGGAGATCATAGCCTGGGACAGCTCGTCATTGGCGCCGGCGCTACCTCCCGCAGTGCCCCCGCCGCCGGCACCGGGAAGTTTGATTTTCCCTTTTCCAGCCTTATCCCAAACACTTTCAATCATCGATCCGTATGCCTGCATCTTCTTCTCAAGGTCATCACCCAAGCCGATATCGGTCGTGGCCTGTCCCCAGGTTTTCTTGAGCATCCCGGCTTTGTCTGACCAGCCCATGGCCCACCCGGGCTGGAGAAGAATGTCCTTGCTTTGCGTTACGGCGGTCATGAAGCCCTCGGCCTTGACGGCGAGGCCTCCGATTGCGGTGCCGATGATATCAAAGGCAGCCACGACCCCGATTCCAAAGGACACGAGGATCCTAAAGGCGTCTCCGAGGCCCTCGACAGTCGTTTTCAATCCGCCGCCTTCCTTAATGTTCTTGATGAATGCCTCGCTGACATTGAGAAGGACAGGCAATACGTCAGCCGTTACCCGGGTGGCGATCCCCTTGAAGGTCAATTCGATACGGGAGATGTTGTCGTTGAACTCTTCAGCACGCGCCGCGTCCTCGGCGCTGAATATGATCCCCAGCTTCTCGGCCTCCTCACGCATTTCCTGAAGGCCTTCCTTGCCAACATTGAGAAACGGAATCAGTTCAGCTCCGGATTTTCCGAGCAGCTTCATTGCCAGGGCAGTCTTTTCGGTACCGTCCTTCATATGGGAGAATTTCTCGGCGATCTCCTCGAGCATTATGTCGGTCGTCTTGAGCTGCCCGTTGCTCTCGGTCACGGATAGACCGAGTTCCCGGAAAGGGGACGATCCCGATGCCGAAGCCATCTCGTACATGTTCTTGGCAAGTTTTGTAAGGCTCTTGCTAAGACTTTCACTCTCCACGTCGGCAAGTTTGGCAGCGTACTGATAACCCTGAAGAGACTCCACGGACATGCCTACCTTCTGGGACATCTTGTTGACGCTGTCCATTTGATCCAAGGCTGACTTTGCCAGGGAGACGATGCTTGTCACGGTGATCGCCGAGGCAATACTTGCCCAGTGCCGCTTGATCATACCGGAGATCGACCCGGAGGTGCCTTCGAACCGCTTCATCTCATCGGAGACTTTCTTCATTCCCGTGATCGCGCCGGACGCGTCCGTCGTTATCTTGAGCTTTACTTCCTGTTCAGCCATGGGCCTTCCTCTTCTTTCTCCTCATGTCCTCGCATTGTTCGCATGACCAGATCAAGTCCTCGCCAAACTGGAGCCTGCAATATTCACGCTCCTTTTCGGTACAGACATCATCGCTCTTCTTGACCTGCAGCAGGAGGGCCTCTTCTTCATAGGCTCGCACCTTCGAGACAAACTCTTCGTTTACCTCCACGTTCATGGCCTGAGCGATGAGACAAACCGCGGTGAAATCGAGGCCGTATATGCCTCCATCCGTTGCTCTCCACTGTGTCGATGCCATCATAAGGACCTGCCATACTTCCACGTTCTCCAGGCTTACTTCTGTTCGTATTCCCCCGCCCCAGTACGCCCGGGCGAGGGCCCTCAGTTTCCCCGGGCCTCCTCACTCTTTTCATGGACGGATGCTTCAACACTCTGCGCAAAGGCCCATACCCAGTCCCTCAGCGCCAAATGATTCATGATGCGCTTCTTGCTCTCCAGGTTGATAGGAAGGGGGTTGCCTTCATCGTCACCGATCCCCGTGAAGTCCTCGATGAGATAGTCTGTCAGCGCATCATCATACTTCTCCGGATCACCGATATGCTCCACAGCCTCCATTCGCCTGTTTGATGTGTTGAGTGTCATTTCAGCCTTCATGAAGGGTTTTCTCAGCTCCCGGACGGCCTCGTTCGTCAGCTTCCTCACCTTTACCTCGACCCCCTCAGCAAACTTTCCCCAGACTCCCTCGGGCCAGTTGTTGTTGTCGAATCCAAGTTTGCTTACTTTCAGCATACAGCCTCCTTTGTCTTTCGTTCCTATGCCGCGTACTGCGACACCTTATTTGCCACTTCCACCCTCACGGATCCATACGTGTCATCCTGGAGGACCTGCAGGTCACCTTCCTCGCCGAGAAAATTACCGTTTATCTTGAGAGGTGCCTTGAGGACCACACAGCGTGGAAACACAACATCAATGTAATAGTTCTTGCCGGTCTCGAATTCAGCGCCGGTCGCTTTCATCTGCACGCCGAAATACTCATTGTCGATTATTTTCTGTTGCATGATGAAGTCCCGGAACTGACGGTCCAGCTTGAGGGTCTGGATCCTCCTTTGCCGGTAGGCGTAGTTCGCGTAAGTACCGGTACCGCCTGGCCGGAATTCAACAGCCATCTCGTTGCTGATGACATGCTCAATGGATTCTATCTCCTCAGACATGGTATGGCCCTCGAGGAACGTCGTGCCGTTCCACAGGCCACCCACTTTCACAACCAGGTCGGTGACTCTTAAGGGGGATTCCGTCACCCGGGACGGAAAGGTACACCATGCCGGTTCGGTCGGCACATAGAGGATCTCGTAGGTTGTTGATGTGGCCGCTTCTCCTGGCGCCGTGATGGTGAGCACCGCCGGTGTGGCGGACGAGACGGCCGTCACCGTCACATCCTTGTATTCGCCCGTTGTCGGTACCAGGACGCGGACCGCATGGATACTGTCGACGCGGCCCGATGCCGTTGAACCCTGGACACCATTTGCGGCGAGGGTGAGCTCAGTGGCGTTGTAAGCGGCGGACACTGTCTCTTTGGTCACGTTGTCGGTATACTTGCCGGTACCTTTGACAGACAGGGAGAGCTTCGCCCAGGAATCTTTTGCGAACGTAGCGGTGAGTTGATCGATGAGAAACGAGGCAAACCTTCGTTTCATAATCGTCTGACCCAGCCTCATGGCCGCAGTGAAGGACGGGTTTAGCATGTCGGCGGTCGGTGTTATCAGATGCTTGTAGCCTGTTCCCCAGGCACTCGCTGCCGAAGCTCCCAGAGCGAACGCATAGCCAAATCCGAAGTGCTGGGCCTGGGCTTTACCGAACTCGAAGGTCGCCTCGGACAGGGCCCCGAGATCGTAGCTTGCATCGGGCTCTTCTTTTCCGGTGAGTTCTTCACGGTTATCTTCCCGACGAGGCGAGAGCTGCAGTATTGTGTTGCGGTCGACAAGCAGGCTTGTATCAAGAGTCTGCTCGCTATTGAGTACCGTTTCCTTTAAGTTTGCAGAGACGGCTACCAGGTCATGTTCAGATCTAAAGCTCCTCATTCTTCCCCTCCCCTATCCTCTTCGACGGATCCTTCGTCAGATCCTGCCGGTTCAATCGCCGCAAATCTTGCCGCTTCGGCAGGCGGGATCTCCGCGTATATCTCGCCGGCCTTGAACGTCCTTCCTGCAAAGGGCCCATCGACAATTTCGATGTCGGGCTCGTTCTGTTTCAGTCTGAATCGTGTGTCCTGTCTCATGTCTTACCTCCTTAAAAGGTCCACTTTGATGCTTGGTATTGCACCTGTATTTTGATCGTGATACCGGAAATCACTTTGCCGCCGTGGTTCGTTTCTATCTCGTCCGACACGGGCAGCGTATCAAGGGCGAGGTACCCCCAGGTGTCATCGACGGCGATGGCCTTATAGACATCCTCGATGATATCGTACGCGTCCTTATATGTTGTCTCTCCAGACGCAACCTTGATCTGGACTTCGATATCTATCAGGTTGTCGAACTGGATCGTCGTAGCGGAGCCAATGTTATTTCTCGGGTCGATGATGTTAAGTGCCGGCAACTCGGCCGGTTCGAAGTCGCTGCCCCGAAAGTGGTGAATATTGTCCCCCAGATCGCTCTTGTACCCGCCTTCTTTAACGATTCCCTCGAAACGGGTTATGATAGCCGCTATGATCTGTTCACGAATGGTGTCAGCCATGGGCGTCCTCCGAGAGAATCAGCTTTGTCGTGCCATGTCCTGTCGGCTGAATTCCGATGACCGTGTATGTGACCCCGTTTACCGTTATCGTGGCATCGTGGCCCACGCCGGTGATGTCTGTGTCCAGGCACTCTGCCATCGGCGCCGTGGTCTCCACGCCGTTGATAACAACGAAGCCGTTCTGGAAGAGGGCCCTGATAGTCTCGCCGCCATAGATGGCATCAACCCCGATGTCCTCGTCTTCCAGAATGTCCGTCATTGCTTCGGTGAATACGTCTGACATATGTCTCTCCTTACCACCTGTAGCTCATGTCCAGCATGGCCTTGCCCTCAGGCCTGCTGCTCATTTCGCCGTAGATCGCAGCGTAAATGCCGCCGACCCTGAGAAACGTCCAGCGGCCATAAACGTCACCGCGGTACCCCGCTCCATCCTTGTCGGCCGCGATACCCCCGCGGATCCCGAGTTCCTTCTGGTTTTTGAATGCAAGTAGGGGAAGGGGCTGCTGCTTGGCAATGATCTCTGATGTCCCCTGGGCTGTGTCCATTACCGCGACGACATTTGTTTTGCCCTCATAAGGATCTACAACACCGGTGGCTATGACCTGTTTATTCGCGTCCCGGGAGATCGTCTCGGGGAGCTGTAACTTCTCCACGACAATTTGCTTCTCCACGGTAACGATCTCCTTGGGCCCCGGGACATTGACCCGCTTGATCTTGACCGTCTCCCTGATCGGGGGAAGAGGCGCATACTGCTCGGTGGTAACAACCGGCGGCCGGGAGTACCAGGCGACAGCGGCGGCTATCACGAGGAGCAGACAAACACCACACAGGACGTAGTTCTTGATATCGTTCTTCGTGCTGGAGGTCATTTATACTTCTCTCCTTTTTCGAATACCAGCCGCGGATATTCCATGTTGACACGGCAAAGATCCAGGAGAGAACCACCCTTCAGGGTGATTACCCTCCTCGCACACTGTTCCTCGACCCGGGAGATCTCACACGACCCGGCTCTCCGGATCTCCTTATTGAGATTGCCGGCGCCGCCGTTGTAGGACCGAAAGGCGAAGTACCAACCCAAGCATGTTCCGGTATTGTAGAGGTACCGGTCGTAGAGTATCAGCGCCCGGATGTTCCACCTCGGGTCATAAGGATTCGGCTTGACGGAGATCTCTTGCAGAGAGTGTTCTTTTTCGTGGATCCAGGTGGCCGTCCCGGGCATGAACTGACCGAGGCCCATGCCGCCGTCAAAAGCGGTCACGCCTTGCCTGCACCGGCTCTCCTGCTCGATCTGCCCCATGAAATAGTACCAGGGAGCATCAACCCCGATGAACACCCTTGTCTCTCTGATCACCTGCCGCTTGTACTTCAGGCAGCGATTGACCGTCTGTCCGTCACAGTCCCAGGGTAAGACTGACGATAACAGAACCGAGAAGCAAACCACGAAAAACAAGTATCGCAATCCTGCCAACATCGGTAATCCTCCGTTCTTTTTCCTGTCTGTCGAACGTCCGCTTATACCCGATGACCCATATGAACTCCGCAAGGATGTAACCTACACACACGAGACAGCACTTGTAGAGCATGGCTTCGATCATATCGGGTTTGAGTACCCACACGAGGCAGAAGACCCCGGCAAGAGGAATGCCGAACCGAAGAAAGTACTTTACAAAGGTGCTGCCTGACAGCGGAGATACCTCGATACTGCCCGTTTTGCTCTTAATGTATTCTTCGGCCTGCTTCAGCTTGTCTTTGATCTCGTGCTCTGCCTCGGTGCGGCCCTTCATATAAGCATCATCGATCTTTCCCATGTATCGGGGGTTTCGCTTGGCAAAGAGAACGCCGACAAAAAACCAAATGGCCGAGAAGAAAACTAAACCTATGATTATCAATACTGTGTACACAAGAACCTCCTCAGAAGATCTTGACCTTCAGGACAATCAGAACGAGCATCATGAGGGCCCCGCCTACGACACTTCCGGCGAACATGCATGCAAAATTGAGGAGCCGCTGCTGCTCAAGCTTTTTCAAGCGGTTGTCCATGCTCTGGAGCGTGTTGAATATGAACCAGTCCCGCTGTTCGGGTTGGGCCTTTTCCCAGTCCTTTTCAGTGAACACCATGAACCCGCCGTTACTCATCTTTTGGTCCCTCCGTCAGGATCCCCTTATCCCTAAGCCACTCGATGAATATCTCGAGCTCGTTGCCCTCGGCATATCGCATTGCGTAGACGAAGATGTTGGCATCTTCGAGGTTTTCGATATGCCGACCCGTGTCCCCATCAGGAGGCCGCTTGGGCGCTCTTGCTTCCCTTGGAACCGGCAGCGCTCTTTTTGCCTGCTTCGCCGACCGGAGGATTATCGTTCTCTTTCTGTCCGACTCCAGGTAACCTGAACCAAGGACCCTGATCCTGGGCAGGCTCTGCCTTCTCCGTGCTTACAACCGCACCAACCTTCTGGCTGTCAGCAGGATCCTCGGGGACAAGCTCAGCTTCTTTTCCCATGCCCAGGAGCATCGTTGCCTGCCCTTCAGTGATGTCCTCACCGACAGTAAGTACCGTTCCCGGTGGTTGACTGAAACCCACAATGTAGGAATTGATCTTTACCTTCATGACCGCCTCACTTTGCCGGGCCGGGGGTCAAACCCGGCCCGTTTCGGATTGTCTCTACTTCGTGGTGATGTTGCTGAACAGGTAGACGCAGTTCGCCGCGATGTTGCTGATCACGTTCCCTTCGGGATCGTAGGACTTGAGCAGGCATTCGTCGCTGTCGTGACGGACCCGGAAGATATCGGATCTTGACTGCTCCTCCCTGTACTGCTCGACGATCGGTTCCTGTGCCGAGTCCTCGGTCCAGACAAAGGTACGACCGACGCAGGGTTCGATGATATCGAGGCGGTCCGTGGCCGTGCGGATCAGGGCAGCATACTCGTTGTCCCAGATGTCGGTAATGTCCGCGGAGAGGCCCTTGCCCTTTGAGTCATAGATGGCCCCGCCAACAAGCACCCGGGGAACATTGAAGACTCTCGCCAGTTCGGCGGCCCCGACGCTGTTGATGTCAAGCCCCGGGAAGGTATACTTTAGCAGGTCTACGATCTGCGCAACCCTTCTGAGTCTTTCGAAGGTTGTGTAGCTGATGACCAGACCGTTCGGGAGCATGCCGCACTGCTCGCGGAATGCCAGCTTGCCGGTCGTTACATCGTCTATCGGCGTGGCGTTAGCGGCGTCATCCCATTCGTTGGTCACGGCGTGGGCGGTGAAATTGGATGCATTGAAGAGCTTGCCCGCGATGCGGCGCTCCTGGTTACGGACGATGATGCCCATGGCCCGCTTGACGGCTATGAAGTCACCCTGACCCGGCGCACGGCGTTCAAACAATTTGCGCTCGTTATCATCTATGGGTTCCTCCCATCCGTTTTCCCTGGTGGCGTATTTCCCCTCTTCATACTCCCAGTCGCCACGGTTGTAGCGACCCCGGGGGGCACGCGAGGTGTCCTCCACGGAAAGAAGCGCCTTTGCCGGAATGACCGGGAAAACTGCAGACTGCTCGTCAACGGGAAAGGGCGGCATGATCTGGAGCCCGATGTTGGACATCGCCTCGCCTTCGAGGTACTCCACGGCCACGACGCCCAGGTCCGGTCTGTAAATGCTCGGTGTGTTCGATGATCTCATCTTGTGTTACCTCCTTCTTTTTGGGTACCGTCGGGCGTCATCGTTACGCCGTCAGGCATTTTCGGGTGACTTCGAGCCAGGGCGTCAGCAGGACGAAGTCGTCGGCCGGGAGCTGACCATCCTTGGGATGGAGCACGCATGTCAGCACGCAAGGTGCCGCAGGGGCATTGGCCGCGGTAATCGTGAGAATCTTCTCCTGGTAGGCCGCGTCGGCGGTTGTAAGAAACTCCCCGGAATCCCCGCCGCAGTCGGTGTCGGCAGCCGGATCCGCGCCCACTTCGGAGAAATACGCTTCGGCGGTTATGACGGGAGAGTCGGCCTCATCGGCGCCGGCCTTGACGATCGCTCCCATAAGGTGAAGGACCACGTCTGCCCCGTCATTGAAATCCTGGGGCATGACGAACTGCATGATAATGTCGTCGGGAGTCGCCTGGTTGTTCCAGCGGATCGCGAGATCCTTGTTGGAAAGCTGCGCCCATCCGACACCGGTCTCGCCGTCGGCAAACTTCCCGAGTGCGGTCCCGTCCTCGAGACATATTATGCTCGGGGCTATGGTGTGCTGTGCCGTCTTGATACCCTGCATGATCTCGGCAAAGGCCGCCTCCGCCGTTGTCCCGGTGATCAGACTGCCGGAATCAGCAACGGAGACGGTGGCTGCTGTAGTGGATTTTACGTTCCATGGCGCCATTTCGATATGCTGGTTGTCCGCGCCGGCCTCGAGGGCGATCCCCTGGGCGGTACCCGACGCCGCATCCGAGACCATGCCGTCGTTCGCTCCATAGAGGACTGTGCCCCTGGCGATCGCGGAATCGACGATACATTCGACCTCGAACGTTCCCGGGTACGTATTGAGGCGGCAGGCAACAAGGTCCCCGGACTCTACGGCATATTCGGTGACGCCGATGTAATCCTCGCCGGCATCAGCGTAAGCCACCTCCGGGGGGGTCGTCACGGTCCCCGCTTTTATCTTGATTCGCCGACGGGCAGCCAGGTCTTCACCGGCCAAAAATGTTTTAATACCCTCGTTGTACATATCCATTACCTCCCTTTGATTGGCTTTTTATGTACGCTTACCTGTCCTGATTGGCCTTCTTGATGTACTCCTTCTGCTTCTGGGGGTACTTCGCGGTGATCTCCTTCATGGCCTCGGTCATCGTGCACTTCTGTTGAGCCTGATATTCTTTGACCAGGGTCATGTAGTCCTTCCCTTCCCCCGCCTGGGCGTCGGCGCCGGAGCCAACAGGGGGAGCACCACTGCCCTTCAGCGCCTGAAGCATCTCGTCACGCTTCCGGTCCTCATCGGAAACGGCCCGGCCCTCCGGCTCGGATCCCCGGATCGCTTTGAGCTGTTCCACGGTAACACCCGTGTTGACGATTCCGGAGAACTTGTCCCCTTCTTCGGTGCCGAAGTGGACAGCGGCAAGGCCGAGGATCCTCTCCTTCTCCGACTGGGTAGCGTTTGCGGAGGCCTCCGCCTTGGCGCCTTCAAGGTCGACGCTCCTTGCTCCCTGCTCGCGTACCGCTGCCGTTAGGTCCGGGTAAGCGGCGGCGAGCTGCTCGATGGTTGTGATGATTAAATCTGCCATGCCTTTCTCCTTCCCGGAGGCTGTGATTCCTCCAGATTTTTTGATTCTGGCCCCTTCTGAGAGTGCCAGGTTGATAACGCTGTCAAGCGTCGCGATACCGTCTATAAGCCCGGCGTCGACGGCCTGTTGACCAATGAAGAAGTCTTTCACTTCGGTGGACATTGCCGTCAGAACCCTGTCAGCCGATACGCCGCGAAAACGGGCTATTTCGTTCACAAAGAGGGAGAAATAGTAGTCCACCTTCTCCATCATGTTCATACGGCCCTCCTCCGTGAGGGGACCGTCGGTGACGATTCTCTTGTACTTGCCGCGGTAGATTTCCGTCGTTACCACCCCGGACTTCGCGTCACGTTCGGAAGTATCCTTGTGCGTGGCCACGACGCCGATGGATCCCACGACTGTCGCAATATCGGAGGCATAGACCGCCGAGGCGGCCGCGCCGATCAGATAGGCAGCCGATGCCATCGTGCCGTATGCAAGTGAAACCACTGGCTTCATATCCCGGGCGCTGTAGATAAGATCGGCCAGCTCGAAGATTCCGTCCACGGAACCACCAGGGGAATCGACAACAAGAACGATGGCCCTTACAAGCGGATCCGTGATGGCGCTCTTGATGTCGGATGTAAGCTTTTCGATCGATATGCCACCGGAGATCTCCATGAAAAGGTTCATGCGTTTGGCGATGACGCCGACGACGGAGATAACGGCAACGCCATCGATGATCTCGTAGTCTTTCTGCTCGTTCTTGAGAGACCTGCCGAGCTGGGCTTCAATCGCAGCGATGTCCGGCGTGCGGCCAGCTCTGTGATCCTCGTAGATACGGTGTATTTCGGAAAGCATCTCCGGGGTGATAGCCCAGGGAGCGCCATTTATGAGCTGAAAAACGAGATCAGACATCATATCCTCCAGGTCTACATTCCTTCATCGCCCGCGCCCTCCATATCATCGACCGTCCCTTCGTCGGGTTTGTTTTCATTCTTCGCCCACTTGTCGGCTGTTTCGGGGCTGACCTTCTCCTCATCGAGGTTTCTCTCGAGCAGCATTTGTTGTTCTTCCTCGAGCTGGTCGAAGGTGCTCCGGAGTTCCCCGCCTCGCTCCGCTATGGCTTCGGCCCTGGTCTTGATGTTGTTCTGGATGGCCAGCACGTCGGCCTGGACAGCCTTGATCGGCTCAATGTCTCCCTTGGGGGATCCGCGCCAGTCACAGTGACTGACAGCATCCATGTGCAGGTAGAAGTTGTTTACCTCGAGTTCGCCGCGCAGGAAGCCTTCCTCCATCAACATCGTGTAAATAGGCTGGCAGGTGTCCTCGCCAAGCCAGGTACGATGGATCATAAAGACACGCCAGGCGTCGAGCATGGCGGACCGAAAGCCGGCAAAGTTCACATCCTCGACATCTTTGAACGCCACAGGATAAGGGATGTTGATCCCCATCGCGATCGCCTTCTTGATTATTTTTGCGAAGGGATCAAAGGTAGTCCCCGGCCGGTCCGGAGAGAGAAGGTGAGGTTTCTCTCCGGTATTGCCGTACATAATGAGCCCGCCCTCCATCTCCTGATAGCGGGTTTCTCGCTCGGAACCGTTCTGATCGAGGCCGCTGTTGGCAAAGGTCGAAAGGTTCCGCGCTATATTGAACGGATCACTGCCCGGGGCGAGTTCGATGAAGATCGATATCGCAGAGGCAATGATGTTGGATACAAGTTCAGTGTCCAGGAGATCGGTGAAGTCCCTGAAGAATTTCATGGAAG
>DIFE01000082.1:0-19788 GCA_002418985.1 Deltaproteobacteria bacterium UBA5756
CGCTTAAGTTGACGCGTATGCGTACCAAACGGGACCCGCTTTGCCCCTTTGGGGGCTCGCTGGAGGCAATGAAGAGAGGATTGGAGGAAGCCTAAAAGAATTGCGTCCAGATCCCAGACAGCAGGGATCAGGCCGCACTTTGCACGCCTTCGGCGGACACTGACCATTAATGTTCGCGCGAGGTCGTATCGTTGTGGGCCAGGCTTGAGCCAGATATCAGAGTCTCTATTATCCCGCATTGCGGGATCGGAAGTTCCCGGGAATTCTTGAAGTCTCATGGATTCCCGGGAAAGGTCTTTTGTCTTCCTCCCCAGACTCTCTTCATTGCCTCCAGTGAGGAGCGCCAGCGACAAAACGGGCGTGAGACAATTCTTTAGGCTACGAAACGAGCTCCGCTTGTTACGGGATAAACGTGGGGACAAGGCTTTAGGGTGTTATGTAGCGAACGTCCTTGATATCTTTGAAATGGGCGTCTTGTGTCCAGACTACTGCGTTGTGGGCGCGGGCCGAGGCGAGGATGATGCTGTCTGCAAGGGGCATTTTCAATTCAATTCCGATCTTTGCGGCGCTGAGAGCCAGGGGCGATGACAGATCGACGACAAACCCCTGGTGCATTAACGCGGCGGCCTGCAGGGCGGGGGCCTCACCCCGCTGCTGCAATATCTTCCTAAAAACCTCATAAATGCATATCACGGGGACGATAAGGTTCTCGGTATCTTCAACGGCAGGAGCATAGAAATCCGCGTTGGGACCATCCGCATAGTACTCGAGCCATCCGCATGAATCAACAAGGTTCATACCCTGCTGTCCTCTTCCCGATCCACCGTGGTATCGATTCCCTTTACAAAGCCCCTCATCCTGGCCGGATCTCTTACAGGAATCAATTCAATCCGGTTCTCATACAACAGGATCTGTACCTTTGTGCCTGGCCTGATATCCATGGTTTCCCTGATCTCTCTGGGAATAACCACCTGATATTTCGGTGACACCTTCACCGCTTTCATACGAACCTCCATCGATGACAGCTACGTTATACGATACCTTCATCGAACGTACAAGTCAAGTCGCGAAACATAAGGAAACAGCAAAGGACTGTCTCACGTTTATCCCGTACCAAACGCATACGCGTCAACTTAAGCGGTCATGTCTTTAGCTTCGGGGCAGTGCGCGGCTTTCGAGTCTTCTTGCGTTTCAGTATCAGGGTATTTTTATCCTCAATGATCCACAGGAACTCCTCCCCTTTCCGGATGTTCAAGGCTGTCCCTGTCTCAAGTCCACCCGGCATCAGTACATTTGAAGTCTCCGGTGATCATCAACAGAATCGGAGAAAAGGTTAGAAGGTGAAGATGTAAACCGTGTCTCGAAAGTTCGGCGGGTGACAGGGTGGACCGGTTTGGGCAATGGGCCGTTAGGATGCAAGATTTGCTTACGACTCCAGCACTTCGCGAATCTTTACAGCCAGGTCGTCCAAAGAGAAGGGTTTGGAGATGAATTGAATGCCTTCCTCCAGAATGCCCTGGTGGGCTATCACATCCGCGGCGTACCCTGACATATAGAGGCACTTCAGGCCCGGTTTGACGCCGCTGATCCCTTCTGCCAGCTCTCTGCCGTTGATTCCCGGCATTACCACGTCGGTGAGCAGCAGGTCGATGTTTCCGGTGTATTGCATGGCCAGTCGAAGCGCATCGCCCGATCCTTTAACCGCCAGCACCTTGTAGCCCAGCTTTTCAAGCATTGACTTGCTGAGGTTCAGGACCGACTCCTCATCCTCCACGATCAGGACCGTCTCGGTACCCCCGTGCACTTTTGTCGCCGCTTTGTGCGCTTCGGCTTCCAGGACCTCTGTCCTGTGGCGGGGCAGGTAGATCCTGAAAGTCGTGCCCTGCCCGGGCTCACTGTCTACACTGATGAACCCGCCGTTCTGCTTGACAATCCCGTACACGGTAGCCAGGCCGAGGCCTGTTCCCGTGCCTTCTTTTTTGGTGGTGAAGAACGGTTCGAAGATGTTGGCCAGCGTCCGGCTTTCCATCCCGCAGCCCTCGTCGCTCACCGCCAGCTGGACGTATTCCCCGGGAAGGGATTCGGGGTGGGCCGATAATTGGGCTTCATCACAGATCGTATTGGAGGTCCGGATAATGATTTCCCCTGCCCTGTTCATGGCGTCACGGGCGTTCACCGTCAGATTGGCCAGGAGTTGGTCGACCTGGGACGGATCTATCTTGACATGCCAGAGTTCGTGCCCTGGCATCCAGACCAGGGTGATGTTCTCACCGATGAGCCTCTGGAGCATCTTGAGTATGCCGGCCACGGTGTCGTTCAGATCCAATACCCTGGGGCTGACGGGCTGCTTGCGGGCAAAGGCCAGCAGTTGGCGGGTCAAAGCCGCGGAGCGTTTCCCCGCATTCAGGATATCCTGCAGTGCCTCATGGAGGCGATCTGAGGGCGAAACTCTGTTGAGCGCCATTTCCGTGTTGCCGACAATTACGGTTAGCATATTGTTGAAGTCATGGGCGATGCCTCCCGCCAGCTGCCCGATCGCATCCATTTTCTGGGCCTGGAGTAGCTGGTGCTCCAGTTTCTGGCGCTCTTCCTCCAATCGTTTCCGGTTCGTAATATCCTGCAGGATAAAGATGAGGCAGGCCTCACCCGCGATGCGGATGGGTCGGGCGGAGTAAAGGCCCGGACGCGGGACGCCGTCAGATCCCCTGAATTGAAATTCACGTTGCATGATTTCCCGGCCGGCTTTCAGATCCTCGACCATGAGTTCACGGTCCCGAGGTTCGGCCCAGAAATTAAAGTGTGCATCTGTGGCCCGTGTGCCGATGGCCTCCTGCCGCTTCCATCCCAGCGTTTCTTCGAAACCCAGGTTCGCGTCGATTATCAGTCCGTCTTTCATCCGGGTTATGGCTATGCAATACGGTGCGGACATGAAGATTTTCATGAACTTGTCTTCGGACTGGAGGGATTTCTCTTCCGCCCGCCTCTGGTCTGAACGGTGTTTCAGAAAGGCGAGGAATACGTAGGTGCAGACGACTGATGCAACGGGAAACGCCGTCCCCACAAACAACCCCGAGTGAAAAAATGTCTGCTGCGCTGCCAGCCATAACCCGATGACAAAGATAAGCATGACGACGAAGCATGAGACGGCGTTCCTGAAGCTCACGAACAGACTCAGTGACACACCGGAAAGGAGAATAAAGAGCAGGATCAAACCGTTGGACCAGCCGGGTACCGAGATGAAATCACCGGTCAGCAGATTGTCAATAATAGAGGCATGTACCTCTACCCCCGGGTAAGTCGGATCAAAAGGCGTTGCCACCGATTCTGCCATGCCGGCCGCCGATGTGCCGATGAGGGCCACCTTCCCCTTGAGCCGGTCCGATGAAACAGTCCCGCCCATGATATCCGCCGCCGATATATAGTCATGGCTTCTCTTCGGTCCCCGGAACTTGATCAGCAACCCGCCATGCCGGTCAACGGGCACGGAGGTTCCCTTGTAATTGATGGATCGCAGGGCATTGCCGTCTTCTTTTAGAAGGAGATTGTCGGCTTCCTTAAGTTTCAGAACCGTGGCGAGGGCCAGGCTGGGATAGACTTTCCCGTTGAATTGAATGAGGAGCGGCAAACGCCTCAGCATGCCGTCCTGATCGGGACTGAAATTCAAAAAGCCTGAAGCGCCGACCTTCTCTGACAGCAGCGTTAAATTGCATACGACACCGGTGCTTTCCGGAATCCCGGGGTTCTCTTCCTGTTTTCCCGTGCTTTGCAGGAGCGACATTTTGACGGGATGGAGCAGGCAATGCTCCGAATTGTCGCCGGGGCCGTTGAAATAGAAGTGATTACCCAGGACGAAGGTGTTTCGGGCCAGTGTTTCAGCAAGGATACGATCGTTATCGCTCAATTCGTCGGGGAGCCCCTCGACTGATATCCTGCGTTTATAGACGGCTCCGAGGTCCTTCAGCAGCCGCCCCGCGGATGTCCTGTCGGGTTCGGCAAAAATCATATCGAGGCCTGTGACGGCCGGCCCCAGGGCTGCAATTTTGTCAAGCAGCTCCGCCACCCGGTAGCGGGGCCAGGGCCACTGCCCATATCGATTCAGGGTTTTTTCGTCAAGATCGACAATTACCACCCTGTCACCGGCATGATTATTTGGAAAATTTCTGAGAAGCAGGTCGTAGTTTATAAGGTCAAGCGGCTGAAGCAGGGTCGGTCTGAATATAAATAGAGCGATGAAAAACAGTGTGGATAAAAGTCCCCAGTAAAGGACGCGGCGGCGTCCCGTCCTGTCGCTCGCGACGGTATTGCCGGAATCATGGGTTGAACGCCTGTTCGATCCTGTTTTCATTAATGACCAGCTGCGCCGACGGTGGAAGCTATTTAATCACTATCTCAACCCGTCGGTTCTTTGGTTCCGCAACACTATCAGCCGTTTTAATAAGGGGATTTCCTTCGCCATGCGAAGTGACCGAGATGCCGGCAGCGGCGACGCCGTTGGCCAGAAGGATGCCACATAGCGCTTTTGCACGTTTAAGACCTAACGTGTAATTATGCGTCTTCGTAGCGACCGTGTCGGTATGTCCCGAGATGACTATATCCACGGAACCCTTCTGCCGGATGGTTTGAATAATGTGGGGAACGAGAGACTTCGATTCGCGGATCAGTTCAGTGGAGTCGTTCATAAAATAGAGGATGAACCTTGCAGGCTGCGGCGGTCGTGCGGCCAGCGCGTCGGCAAAAACGGAGCGAATCTCGTCAGAGTCGAGTTTTGTCACCTCGCCCGGCGGTGTCTTTCGATCCCTTACCCGCACCGACTGATTGGCCTCGTTCAAAACCTGCTGCCCTCTCTCGTTCGCCACCACCAACTGCCCGACGTTGCCGTCCGGGTCCGGGATCAACACGACCAGGCTCCTGGTTCCGCACGCTGACAGAACCAGGACAATACTTGCGGTGAACAGTATCGCGATAATTCTCTTCACATTTGCCCCATGCCGGAGAACCGCGGATTACTCGCCTTCGGCCTTGACGAGAAACTGTGTTCCCCGGATACCGATCGTGGCATCGGGAGTATGGAACTTCACCGATTCCGGCGACTGCCGGCCTATGATCCCCGACAGATAAGAGGCGGTGCCCTTCACTATACGGGCAACCATGGACAACATGCCTTTCTCGGGGGCAAAGACGTATTCTTCGATCACCAGCGCACTTTTCGGCCCCAGTGATATAATCGTGTTATCTTCGAAAATAATCCCCGCCGAACTGTCCGCTCCCGTTCGCACGATATCATTCCGATAAACCCTGTCACCAATCTTAACAGGAATTTCCTCGCCGCCGCGGACGGCAACGACATCGCCCTTGATTGTCTTCGCTTTTCCTATCGGCAATTCCTCCGCCATGGCAAAGCACGGCAGCAGAATTGCGATCACGAGACAGAAGATGGATAGTCTTTTCATAACAGCGCCCCTCCCCTGGAGTTGCCGGAGACTGATATCATTGCTGCCTTTTTGCTTTTTTCTTAAGTGTACCGCCAGAATAGACAAAAAGACAATAGTTTTGAATATGGAGGGACTCAGGGGTGGAAAAAATTTGTCTCACGTTTATCCCTTAAAGAACAGGACCACAAAAGACTGTCTCACGTTTATCCCGTAACACAAACGGGACCCGTTCGTCGCCCAGAAGCTCCTCTCTGGAGGCATAAAAGAGAGGGTGGGAGGAAGCCTTAGAAGAATTGCGTCCCGATCCCAGACAGCAGGGATCAGGCCGCACTTTGCACGCCTTCGGCGGACACTGACCATTAATGCTCGTGGTGGGTGGGTCATCGTTGCGGGACGGGTTTGAGCGAGATATCAGGGTTTTTATTTATCCCGCATCGCGGGATCGAGAGTTCCCGGGAATTCTTGAAGTCTCATGGATTCCCGGGAAAGGTCTTTTGTCTTCCTCCCCAGACTCTCTTCATTGCCTCCAGTGAGGAGCGCTAGCGACAAAACTGGTCCCGTTTGTTACGGGATAAACGTGAGACAGGTCTTTGCTGTTTCCTTTAATGCAATACGACATAAAGCAATGTGTAAAGTCAACTACGCAACTGCGTAGTGAGAAAAGCAATCGCCGGGGGGAGGGACTTGAGAATTCAGTCCAGGATCTCTTCTTTTATGTCCAGGCGTGCTCCGCAGATGGTGCAGTAGTATGTTTCGACCCATATTCTGACGCCGTTGCGGTTGATCTTTTGTCCGCCGTCGTAGCGGACGTGTTCGCTGCAGATGTGCTCCGGCTTTTCTTTTTTGTTGTCCTGGTCTTCCATTTCACTACCTCCCTGGTTAGTGTCGGGCATCGAGGGCCCCGACGGGGTTGTCGGGAAAATCCGGCGGCGGCCCGGGATGGTGTGTCAAGGGCATCGGGTTGAAGATCCCACAGCGGTAGAAGGACTCCGTCAGTTCGATGCAGACCCATTCTCCCGCATCGAAGTCGAGGAGGCGGCGGGCGATGGGTTGGATAAGCTTTCGCTCGATGAGTCTTACCATGTCCCTTGCTCCTCCCCAGGGTTTTTCCGGCCCGGCGAGGAGGTGGTCGAGGAGACGCTCCGGGTCGTAGATGACAAAGACACCTTTCTCCTGGAGGCGTGCCAGGGCCTCGGCAAGCTTCTGGCTGAGGATCTTCCTCAGCACCGGCACGCCGGGCGTCCTGAAGACGATGATCTCATCGAGTCTTCCCAGGAACTCCTCGGGGAAGTACTTCGACAGGAGCACAAAGGGATCCTCACGGTCTTCGGTGGAGGAAAATCCCAGTTTCACCCGGTCCATATCCCTGTGAGTCAGGACGTTTGTGGTGAGTATGGCCACGCACCGGCGGACGTCGAAGCGCTCTCCCATACCGGAGGTTATCCTCCCCTCATCGAGGAACCCCATGAGAAGCCTGTGGACTTCCGGGTGGGCCTTCTCGATTTCATCGAAGAGGACCACACCGCTCGACCTGGCCTGAAGCCACCGGGTGAGGACCCCTTCCCCGGCTCCACGAGAGGAACTATAGGGCATCCCGATGAGTTTGTGCACGCCGTCGTATCCGCCGTATTCGGCGAGGTCGATATGAAGGAAGTCTTTCGTGCTCCCGAAATACTCATGGGCCAGGGTCCGGGCAAGCTCCGTTTTGCCGACGCCGGTGGCGCCGGAAAAAAGAAAGGTACCCAGGGGCCGTCCCGGTGCTATGTCGCCGTATCGTCGCGAGACGAGGGTCGAGACGATCCTCTTCACCGCTTCTTCCTGACCGATCACCCGTTTGTTCAATGACTCTTCGAGACCTCGTACATCCCTCGTCTTTCCCTCCCCGAGGGCGCTCATCATCCGTCCCGTCTGGCGCGAAAGGACGCGATACAGGTCGTCGGTCCCCATCTCGCGCCTGCCTTCTCTCTCGACAAGGCCCGCGGCGCTGTCAAGAAGGTCCACGCTCTTGTCGGGCTGGGTGCGGTTCGACAGGTGGCGCTCCGTGGCATGCCATGCCTCCCGGAGGATGCCGGCCTCTATTCTTATCCCGTGGTGCTTCTCGAGGGCCCCGGCATGGCGCCGCAGGATGGCCAGCGTCGTCTCCTTCCCGGGCTCCTCAATGCGTATCTCCTGGAAACGGCGGGCGAGCGCCGCGTCGCGGGCGATATAGCGATGGTATTCGCCCGTTGTGGTGGCACCGATAACGGACACCTTCGATCCTCCGAGGATGGGCTTCAACATATTCGCCGCATCCATGGGTGCCCCTTCCGCCCTGCCCGCGCCCCAGACGAGATGGGCCTCGTCGATAAAAAGGATCGCCGGTTGGCATGCTTGAAGGGCTCCTATCACCTTTGACACCCGCTCTTCGAACATGCCCCGGAGCGTTGTCCCCGCCAGAAGGCTTCCCATGCTGATCTCGTACACTCTGGTCCCCGACAGGCGAGATGGTGCACGGTTTCGGGCGATGCGCCGTGACAGGAGTTCGACGAGGGCGGTCTTCCCGACCCCGGCGGGGCCGGTCAGCATGGCGTTGCGTTTTCGCTTTCTCAGAAGCACTTCAAAAAGCCTGTCGATTTCGTCGGGCCGGTCGGAAAGATCATCGAAATCCCCCTTTTCGGCATGGGAGGTAAGATCCCTCCCGTACTGAAGGAGTACACCGTCATTTCGCACGGGTTCTTCCACCGGCCGCCGATGTGCCACATAGCCGGCGTGTTTTGCACATATCGCAAGCGCCGTCATGTCAATACCCGCCGATTTGAGGGCACGGTATATCCGGTGATCGGGGCTGTCGCACAGGGTGGAGAGGACATCGTATCCCGTCACTGGTCTTTTTCGCGTCTCTATAACGGCCCGGGTGAGAAGGTGCCGGTCTTCATCCAGTCGATCGTCGATAAAGGTTTCGACGGTGAGAGAAAAAACTCTCATCGTTGTCTTTGCCGCGGTCAGAACGCGGGCAAGGCCCCCATCTTCGTCGTGCATGGCCCAGACAAAAAAGATTCGCGGCAGGGTTTGGCCTCCGTCCGGGTAGTATCGCTTGACGAGTTCACAGAGGTTGTTCAGGATCATCGGGGTTCCCCTTCCGGGTCGAAAAGAGCGTCAAAGGCCTGCTCCAGGCGCCCGGCCTCCTGCCTCAACTGCGCGGTGCGGGTCCTGAGATCGGCCCTCACCTTCCCGTGACTCGCCGGATCGGTAAGAATGGCCCGTTCTTTTACCCTGTCCTCGTCCTCGAAGAGCGCCTGGAGTTCCGCCTTTGCACCGAGGATCTCGTCTTCGAGCACCCTGACTTCCTCCTGCAGCCATGCAAGTTTCTCAGGCAGGGTTTCGCCCTGGATTACGAGCCGTTCGTCTGTATCGACACCCGGATTGCCGAGGATGGCGCCAATCCGCGAAAGGGCATTCTTCAGACCCTCGAGGGAACGCATGTCGTGGAGCGCGTAACCCGCGGGGTAGCACAATTCCCCGGGGCGGATCTCAAGGGCCTTCAGGAGGAGTTCCCCAAGACGCCCCTTCTGACCTTCCGTGAGACGGTTGTAGGAGGGATGATGCATAAGCCTGTCGGGATGGAGAAGCCGGCGTATCTGGCGGAGCACCGTTTTGCACTCTTTCATGTACCGGTCGGGTTCCGTCGCCTTCCCCTCCCCGCCGTCTCCCCCGGCGACGGCGACCCCCACGAGGTGCGGCGCCAGCGCGGAATCCGTCCTGAGCTGTGACAGCTCGAACCGCCTTCGCGCGTCCTCCTCCTCGACGCACCTTTCGATCTCTTCACGGGTCCACCCCGGATTCGCGATCTTCAGATTGTAGTGGATATCGCTGAGTTCGAATTCCAGGGCCGCCTCCCTCAGATCGATCTCTTCCTTGCCGAAGAGGGCAAGCCATTCGCGGCGCGTATGGGCGTTCTTGAGTCGCTGGTTCTCAATGAGGAGATACAGGTCTTCCAGTTCCTGCCGCAGCGAAACCCACTTTGCTTTCTTGAGGGAGTAGCCCCGCTGCTGCTCCCCGGTGCCCTCAACGAGAAGGGCGAACTCTTTGCGTGCCTGCGCCGTAAATTGGACAACTTCCGCACTCCGGGCCGAATGGAAATGATATCGTCCCATGAGCATTTCATTTACCAGGCTTGCGAAGGTGGAAGGCGTGTGCCCCTCGAGGAAAGGCCCGTCTTCGGGACACCGGTCAGACATGGGTGCATAGCGGCAGGCGAGCTCCGTAAGAAGGGTGTATAGGTCCGCCCGGGGCTGGAATCGGACCAGTGCGTCCCGGAGGGCATGCTCGTTCGCGTCGAGGAGAATATCGGTGAGGTTCGCCCCGTCGGCCGCCCTCCAGCCATTCACATCGTGGGCAAAAAAGCGCTCCCATTCGGTCTTGATGAGGAGCGTCAGCGTCCTGTAAAGGTCGAGATGCATGAAGAAGCAGAAACGGGCTACGTCTTCCACGGGCGGAAAGACATGACCCCCGGCGTAATCCCAGAATCGGCGGGCGCTGTTTTGTTTCAGAGAACCCACCTTTGTCCCGTCTTCGAAAGCAAGGGCCTTCTCGTGGTCGCACCCGAACATACCATGGGTGATCGCCCTTTTCTTGCCTTCCTGACGCCAGATCTCCTTCTGCCGGTCGGTGACGGCCGGGTTCGTATCGAAGGACCGGATGATGCCATCGAGATCGTCGCCAAGTTTCGTATAGGGTGTCATTTCCTGTCTCCTTTCTTTCCGGCGGTCAGGGCGGCAGGGCGGCGCCTGGAGGCGTTGCCGACGCGCGCGGTATCGAGGACCCGGGCATGGAGCTCGACCTGCCGCTCGTACGACTCGCGCCCCTCAACCCTCGCCATCACCATTTTCGGGTTGTTATATATCTTCAGATAGGCCTTGCGTTCCGCGTTCGGGTGCCGGAACGTCTTCGCATGACGGTCGCCCCCCGAGACGCTGACGAGGTCTTCCCTGTCCGTCCATAGCCACCCTGACGGGGCATGGTCGTCGGGCGGGGTTTCCCAGATAAATCCTCCGGGCAATATGTGAAGGCTTGCAAGAACCTCTCCGGTCCCGACGCTCCTCACCTGGATGACCCCCGTGGTATCCATTGTCGCAAAACGTTCCCCGTCGGGAAAGGCGGCGATCTTCCTTATCCTGTTCTCTTCGAGGTGGTCGTGGCGCCAGAGGAGTTGACGTGTGTCCCTGTCCCAAAGGGCGATGTAATGCCGGCCCCGAACAACGAAACGCCTTCCGCCGGGCAAAAACGAGGGGCATCCGCCGAACGTAACAACGCCGTCGATGTTATCCGGTTTCTCGATCAGGGGTTCCCCGCCTTCCCGGTCCCAGAAGTGAAACCCGTTCAGCCCCGAAGCGATCACCTCTCTTTGCGACGGAGCCAGGAGGATATCGTCGATGTAATTTTTGTGATCGCAGGTGCGCAGCAGCCTGCCCGTCCGTGCATCCCAGAGGGACAGGGACCGCCGGTCCGCGGTGGCAAGAAGGTGCTCGCCCATGCAGAAGGCCTGGAAACGGCCTATACCGTTCAGCGGAAAACCTGCAACGGGGGCGCCCGCTTCAAGATCGTAGGATGCAAGAAAACCGGTGGACCCCGAAACCGCCATCAGCCTCTTTCCGTCCGCGGTAACATAGAGAGCAAAAGGACCCGGCTGGCCACCAAGGGAAAACCCCCGTTCATCCCGGCCTGCTGACAGATCCCGGATCGCAACCCCACCCTCCGACGGGAGCACGAGGCGCTTTCCATCGGGGGTGATTGCCATCATCGGCGCGCCCGGCGACAGGTCGTCCCAGATTTCTATCTCGGCGATGCTGAATTCCCTGAGACATCGGCCGCTGGAGAGGTCCCAATGCTTTACCGCCGCATCGCCCATTGTCAGGAGGCCTTTCCCGTCGGGAGTTATCAGGATGTCCCTGACCGGCTGGCCGGCCGGTATTGTCCTTGCGGGCTCTGTCGAAGCCGGATCGATGAGGTGCACGACCGATTCCTCCCGGGAGATGACGATGCGTCTGTCGGCAGTGGCGATCCTGTTCGATCCGCCGGCATAGCCGTGGTATTCCCGGTCTGTCGCCAGAGAAGTTGTTAGCTCATGGTGTTCCATGTCCCATACGTCGATCCAGCCGTGGCGGAACCCCAGGCAGAACCGCCCTTCCTCCGTTATGGACTCGGATTGTATGGCGCCTGTGAAGGTGTTCGTGTACAGCGTCTGCGCCGTCCGGATATCAATGATACGGATATACGTCACGGGGTCCGAGGATAACAGATCCAGCCGGTTCTCGATCAGACGATAACCCCTCAGCGCATACCAGGGCCGATAGGTCCTTGGGCCGGAGGACGGTATCTCGATGGAGAAAGAGGTGCCTGACCCCGTCACATCCTGGACATCAACCCTGTCGGTCCAGCCAACAACAATTGACCGGTTGTCGGGGCTGAAGCCGGCGATCATAGGCCACTTCAGTCTCCGGAGAGATTCATGAAGAAGCTCAGCCGAAGCGACATCCCATATCCGGACCGATTGATCGTCACTCACTGCGGCCACCTTTCTGCCGTCGGGACTCACCGCAAGATATTCGATGTGGCTGTTCTCTATCCGGAATGTCCGGACCTTCTTTCCCGTATCGACCTCGTAGACCAGGACCTCGGACCTTTTCGAATCGGGACTCTTCCCCCTGAAGAAGCTCCGGACATTCCAATTCTGCTTGCAGAAGAGATGGTCGTCGTTGCAAAGCACGGGATCACCGGGATGGTCCGACAGGGTCGCCAGGCAATCTCCGTTTTCGAGATCCCAGACCTTCTTGTTTCCAAAGCGAAAGGCCGTTACCATGCGGTTCGTTCCGGGGGTAGTGAAGATCCCCGAGATGGTCGGGCCGCCGCAGGAGAAGACCCGCAGGCATCTTCCGGAGACCATGTCCCACAGGCGTACATTACCGTCGGAGGTTCCCGTAACGATGCATGTGCCGCCGAAGGCCGTCGCAAGCGCGGTCACTCTTCTTTTGTGGAACCCGAGGTCATGGGTCAGCCGGCGGGGCTGAGCGAATCTATCGAGGACATCGGAGATAGCCTTTCCCGAAAGTTTTCCGAGACCCGTCGACGGGATGAATGCCGGCAAGGAGGCCTCTGGCGTCCTGTCTTCCTTACGCATGTCCGTCTCCTTTCGGCAGCATCGGGCGGGTGCGGGCGATGGCTTCCCGCTCCTTTTTCGCAAGGGCACGGACATAACGACCGGCTACGCGGGCGTATTCGTCAAGACCCCTCAGCCGTGCCCGTATCATTGCCGCATTGTTGCGGGTGTGAACATAGGCACTGCGCCTTTCGTCATTCAAGGGTATCGCTCCGAGAACCCGGTCCTGGCTGCCTTCCTCCACGACATGGAGAAGGTCGGCCCTGTCGGTCCATACCCAACCGTCCGGGGCGTGTTCGTCAGGCGGCGTGAACCAGAAGAAACCGTCGTCCACGTTCCAGAGGGTGCACAGCAGAGCGGAACTCTCCCTATCGATGATCCGCACCGTCCCATCGCTGAAAGACGCAAAAATCCTTCTTTCACCGGGAGAGAGCGCAACGGACACCACCGGACGTCCCTCACGGGGGCAGCAGACCTCCCGCTGCCCGCTTTCAAGGTCCCATCGTTCCACACCTCCCTGGAGGGTGCCGATGACTACATGGCGCCCGTCATCCTCGACGGCCATGCAGTTGATATCGCAATCGGTCCCTTCGATTGACTGCAGCACCTCGAAGGTAACAGGGTCCCAGAGGATGACACGCCCGTCGCGGCCGCAGGAGACGAGGCCCCTTCCCCGGTCAAGAAAATGAAGACCTCGGATGGAGACCCACAGGTCGTTCATGGCCGGCCATTCATGACCCTTCAAAAGGGCAAGCCTCCGGCCCGATTGAAGGTCGAGGACGATTATATTCCTCGTAAACACGCGGACCACAGCCATCCGCTCCATGTTCTCATCGACCGCAAGGACCACGGCCTTTCCCGGTATCGTACAGGTCCTGATGCAATCGCCTTTTTGTACGTCCCAGAGCCTCACTCCGTCATAAGCACAGGAAGCGAGAAAGGCTCCCGACCGTAAGGGCACGAGGGGGTGCACAGGGTAAACATGGGCCTTCAGAACGGCCGCCGGTTCCTTCCTGTCGCCCCCTATCTCCCAGAGACGAACCTCTCCATCCTCATGACCGGTGGCGACGAGATTGGGAAGGACAAGGAAGACGAGCGACGACGATTTGGGTGTCACAACCCGGTTCGAACCATCGATGAGGTTCCAGACCTTTGCCGCGCCGCCATCATCGGAGGCGGCAAGATACGCGCCGTCACCGGAAAGAGAAAGATTATGTACGTTCCGTGCGGGTTTGATGGTCCTGAGGCACGTGCCGCTGTCGATATCCCATGTCCTCAATGTCCAGTCAAGACTTACCGTGCAGAGAGTCTTTCCATCGGATGCAAGCGCCATCCCGGTCACATCGTCGTTGTGGCCGGCGAACTCTTTCTCGATCATACCCGTTTCGCCGTCCACAACGAGGATGGTTTTGAAGTGACAGCAGGCCACAAACCGGGAACCGTCCCCCGTGGTCGTCACCTTGTACGGATTGTGGGGTTCGAAGGCAAAGAACCTTTCCTGATCGCCGGTGCGAATGTTGAAACAATAGAGGCCATCCCACGCCGCGGCGACAATGGTCCCGTCCCCTGCAAGAGCGATGTCCTTGAAGGAATAGGGAAAACTCCCCCGGGTAATTTGAAAAGGGTTGCCGATGGCAGGGAAGCTCCATCGGAACACTTTGCCGTTCGAGCCCAGCGTGACAAGCATCGTGCCGTCCCCGGTTACGAGAATCTTGTTAGTGTACTGATTTTCCTGCTCGACAGCATGCTCGCAGGCACCACCGGGAAAGGACCATACCCGTACCGTCCCTTTATCATCACCGCTAACTACATGTTTGTCATCGGGGCTGACCGCGACGGCGGTAACTTTGCCTTTGTGACCATCCAGAACGAGGACGCATTTACCCGTCGTACAATCCCACAGGCGCAGCGTTCCATCATCCGCGGTGGTGACGGCATGCTCCCCATCATTCATGAATGCCGCTCGCCGGAGTTCACCGCTGTGGCCCTGAAATACCATGAGACACTGGCCGCTGGCGACGTCCCACAGGCGGGCCGTGCGGTCACGGTTGGCGGTGACCATCTTCGATCCGTCGGGAGAGATGGCCACCCCGTGATACTGGTGAAGGTGCGTACCCAGGTGGTGGGTGATCCTTCCGGCGGGGCCGAGATCCGCCAGCGTTTCCCTGATGATGTCACGGGACACCGGCCGCATGTTCTCAGTTCTGTCGAAAACCTTCAGATCCTTCATGATCTCCTTCTAATCGTATATTATTCTTCTCGCCTCCGCGAGAATTCTCTTTATGATCCAGCCGATCCAGACGCCGACTTTTGATTCGGGCCAGATAAGGTAGATGATCCAGCCATAGAAACAGATACCCGCACAGAGCTGCCAGAGAAACTCAAGGGGACCTTTCACCCCCTCCAGCACCCCGCGCAATTCCTTCATGAAGAGCCGGGAGGGGGCCCTGCCGAGGCGGTGAATGGCGACGCGTTTAGTCCTCTTGTCCCTGCCGTGCAGGCAGAGGCGCTCCCAGTGCCGGACGAATACTTTCTGCTCCCCCATCAATTCCTTCGCCAGGTATATGTAGCGCTCGTCGGAGAGGATAAGGGCCACAAGCGCCTCGGCGGCATCCGACGCGCGTCTCTCGTCGAGGACGGTCCGGGGCACATCGGCGTAGACAGGATCTTCATGGATCTCATACATTCCGTCCGCCGTCGTCGGATAAAGAGTGCCTTCGGAGATATGCATGGCGGGATTGGGCTCCAGTCTTTCCTTATAACCGACCACTTCACTCACCATAACCACCTCTGTCGATGTGATCTCCTGTCTTATCCACGCGATCAGCCGATGGTGCCCCACGCTCTCCCACCCGTACGCCGGATTACCCTTCCCGGACAGAGGGATCTTCGGCCCCGGCAGGTTTGCGGTACCCTTCCGCCTGCTTGCGAAGATCGTCGCCGGCGGAGAGGCGGCCCTCTCCATCGAGAATGCGCGCTACAGCTTCCAGACACTCGGCGCAGATGATCCGGTGCTCTTCAACGGGCGAATCTTTCAGCTTGTTGTAGGCGATCCAGTAGTTCTCCTCCACACCGGCAAGATCTTCACGTGTCGAAGCCACCGACGCAAACAACAAAGCCTCTCCATATGCCTTAATGCCATCCGACACTTCCTTGTCCGTTGTCATGCTCTCCTCCTTCTGAAATTCTATTGTGTTACCCAATAGATAGCAGTCGAAGTGCTGTGCACGCAATGGCAAAAGAAAGGGGATGTCATGCACAAAAACCCGGAAAGACTGTCTTACGTTTATCCCGTAACAAACGACGTAACAAACGGGACCTTAAAAGACTGTCTCACGCCCGTTCCGCCCCTTCGGGGTTCCACTGGAGGCATAGAAGAGAGAGTAGGAGGAAGCCTTAGAAGAATTGCGTCCAGATCCCAGACAGCAGGGATCAGGCCGCACTTTGCACGCCTTCGGCGGAAACTGACCATTAATGCTCGTGGTGGGTGGGTCATCGTTGCGGGACAGGTTTGAGCGAAGTATCATGGTTCTTTACTTTCCCGCGTAGCGGGATCGAAGATTCCCGGGAATTTCAGTATTCTCAAATTCCCGGGAAGGTTTTTAGTCTTCCTCGTCATGCTCTCTTTTATGCCTCCAGCGAAACCCCGAAAGGGGGTGAAGCGGGCGTGAGACAAGGTCTTTAAGGTTGTTTGTTACGGGAGGTTAATCCTTCGTCTTCCTTTCGGGCACCGGCAGGCCCTCCCTGATCTTGCGCGAGAATTCAGGATCGTTGCCGATCACGTGGGCTTTCCTGTTGATGAAGCTGAGTTCCTTGAGCTCCTTGAAGGAGACGCCCGAATAGAGCCCTCCCATTTCATAGGCATACTGGGGGGCATATCCGCTCAGAAGTATCTTCCAGTTGTATCTGGCCTGGCTGCCCAGGGCCCTCACATGGCGGACGATATTTGTCGTACAGTTCGTTGTGAGGGTATTGTACCATTCGGGCTCCTGCCTCATGCTGTTGATCTGGAGAACGTATTCGACGAAAAGCCGTCGCAGGTTCTCCGGCCTGGGATTGAGGCGGTAGAGATAGACAAACTCCTCGGGCCTGCGGTAGTCGGTCCTGACGCGGATAAGGTCCCTCTCGTCGCCCGCTATGTAGATTAACTCGTACTGTTTGAAAAACCCTTTGATTGTCGAATAGTCTTCGCCCTTTTCTTTTCGGGTTTCGATGGAAAAGGCGACGTAGTCCTTTCCCTCAAACCCGAAGCTGAGCATGACATGGGCAATGGCATCCCCCATCCAGTAGACGGCGATGAGGTCCACGGAACTGAGCTTTTTAAGATCGAACCTTTTGTCGTAATAGCGGGCATCAAAATCCGTTTCGGTGCGATACGCGAAATTGCGGATATTGTGCAGGGTGACAACATCGCCCGTGATGACGGCATAGGGCAGTACGGCCACCTCCCTTTGCCAGATGCGATCGTTTGACGGAGGAATGGACAGCCACCAGGCAACTATGCCGAGAAAGACCAGAACAAACCCGACTGTGGTCAGCCCTCGGCGCGGAAGGAAGATAAATGCAGCTATGGCGGCAAGACCGAAGGCCGCACAGAGAATGACCTTCACCGGCTCGCTGGCGATATTGGAATAGTATATGGCCATGATCGACCATATCATCATGAGGGCCAGCACAATGCCCAGAAGAGCAATGCCGCCGTATCGAATGATTCTACGCATAACACCTATTATCATGGTTCCTTTGAATCCTGCAAGCGGGGATACGTACACGCAATGCCGAACCTGTTTAGCGGTGAAGCGTAAAATGCGGGTGAAGATACATAGCAACATAGCGACTGTTCCGGAGTCAATTCAGGTACTTAGCAATACCTGTCTTTCGTCGCGCGCTTGACAAAGAGAGAAGTTCTGTTACCCTTGTTCTAGAGCTATTCTGACCCGAGCAAAAATTGCTACCAGTAAGGTATTTATAGCTGGCAGTGATAAACGGGGCTGATTGAGCAGAATCAGCGGCATAAGCGACATGCAGGAGTAGCCTCCCAAGGCCTCGAATGGTCGCTCCGGGTAAACAAAATTGCCCGTCTGAATACGACTCGTTCGGGGCTCCTTTTTTGTCAACAGTATGTTATGGCTGCAGCCTGTCGCTGCATCTTTTCGCCCTCCATTGCATATGTACCTAAGAGATCACGGGGTAACATCGTGGCCCGCTTTTAGACGTTTTTGTCGGGGAGCTTCCCGGGAAAACGACAAAAATGTTGGTACTTCCTCGTTCGACGGACTATTTCTTTAATGATTGTAAAGTATTAGAAACAAGCTCTTCAGGCATCAATATTGCTGAACAGGCTATATTGCCGGGCGGGCTCAAGGACGATAGCGGGGGCTTGGCCTGTGAGAATGTAAAACTGCATGACATTGGGCTCATGGCAGAAAAGGAGGTACCCAATGAAGATAGCGATGATCGCACTTGCGTTAACCTTGCTGGCGGGATGTGCGATTGTGCCGGTTGGTTCCTATGATGTTTACGATGGCCCGTATTACTCGTCGCCGTATTACTCGTCGCCCTATTATCATTCACCCGGGCGCCACTACTATGGGCCGGGTTTCTATAGACCCTGGCACAGGGGCTTCTACGGACATGGCCCTTATGGACCCCGGCGTGGCGGCCACGGGCGTCACAGGTAAGATAAGGCGCTTATTTCGAAATCTCTTTCTGCCCGGTCTTCGCCAGCTTGTTTTCGATTTCGTTTGTCAGATCAATCATAAGGGTGTGGCTTTCAGGGGTATAATCCGTCGTTCTGATCGCAGCAACTTTCTTAAGGGCGGCAATGATGGATTCCGTCTTGTGCGTCTGTTCCTTTATAATCTCCAACGAGGCGAGTCTTTCTCCCTTTGACCCGGCCCGCAAAGTGCGCCTTGCCATCCCGCCGATTATACTATTGGCGTTCAGAAGATAATGAGACAGCGTGACCATGAGCTGGTTTAAAGTTGTCAGGGCTATGGTCTTTCTTTCGTTCTCAAGCTCCACCAGCCTCAGGCGTTGCTTCTCAAGCTCCATCCTTTCGGTGATATCCCTGCAAATACCCGCCGTTGCGGTCTCTGACCGGTACGTGATGAGCTTCACCTTGTTTTCCGAGTACAGCTGCCTGCCGTCTTTACAACGCCTCAGGTATACATACTGGTCCCGGGCCTCCCCCGTAGTCATCCGTTCTTTGTAAATCCTCGACACTTCGTCGGATGATTCGGGGGCGACAAAATCCATATAGTGCCTGCCGATCACCTCCTCCATCGTATAACCATGCATGTCACAGAAGGCCTTGTTGGCAAATACCACTATTCCTCTCTGACTGACAAAGTATCCGTCGTTGATCTCTTCTACCAGCGTGCGGTATTTTGCCTCCGATTCGGAGAGTTCCCTTGTCCTGTCCTCAACCAGCCGTTCGAGGTCTTCGGCACGGTTCCTGATCGCCCTTTCATGGAGAGACTGAAAATAATCGCTGAATCTTCTGATGGTATGGGAAAGACAATCATTCAATTTCTGCAGCACTTCAGGCAGAAGGGACGGATCAAGCTCTCTTATAAGGATTGGCGTGAGAACCTTTCTGTAAAGCTCAAAGGCCCCCTGAACTTCAGAGAGGGAAAAGCCCACATCCAGCCGCACCCTGCTGATCTTCTCAATGAAGACGTCCATTTTAGAGAAGTCATTTTCTGTGAGCACGGCAAAGTATGCCCCGGTCGCCTCCAGAATCGTCAGGGTCACCTCCTCCACAGGGCGGCTCGAATAGTTTTCGCTCACTTCAGTGCGAATACGATCGACCCACTCTCGTACAATCTCATCATGATGTGTCTGAAGCAGGTGCCTGAGGTCCATTACAGAAAGCCTATACGCGAAATGGTTATCAGTCAAGAAGGGCGCATCGGGGGAGTGTGATGCGCCGAACGTCTTTTCCAGAGCCACGCTTGACAAACCCGTTGTGAGTCTGGCGCCCGGCAAGCCGCCACGGGATGCGTGCGTATCTGGTTAGAAACGGGACAGTCAGGTGGGCAGGTCAACCCTGCCCACTATCTTTCTGCCGAAATTTAATTTAAAGGCATCCCTTCAGGCTATCTGACGCATGCATCCCTGCCGTTATGCCGCGTGTAGTTATAGCCGGAATTGCACCGCACGCATGCATCCCTGCCGTTGTATTTTCTGTAGTTATAGCCCGGGTTGCATCTTACGCAT
>DIFE01000082.1:19865-29838 GCA_002418985.1 Deltaproteobacteria bacterium UBA5756
GGGTTGCATCTTACGCATGCATTCCTGCCGTTGTACTGCGTGTAGTTGTAGCCGGGATTGCACTTATTACCCGCGCTCGGCGTCTGTGCGCTCGGTGTTTGCGAGCTGGGTGTCTGCGAGCTGGGTGTCTGCGCGCTCGGTGTTTGCGCGCTCGGCGTCTGGACTGATACCGCCCACACAGGCGTGGAGCATAGTACCATATAGAGCACTGCAAGAAGTACAGCAAATAAACCCGAAACCAGCGTGTGTTTCATTATATCCTCCTGTGATGTAGTATAGCCTTCATATATATCAAACAACGCCGTTCACAGTCAACGAGTTAAGACTTGCCTTGTCTCTGAAACTCGGTCGTCTGTCGGAAGACTGATATTTAGTTGTGATGACAAGAACAAAAAACACCGCCGGCCGGGTGGGCGGGCAAACCCATGTAAAGCGGCAATCTGCGCGGGGTGTCGTTGACAGGAAAAGGCACAGTGCTTAATCATTGTCAACGTATCAAGTAGACAGGAGGTGTGCCCATGGCCGAAGAGACATATATATGCAGAAAGTGTGGAACATCCTACGTAGCCATACCGGGAGCCGAAGAGCCGCCGGAGTGCCCTGAATGTGCGAAAACAGAATTGGAAAAGCTCGAAGACAGCAGTGTGGTTGTCCCTCCCAAACCCAAAGACTGTTAAGGGTAAAGCAGGCCTTCCCGCACTACACGACTATTCTGTGGATCTCCGCCTTCTGGTTTATGAAGTTCACGATGAGCCCGATCTTGTAGTTCGTTGCCCTGAGTATGTTGATGAGGTCCACTTTGTGCGGCTTCTGTACTGCGTCCACGGTCATAATATCGATGACGATCTGGTCCTCGACGACGATATCGGCAAAATACTCGCCGACATCTACGCCCTTATATTTTACTTTCACCGGAACATGGCTTCTGCTCTTTAATCCCTGTTTTCTCAACTCCAGCATGAGGGCGTTCTCATATACCTTCTCAGGGAAACCGCTGCCAAGTTCCTTGTTGACCTCGATTACGGCGCCGCTTGTCCTGTTAATGATATCGTTGACATCCCGGGCCTCGTCGCCGGGGCCCTCGCCACCCTTTTTGATACGTGCATTAATCTGGGTCAGAATCTCTTCGTCGTAATCAAAGGATCTTCTTTTCATTATTACCTTCAGATTTCCCGATTGGTTTCGATATCTTATCCGAGTGGAAAAAACCGGTCAAGTAAAAACGGCTTGCGAGAGGGTTACGCCTATCCCGGCAAGAAGTCATCTGTAGCCATGTTAGGCCTGCCTGCACCCGCCTTACAAGAAACCGCTTGACAGTTCAGTGCAATGCAAGGATGATAATAACGGAAGCGCCAGCCATGACCTTTGAGGATTGCATTCGATATATCGAGAAGACTCCCAACGGCTTCCTTGCAACGGTGGAGGGTCAAAATCCCCATGTGCGACCAATGACCGTATGGCTTGCGGACGAGAGCGGAATCTATTTCTACACCTCGGCGGTAAAGCCTGTTGCCGCTCAGCTTCTGGCGAATACAAACATCGAGATAGCCTTTCATCGGCCGGGCACGCCCCCGGACATCGGTTCCATACTCCGCATTGCAGGCAGGATCGAACTTGTGGACGAACAGATCCGGGCCATACGCGCCTGCAGCGAAGTAGTTGCGGTTTGTGTGTGCGATGTCGAAGAGATCGTCGGCTTCTTTCCGGGTGAGGGGTGAGCCCGCCGACAAACCGGCTTTCAGCCGTTCCATCGTTTCGGCGGCAGCCTGCAGATGAATATAGTAGTTGGGCATAAGCGATCCTCCTCCGAGATCAATCCTTAATCATTGCACCTAGTTCGGCGCATTTCTCCCAAACCTGGATATAGCGCTCGGCTGAACCGAGGAGTTTGCTGAACGTATCACGAGGCAAGCCTGTGTTTTTCAGGTCCTGGAACATGTCCGGCAGCATGCCGTAATGGGCGAGGCCTTCCAGGTTGAAATCGAAGTCGCGGATGGGACCGGCGATGGACCGTTTCAGGGGCACATTATTATCCTTGTTGGACATGACATTCCACAGATCGCGAATCTTGCGCAGGGTATGGACGAGCAACTGAACATAGGCATCCTCAACCTCCAGTTTCGCCGACTCGTTAGTCATAAGAAGCCCTGCGCGGTAGTGAGGTGTGATCGTTGCGTTTGACGTTGCGCCTTGCATGCCCGCGACCATGTCGATGACCCGCTGGTCAAGTTGCGGGTCCTGGTCCCTGGCTATCCCCAGGGACATATTCCGATCATTGGACAACACTTCGAAAAGCGCCATGGCCTGCCACATGAGATGGCATTCACCCGCTGCCCTTTGCAGGTAGGTACCCGGGGCCGATTGAAGATCCTGGCACGCATCCTCGCTATACAAATCGCCCTCTTCCGGGAATTGGAAGCGATAGGTGCGCCAGTCGCGAATGGGCGAATCGTATGCCACTCCGCGACGCTGTGCCTCGGCGTCGAGAAGTCGCTCCTGGCGAACGTTTTTCTTCCAGACGTCATCTCCCATGCTTATCTCACCGATGAGGCCGCATGCGGCCCGTGGTCCGAATCGGGGTCCCAAACCCGCCAGAAGCACGTTCAAGTCGGTTCCAAGCGCGACCGGCATCTTTAGTTTGTCAGCTACGTACTGGTAGCCCTGGGCAAAGCTCTTGACAGTGCCGGGACAGTCGTTTTTCACATGTGATGGGCCGTAGTCCCTCGAATCGATCACCGAGGTGCCATTACCGAATATGCCGCCGGTCTCCTTAATGTAATCGATCTGCTTGTCTGACTTCGCTCCCTCGCTCGGCCAAACCTCGGGATTCCGGCGAAAACCGGACCCGAAAGACCAAGTGGATGAGTTGGACAACGGGCGGGGAGATATATTTCGTGCGCCGTTATGCGCTACGATCAACGGGTATTTGTAATTGTCGACACTCCTCATCGCTATTTCGTATGCCCTATGGGTGCAACGCTCCGACATATGGTCGATATCGATCACCATGCCGAGCCGCATTGCCACGCGCAGGGCCACCTCTCCGGCGATCGTCATGCCGCGCACGTTCCGATTGCCGCCCGGGAAATCCGGATTGGTCAAAGCTTGCGGCAGTGGAATCCCAAAATGCTGCGCTACCTCGTCCAGCAGCCCCCGCAGCTCCGAGGGGATTGAGACGGGCTTGGATATCTGCTCATCCTCAGGTCGCGGAGTTTTCGGTTGCCCGGGTACGGGTTGCTCGTAGTAGCCATCTTCGCCCGCGGGGAATTCTCCGGTGCGCTGTAATGTGTTGAACAGGGACAACATTTCATACAGGGCCATCCCGCCAAAGGCATTGTCGCTCAGATGCACAAGGTTGATCTGGACGATCCCGAGATTGCGAAGATATTCGAAATAAGGATAGATCTCATCCCGGATTGCATCCCGGTTGGCCTGCGAGGGATCGTCCTTGAAATCACTCCTGTTGATCCAACCGTTAATGGAGTCGGTCTCAAGTCCCAGAACAAAGGCCATCCTGTTCTGTTCCAGCAGGGAGCGCGCCTCGACAGGGGTTCTGGCGAGACCGCACCAATCCTTGTTGTGTACGACGAACTCTTTCAGCATCTGGACCTGCGGCTCGATCGTATCGCGGTCACTCTGCGGCGAAACGGGAAACTGAGCGATGCTTGCCAGTAGCTCATTGTGCACCACGAGCGCAACCATCAGCCGCAAACCACCGTCGTATGCGCGCCGGATCCAGTCCTGGTGTGTCTTGATATGGATCAGGTCATCAAATTTAGGCCAACCCTGGAATCCGAACTCGTCGCCGGGTTGGGGCGTGCCCGTGGTCCACCCCGGCACAGACAGCGAGCCATCATTGCGGTTTCCCGTATTGAGCGCCAGGCCCATGGGATGGCTGGGGTTGGAGTGTTTCCATCCATGCTTTTGCAGACAGGAACCAAGGTCTTCGACCGGCCCGTGCATGTGCCCGGCAAGAAAGCCCCCGAACCCCGCCTGGGCCATAGGGTGACAGTGAATATCGGCCCAGCCCCATAGAGGCAGATGGTACGGAGGGGGTGGATCGGACAGCAGACGAATTTTGCCGGCCGCAAGCCGCAGAGGGCGCTTTCCCCTTAAACTCCCATTAATCCTCAGGCGCACCTTGGCCTTTGTTCTGAGAAGACCGGTGTTGCGCCGTGCACCAGCCAGATTCCAGGTGTATTGGCGGAGCACATCGGATCCGGAAGGATTTTGAATCCGAACGGCCACGAAACCATCCGCATCGGGCTGATCCAATGCCGGGAAACCACTGATTTTGGCGCTGGCTGCAGGAACGCGAAGTTCAAGAGCTACGAGCTTTGTCGCACTGCCGCCCAGGCAAAAGGCGAGATACGGCAGCCGGATTACGAAAACGTCGGAGTCGAGGACTTCCAGCGACGTGGAGGATACGCGTAAAAGGTGTATGCCGCTCTCGGCGACCGGATAGGGAACATGCCAGTAATCGCCTCCCAACGGGACAACGGGCTTTCCGTTTATCTCGACATCGCTCGCGAGGATCGAATCCGCCGGCACGGGTCTATAATTGACGAAAACCTGGCCGGAAATTACGCGCCAACCGCTCAGGCCGTTATCGAAGTATCCGCCTTGAATGATATCTGACATTCAGAGTCCTCTCAGTATAAGTGTTATTTTTGATCTTCTTGAAGCACTTACATGCTTATGGATACCATCACTATTTTTAGAATGGGTTTTACGACCTGGAAGGACCAGTCAAACAACTCAAATACTATTATATGGAGTGTTAATAATCAATGCTTATTGAGAGATGGTCAAGGCCCTGATGAGCCCGCGGTGTATTATGCCCTTCGAGGAATTTCGTAAGCCTCTTTGAGGGGACAAGACTTGGCAAAGTTATCTTCCTAAACCGATGATCTGCAATTCAATCTTTCCTCAGTGACTTTTTGACGCGTTTTGCATCGCTTCAGAAGTTCGATTGTTTCCTTATAATGAGCACTGATGGACTCGCTTGTCATCGATTTCAACACCTCCAGATCCCTGACCCTGACTTCCCGGTCCAAGCCCAGATAAGCCTTGAGACCAGGGTCAATCCAAAAATACAGATACTCATATGTGTCTTGTTCCGGGGTTGGTGATATCCTGCGCAGCACACTCCTGTCCGGGACGTTTGTATAGTGCATGTTGCTGAAACTCATGACGTAACCTTCTTGCGTAAGCCATTCCGGGTACTGATCGAGCAGTTCGGCCGCGAGCTGGTTCTCTATCAATAGCCTCGCACCTTTCTTTGTACTCTCCAACCCCATCGCTCTTGCCAGAGTGTCATCTTGCGGCAGTCTTTTTTCATAGTTCTCAAGTGTAAGGCGAGGTTCGAATTGAAGCTTGCCCTTTACGATGGCACCCCTGAGAAGCAACCCCTGATGGAGCAGTTTGACATAGACGGAATGCAGCTGTTCCAGGGCGTTACGAATATCATTGCCATAAAACAGCAGGCTATCGCTGAACATTGCAACAGTGGTATTCTCGTTTTGTCGACAATATCCTGAGAGGCTTTCAAAGGTAATATCGTAAAACAGGTTCAATTTATCCTTCGCCACGCTGGGATTGAGTCTGTAATAACCGGAAATACCCAGCAAATCGCCATAGTACGTAAAATCCATGAATATCTGTCTCCTCTTTCTGTTTCAATACGTATATCACAGAAATTATCGGCAAGTCGAATGCAGTCAGACACCCGCTGAAGGGGTTTCACCGGCTACACCGGAAACACCGCAAACCCCGGACAAGTGATGTTGTGGGTGCGTCCGGCAAAGCGACGCAACGGAAGGGTTCATGAAAAGACTGGATTTGGGGCGCGGATAATATGCAACGCTCATCGGGCGAGCACGCAGAGGGGAGCGATAATCATTGACAACACTATTTAAGCCATCTATAATCCAATTAAGTAATGTCTTAAATGGTAGCCCTGTGATCGACCAACCCACGACAACAATCGAACTCGTGCAGATCTTCAAAGTGTTATCGGATACCACCCGTTTCGGGCTATTGAGCCTTTTGTTAACCCATGATCTGTGCGTCGGTGCCCTGGCCAAACGCCTTGGGATATCGGAAGCGGCCGTGTCCCAACATTTGAAACAGCTCCGGGAAGCTGGATTGGTAAAGGGAGAGAAACGGGGGTACTGGACCCACTACTCAGTGGAACGGAACAGACTGAACAAGCTGGCCGAGGCCCTTACAGGTTTGACCGGCCTGGCGCGCTGCCCCGACGGGGCGTGTACCAATCACCCCAACAAAAAAACCGATTGCCGAAAGGACGGAGCAAAAATGTGCGAATGTACTTACCAGTATCCGCAGAGGGTGAAAGGGAATCCTGAAGAAGGCACGAAGGAATAGCAGAACATGGATAGTCTGGAAGTCAAACAACTGACAAAGAGATACGGGGATTTGGCGGCCGCTGACCATATCTCGTTCTCCGTTCGCGACGGAGAGATTTTCGGGTTCCTCGGCCCCAACGGAGCAGGCAAGACAACCACGATCAATCTGCTGACCGGGCTGGCAACCCCCACGTCAGGTTCTGCCCGGATCGCCGGGTTCGACTGCGCCACAGAGATCAAGAAGGCTCAGCGGGTCATGGGCATCGTACCCGACGAGAGCAACCTCTACGAGGAGATGGACGGGCTGGAAAACCTGTCTTTCTGCGCGGCTCTTTACGGCATAGGGAAAGAGGAACGGGAAAAGAAGGCAGGGGAACTCCTCCAAAAGTTCGGTCTCGCAGAGGCGGGCAGGAAACCTTTCGGGGCCTACTCAAAGGGCATGAAACGGAAACTCACTATTGCCGCCGCCATCATCCATGAACCGAAGATCCTTTTTCTGGACGAGCCGACAACCGGCATCGACGTGGCCAGCGCACGGCAAATACGGGAGTTGATACGGACTCTCAACCAAAAGGGAACGACGATTTTTCTCACAACACACTACATAGAGGAAGCCGAGCGGCTGTGTAACAGGGTCGCATTCATCGTGGGTGGTAAGATTGTCCGGATCGGGCAGCTGGACGAGCTGATGCGCGAGGTCCAGCAGGAGAACGTCGTGCAACTTACCTTTGCGAATGGTGGTGCCGACCTGAAGCCCGCCCTCCGGGAGAACTTTCCTCATGTTGTCGTAGAAGCGTCCGGAACCGATGCTCTCCGCTTCCGCTCTGCCCTCCCTCTGAACCTGACACCTCTCATGCGGTTCTTCGAGCAAAAGGGCATCACGGTCTACGAAGCGCGGATCATGCGCCCCTCGCTCGAAGAGGTCTTCGTGAAGATTACGGGCATCGCCCTCGAAAAGATGAAACAGGAAAAGGAAGACAAGGGAAAACAATGAAGTCGTGGATCGCTTTCTGGAACATCCTCATGAAAGACATGAGGAACTACTACCTGAAGCCGCCGAACATCAGCTGGGGCATCATCTTCCCCGTGGCATGGACTCTGATGTTCCTTCTCAAGTCGCCCACGGCCGTGGACGTGCGGGGTCTTCTTCCCGGCGTGATGAGCTTGTCCGTCCTCTTCGGAACGACCTCAATGCTGTCGGTCACCCTGACCTTTGAGAGAAGAAGCCGTTCTTTTGAGAGACTCCTGCTGGCGCCTATCGACCTGAATCTGCTTATGCTTGCCAAGACGAGCGGCGCCATCGTTTTCGGCCTGGTCAACGCCTTCGTGCCGGTTCTCTTTGCGGCCTTCCTGACCGACCTGTCCGGCATCGACTGGCTCCCCGCGCTTGGCGCCATCTTCCTGATCGCAGTGACCTCGACGCTCCTCGGCCTCTTCATCGCCGTATCAGTCAAGGAGATCTTCGAGGCCCAGACCTTTTCCAATTTCTTCCGCTTTCCCATGATCTTTCTCTGCGGCCTCTTCATTCCCGTGGAGTCACTCCCCGTCTTCCTGCAACCAATTTCCTATATGCTTCCCCTCACCTACGGGGCCGACATCCTTAAGTCCTCCATCAGCCAGAACGGCCACCTCGGTGTGCCGATCAACTTTCTCATCCTCCTTGCCTTCGCCGTCGGATTATTCGCCGTAAGCGTCAGGAACGTGAAGCACAAGTGGATATATTGACCCCGCCGGAGATAAGAATCGCTTTTAAAGCTAATCAATAGGTGGCAGTCCGCCGCATGCCCCTCACCCAGGTAATATCTAATCAAATTTGGTTGAGAAGGCGACGTTAGAGATGGTATAAGATAAGACGAATCATGAACTGACCGATTCGTGTTGCTGGCGACTGAATTCGATGTGTTGAAGTTTTTAGTTGTTCGAACTAAAGGGTGACAAAAGAAATGACAAGACTGATTCGTTTCCTGGATGATGACAACAATAACCATCGGGCCAGTATCCGAATGGATAACGGAACTCCCTGTTGGATTCGCATTGATCATACCGGAATACTGGTGAAGAAATCAAAGATAGGTCTATTTGGGGCTAGATTATACCAGGGAAAGAACATCGATAAGGCCACGGAGATTGCGAGAATCCTGAAGAAACAGTATTGCGACGACCTGACACCTGATGATATGCGGAATCCCGTGCTCAAATCAATCGTCAATGCAGTTTTGCATTGCAGCGATTTGGCACAAGTGGCGCGTATTCTCAATGAAGCTGATCTCGCAGCCGAAAGCCGGGCTAAGAGTGCTGACATTCTTACAGCGGACTTTTTCAAAAATAGTTTGATAATTCTGGCCAACCGCCTCCGTAAGATTGATGGGCTTCCTGAATCGGATAACCTGGAAGATGCCGTCGCGCGGATTCTAACACAGCTCATTTCCTATGTTCAGCGAAAAGTTTCCCGTTTCCCGACAGAAGGTCATACAAAGGATTCCGAGATCCTCACAGGCATGGTTTTCCTTTACTTTGTCGGAAACCAGCTAACCTTGCATCTCGGGGATGAAGGAACTGAACTTGCAATCAACGATGTTGTTGCAAAAGCGGCCTTATCGGTATTTCAGTTTCTTGGCTCTGAGAAAGTGATGCGAGTTGCCCATGCGGGAATGGTCCAGTACAAAGCAATAATCAAGTCCGGGGAAGCGAGGGAAAACGTAAGGAATTACACGCATGCGGTCAGCAATGGTGTGCTGGCATACGTGATGTCCCAGGACGAACGGCTTGTGGACATATTTTGCCGTCTGTTTATAACGTTGGTTGACGTGCAGGAGAAGTAATCATCATTGCGCAGCCGCCTTAGACATACGGTATGTCAGAAGGCAAAGCCTATACTTACTATGCTCGCGTTTACTGACTCATTCGGACTTGCAAGGCCGCCGTTTGAATAGTGTTTGAACCTGCCTTCCAAAAACAGTCTCTCCCATTTGTAGCCAATACCGCCTTGAAGGATAAACAGACCGTGAGTTCCCTGTTCCTCGAACGCGACACTCGTATAAGCACCCCCGGCCCCGACCGTGGCAAAAAAACCTCTGTGGTTCCTCTCGCCAAAGTAGTATCTTGCGTTTACGGTAAGGCCGCCGTCAAGACCGCTTGTCGGTCTATTCACGATGGCAACGAAGGGCTCGATAAGAACGTTGAATTTGCCGGAGAGTGTTTTTTCGTAACCGTATGCAACCTGTGCAAAGTCGTAGTAATCATCTTCATGCAGATGGCCGAGGCCCGCACCTTTATTAAAAGTAGCTAAACCGTATCCCACAGAAATCTCCTGTTGATCCGCAAGAACAGCACAAGGGGAAAACAATACGAAAAGCCCTATGAAAAAAAGAGCGGCACAAAAACATGAATGGGTCTTCAGTTTCATATTGGGTCTCCTTTCAGAAACGTTTTTGAGCTGCAGATCAACAATGTTTCCTGCCGGCCAAACCGACAGCCTGCCTTTACAGCAGCTGGAGAGATTTGCCCTCCAGTCCAAGCCTATGTCTTTTGCCCATAGATAACGGACGAATAGCTTAAAGACATATATTGGCATTAATGTTAGAGATGGTCAAGTTCTTTCAGAC
>DIFE01000036.1:0-2454 GCA_002418985.1 Deltaproteobacteria bacterium UBA5756
TTATTTTGATGGTGGATTGGGGTCGGCAGACAAAGGGCTGGAAACTGGTGAGGGGCCACGATACTGGTCCTCGTCACTTTTCTTGCTATGGGTGGCAGCTATCTGTGCTCAATAGACAGATCGCCCAAATTGGGGACATAGTTCGAGGTGTCCGAGAAGGTGACTGCGGCTCCACCGGCGTGCAAGAATTGGAATGGCAGTTAGAAATTCAAAATAAAGATTTGACCCCGTGATCTCTTAAAGTAAACTACAATATAGGGAGGTCATGAATGAAAAAAACAGTGAAGTTTGTAAACAAACAACCGGCATGCAGCGTCAACTTCTTTTGCATTGGGGCAATCGGTCTTTTGTTGTGTTTTTGCGGGTTCACCGATCTTTATGGGCAGGTATCGCACAAAACCCTTGACGCAGGCAGGGGGGACAAAATAAGGTTTTCCTTTGAGACGTCACCCTTCTATGTTCCGAAAACCCATGTGAGTGGTGGCGGCAATCTCACTCTCACCACCGTCATGACGGAACTGAAAGCGGCAGCACAGGTGAGTGAAAAGACCAACCTGGGCCTTGGCCTCTCCTATGAATTTAACGATTATAACTTCACGCCTCTTACCGGTTTTGCCGTTTCCGACCCATGGAACAAGATTCACATGGTGGGGATCAGCGGGAGGGTGCGATACGCCATCAACCCGACGTGGAGCCTGTTTGTTGCCACTTCCGGGCAGTATTCCGGCGAGGAAGGGGCTCAGTTCGGCAGGTCTCTCCTCTACGGGGGGTCTGCGGGGGCAGCCTACACTCCGAGCCCCACGTTTACCATAGGCTTTGCTGTCGGTGCGTTTTATCGCCTCGAGAATTCCGCCGTGTTTCCGACGATTATTATCAACTGGAAGATCACCGACAAGTTTCAACTCAGAAACCCTCTTCCAATCAGTGCCGCAGGGCCCGCCGGACTTGAACTGGGATACACAATGGGAAGCGGGTGGGAGCTATCCCTTGGCGGTGGCTATCGGTCGCGCCGCTTCCGCCTGTCCGACAGTGGCCCCGTGCCGGGGGGCGTGGGTCAGACCAACGCGCTTATAGGGTACCTTAATCTCAGCCGTCAGTTGGGAAAGAACGTCAGTATGAGTGTGTATGGAGGCGCCGCCTTTGCCGGTTCTATAAGGGTCGAGGACAGGACGGGCGAAAGGATTGACAGCACGAGCTATAACACTGCTCCCATCATGGGGCTAATCCTGAAGACACCCTTCTAAGAACCTGTCGGACTTGGCATGATCATCCGACCCAGGTAGTATGGCAGATTGTTCAAGGGATCATCTGCCACCCTTTACCACCCGTTGTCATTCCAGATGTTTCCATAACTGCTGGCGTTGGCCAGGGATGTCCAGCGCGACACGTTCTTTTTCGTTAACTCTGTACCTGTTGCCTCTATCCGATTTTCCTAAAGATAGTACTCCCGTTCTTTCCTCTCGCGGCACAATTCCTGGATTTTCCGCATAAGGAGAAGGAGGGCGGGTTCTATCAGTCTTCTTGCTCCCACAGGGCATGCCTTGACGCAGGCGCAGCAGAGTATGCACCGGGATCTGTCCGTTTTTGTCACATCAATGCGGTCGATGGCGCTCTGGGGACAGGCCTCGATGCACGCGTTGCACCGGGTGCATAACGATTCATCGGTTTCGGGTGTGACGGGGGCGTTCTCCCGCATTTTCCTCAGTCGATAGAGTCCCTCCGGTTCAACGTAGGGCCTGTGGCCGGGAACGTGGATCGGCGCCGTTGCCTCAAGAGATGCGATGCCGAGGACTTTGTTCCTGATGGCCGAGCCAAATTCGCGGGCTGCCCCGAGGTCCTCCTCATCCGGTCGGTCTGTGGCCATGGGCAGGGATTCTGTGGAATACGAATGCTCTCCGATAAAGGCGCCTGCGGCGATGGGAATGAATCCCCGTGCCACGGCAATATCATACAGTTCGATCAGGGCATCATCGTATGCACGGTTGCCGTAAACCACCACGAGCACCGCGGGGGTCTTGTCGGCGGATATCTTCATGAAGCAATCAATCGCCGGCTCTGGAATTCTCCCGTAGTAGACGGGCGCTGCGAGTATGACCACCTCGTCACGAAGGACCCGTGAGATACCGGAGCGCCGCGAGCTCTTCGTACAGTCGAAAACCTCCGCCCGCCCGCCCTGCATCCCGGACGCTATGTTCTCAACGATTCTCCTCGTCGTTCCCGTAGGAGAAAAGTAAACACACGTGATCGATTCAATATCCATAGGCAGATCCTTTCATCACGATTTGTCGCAAGTATACCATTTCAGGGACACCTCGACACGTTTTTCATTTCAGGGCGTTGCAAGTCGGTCACCGTCATATTTTCGCCGAAGGCGTGCAAAGCGGAACTTTAAGGGTCCTTTCCCACCGCTGTCCGGGATAATCCGTTTCCCAAAATGCGTTCCTTATAAAACAA
>DIFE01000036.1:2502-2682 GCA_002418985.1 Deltaproteobacteria bacterium UBA5756
ACCTTCTCTGTAGGTCATTCCAGCTCTCTCTATAAGTCATTCCGGCTCTCTCCATACGTCATTTCAGCTTTCTCCATACGTCATTCCGGCGAAGGCCGGAAGCCAGGAAGACCTCTCATACAACAGGAAGCACACACATACAGAGTACAACGCAGTGTTTAAAGGGGGACAGTTGGATAT
>DIFE01000004.1 GCA_002418985.1 Deltaproteobacteria bacterium UBA5756
ACGGGAGGGTAAGTTACTCAGAAGTTGTTTCGTGGTAATCATTTGACAATGGGAATCTTCAACAGCCAACGGTAGCAGGTGTTGTCATGTGGCAGTCCTCGTTTCAACCGGATACTCATACAACCAAAAGCAGGCGTGCGAAGCGTGGAAGAGGCGGCTTTAACCATCTGTCCCCGTTTCAAGCTCTTGCAACCTTCTTTCTCTTTGGGTTAATATAGAGCGCTTTACGGGCGCTGCCATGCTTATCGTCAACAACCTTTCAAAGGCCTACGGGACACAGACACTATTTGATGAGGCGAGCTTTACCGTCGGGCCCGGTGAGCGGTTGGGGCTTGTCGGGCGCAATGGAACGGGAAAGACGACGCTTTTCAGGATGATCCTCGGAGAGGAAACGCCCGATTCGGGGGAGATCCATATTCCCCGGGGGTACACTATCCGCCATCTTTTCCAGCATATATCCTTCAGTGAGCGATCGGTTCTTGCCGAGGCTTGTCTAAATCTTCCCGTTCACGAGGATGGCCGCGATGAGACCTATAAGGCGAAGACTATCCTCGCCGGACTGGGTTTCGGCGAAGGCGACCTGGGCGGCGATCCCCGCAAATTGAGCGGCGGATTCCAGGTGCGGCTTAACCTCGCAAAGATCCTTATCGCGCAGCCGATGATGCTCCTTCTCGATGAACCGACAAACTATCTCGACATAGTTTCCATCCGCTGGCTTACACAATTCCTTAGAGGATGGAAGGGCGAGATGATCCTCATCACCCATGACAGGGATTTCATGGACTCCGTGACGACCCACACCATGACGATCCACCGCATGAGGATGCGCAAGATCGCCGGGACCACGCATAAGCTCTATGAACAGATCATCGAGGAGGAAGAGGTCTACGAACAGACCCGGGTCAACGAAGAGAAAAAGCGTAAGGAGACGGAGCTTTTCATAAACCGCTTCAGGGCGCAGGCCACCAGAGCGAGGTCCGTACAGTCGCGGGTCCGCCAGCTCCAAAAAAAGGAGAAGATGGAGAAACTCGCCACCCTTGAGAACCTCGAATTTGCCTTCAAGGCAGCGCCTTTTCCCGGCAGGTGGCTTCTCGAGGCTGATGGGGTCGGTTTTTCCTACGATCCGTCAGGACCGGTGCTCATCAGCGATTTCACCGTCGCCGTCAAAAAGCGCGACCGCATCGGGATCATCGGAAAGAACGGCAAGGGGAAGACCACCCTGCTCAACATCCTTGCCGGCGAACTCAAACCGCGCTCCGGCACGATCACCTTCAGCCGAAACCTGAAACTCGGCTATTTCGGTCAGATGAACATCGACCGTCTCGATCCGGAACTGACGATAGAGGATGAGATCTGGAGCGTTGAGCCCGGTCGGGGCAAGACCGCGGTAAGGGGCATCTGCGGTGCCATGCTTTTCGATGGCGACAGGGCCCTCAAAAAGATAGGCGTTCTGTCCGGCGGTGAGAGAAGCCGCGTGCTCCTGGGGAAGCTCCTTGCGTCACCCGCCAATCTTCTCCTTCTTGACGAACCCACAAATCATCTGGACATGGAATCCATTGACTCTCTCATAGAAGCCATCAATAATTTCGACGGTGCCGTGGTAATCGTGACCCACAGTGAGATGATCCTCGATGCCGTGGCGGAGCGGCTTGTAGTTTTTGACGGCTCGAAGGTCACTATGTTCGACGGCAGCTATGAAGACTTTCTCTCCCGTGTCGGCTGGGAAGACGAGGCCCATGAAGACGGGGATGGCACACAGACAAGCGCCGCGTCTGCAAAAGGCGCACAGAAGAAAGAATCGAAGAGGCTCAGGGCTGATATCATCAACGAGCGGTCCCGGGTCATGACGCCCGTCAGGAACCGCATTAACGAGATCGAAGCGGCGATTACCCGTGCGGAAGGACAGATTGCCCGCGACAACGAGGCGCTTATAGTCGCCTCACAAAAAGGTGACGGCAAGGCTATGATGAACCTTTCCCTCAACGTCCACGAGGCCAGGCAGGAGATCGACAGCCTTTTCGACGAACTCGAGGTCCTTACCGTGGAACACGATGCCCTGGCCGAACAGTTCGAGGAGCGGCTGAGGGAGATCTGAAGAACCTTCCCTCTTTTTCTAAAATGATATTATAATATTCTGTCGCCTGATGCTTTGCGGCGAGAGTGAGGAAAAAAAGCGTATGTATATAATTTATGTTGGTTTTGACGACACCGATACTATTGACGTCGATCGCGGAACAGGAAAACTGGCACGGTGGTTTGAAAAGGCCCTTCCCGACGGTTGTCGGCTCCGGGGGGTCGTGAGGCAGCAGCTTCTTGTCGATCCGGCAATCCCTTACACGTCGCACAACAGTTCGGCCTGCGCCCTGGTCGAGTGTCCCGATCAATCTTTCCTGGACCCGGTAATCGACAGTGCCGTCAGGCATATAGAGGGTTATTCCCTGCCGGGAAGCGACCCCGGGCTATGTGTCGTATCGGGTCAGGACCCGAATCTTGGAAACCTCGCGGATTTCGGCCTGACCTGCACAAAGAAGGTCGTAGGTCAGGCAGATGCCTTGAAGGTTGTCAACGGGGCCCATCTATCCGGTCATGGAGGTACCGATGACGGCATCATAGGTGCTGCGGCGGCGGTGGGTCTCACTTTCCATGGTTGGAGCGGACGTTTTGTAGAGTATGGCGGGTTGCGCGATTTCCCCTCTCCCGTCTCTGTCGAAGCTTTACATGCGGCAGGGATTATTGTGGTTTCCTCGGACCGGGACGCGCAGATACCCGCCGGCGATGATATCGTAGAGACCTTCGGTTGGTTGAGACCACGGCTTCTCTCAGGGAAAGCGGTCCTGATCGCAAAGCCGAAGGACCGGGGTTTGTGGGAATCAATCGGCAGGAAACACAGGAAAGACAAAAGGGAGGAAACGTAAAATGGCTGGAAAAATCTTTTATCGGGAGCGGGAAAAGGTCACGGAGAACAAGAAACAGCCGCGTTTCAAACTCGTGGCCGTTGCCGACGTCAACCTGAAGGTCTATGGGAAGCACTTAAGGAGAAGCGAACTCGATCAGATCGCCAACGCGGTCGGCGCCGAACTGATACTCCTTACCCATGGAGACAAGAAATATAAGGATGAAACAGTGGAGGTAAAAGACTGATCCCGGTCAGCAGTCTGTTGAGAAGAAGACGTAGCAAAGACTAACCCGGAGAATCCAGGAGCGCGCATATGACACTGATACGAGAACGGGACGGCCGCCGTCTGCATATCAAGAGCAAACTCATGGGCGAGAGCCTTGTCAGCAAATCATTCATCGACGAATTGACAGTAGCGCCCCAGAAAAGACTTTTCCCCGATGTGAACATCTTGAAGGTAGGGGGCCAGTCGATATGCGACCGGGGGGCAAAGGCACTTCCCGCCATTGTTGATGAAATCGCGGCAAACAAAAAAGACCACAAAATGTTGATTACCACAGGCGGTGGAACGAGGAGCCGGCATATCTATGCCATAGGCCTGGAACTGGGCATGCCGACGGGCATCCTAGCCAAGTTCGGGAATTCCATATCGGAGCAGAACGCACTTCTCGTGACCATGCTTCTGGCTTCCCACGGCGGAATAAAGATAGGACACGACGAGATCGTGAAACTTACGAGCTATTTCGTTCAGGGCTGTATTCCCGTGATGCATGGCATGCCGCCCTACGATTATTTCGCCATTCCCCCGGCAAAAGGACGGATCCCTCTTCACCGCACGGACGTTGGCACGATCATCATGGCCGATCTCATCGGAGCAAGAACGTGCATTTTTGTCAAGGATGAGAGAGGGCTTTACACAGGGGATCCGAAAAAGAACCCCAATGAGGAATTCATTCCTGAAATCGGTGCCAGGACGCTCATGGAAAAGGATCAGGATGACCTCATTATCGAGCGCCCGTGCCTCGAGATCCTCCAGAACAGCGAGGTTCTCGAGCGAATCACCATCATCAACGGCCTCGAAGAAGGCAACATCACCCGGGCTCTGAACGGTGAAAACGCAGGGACTGTTATCTATAAAGAATGAGGAATGTGAAACTCTCTCTGTCAGAAGATCATCTTCGCAATGGAGTTCTTCTGTATATTGCCCGTACCTTCATAAATTGATGTTATCCTCACATCCCTCAAGGCACCCTCCAATCCCTGGTCGCGCATGTAGCCGTAGCCGCCGAGGATGTCTATGGTTTTGTTGAGCAGCTTTATGGCACTCTCGGGTACGGCCAGTTTCACCATCGACGAGTACTTCTTGGACTCGGGGTCTTTCCGGTCGTAGAGCCAGGCGGCCTTGTAGAGAATGTTTCGGCATTTTTCAATCTCCACATACATGTCTACTAGGTCGTGCTCGACAGACTGAAATTGTATTATCGGCCTGCCGAACTGGGTCCTTTTCTTTGCGTAGGCGACAACCTTTTCGTAGCCGTAGAGCATGCTTCCGAAGGCCTGCGCGGCTATGACTATCCTGCCAAGCTCGAACCCGTCAAGGACCATTCTCAGGCCCTTGCCGCGCTGCCCGAGTACGTTGTCTTTCGGTATCCGGAAGTCGCTGAAGACAAGCTCTCCCGATGTGGTTGTATTGATGCCCATCTTCCTGCCCAGATCGTTTATCTCGAAGCACCCCGGAGGGTTCCCGTCGATCAATTCCCTGTCGAAGATGGTCACCGTCTGACGGTCCTGGTCCCGTGCCAGCAGTGTATAGAAATCGGCATAGCCCGCGTTTGTGGTGAATACCTTCGAGCCGTTCACCACAAAATGGTCTGTCCTGTCTTCCATCCTTGTTTTCAGGCTTGACAGATCGCTGCCGCTGTCAGGTTCGGTAACGCTTATCGCGGAGACGTATCTCCCCTCGATCATGGGCCGGACATATTTCTCTCTCTGCTCCGCAGTCCCGTAGATATCGACGACAAAACCGGGGATATACCCAAGGCTCAAGGCCATCCCCATGCCCGGCAGGCTTCGGCAGAGCTCCGTCACGGCGATAACGTGACCGAGCGCCCCGAATCCCGATCCCCCGATATCCTCGGAAAAACCTACCCCGATGATCCCAAGCTCCCCGATCTTCCCGTACAGCTCCCTGGGGTACCTGTGCTCATCTTCCAACTTGTGGAGACCTTCCTGATCGAACTCGTGTTCGCAGAATTCGCTTACCGCTTTTTGAACGTCCTTCAGATCATCGTTAACATATGGGTCCATTTCTGTGCCTCTCTCAAACCGTTTTTCCCCCAATTCTCCTTCGGCTGAGGATTTTTTGCAAGGGCAAAGTACCGGAGGCCGGTTCAGGTGTTTCTGAACGGCCTGTTGCCCAAACCGGTCCACCCTGTTGCCAGCGGAACTTTCGGAACGCGAAATAGAGGAAACAGCAAAGGACTGTCTCACGCCCGTTTTGTCGCTGGCGCTCCTCACTGGAGGCATGGAAGAGAGGGTAGGAGGAAGACTTAAAAGAATTGCGGCCAGATCCCAGACGGCAGGGATCAGGCCGCACTTTGCACGCC
>DIFE01000126.1 GCA_002418985.1 Deltaproteobacteria bacterium UBA5756
TGTCGATCATGGAGGAAAGGCCTATCTCTACATCTGCCGCTTCAAGGCCCTCTTCTACTTCCTCCTCCCTCTCCTCATAGACCAGGACGTCATTGAGACACCACTCGACACACATCGGTTTTTCACGCGGCGGATCGTCCTCGCACATGTCGCACTTCAGGGGAAGGCCCGAATCGGGCTCCTTGAATATGTCCCTGGAGGGGCAGGTGGCCCTGCAGAAGGTGCATTCATCGTATTCCTTGCCGTCGATGATATATTTGTCCCTGCCCATGCACTCCGCCGGGGTGTATTCGCCGGCGAATACAGGAAGCCATATGTCTTTCAACGGGTCGCGGATTATCTGAATGCGGGACCTTGCCGGATTAATGCCGCTGTATCTCGGCGTTGAATGAAAGGCCGAACAGACTATCTCGCATCCCCGGCAGCCGTTGCACTTGTCGGCATCAACCTTGATCGTCTTGACTTTCTTCTTAATCTTGGCCATCTTTAATTATCCCTCTCTTTTCTAAGTCTTCGGCAACATAGTCCAGATCCAGTTCGTGCAGCCTCGCCCTGGTCGGTACTCCATTCTGGTCCCAACCTTTGAATCTGTAATACGTAGACAGGAGGTTCTCTTCGATCTCCGGGAACCGTCTCTTCCAGTGGTCTTCAGGCGGCTTCTCGTCGGCCCTTGACATGCCTCTTCTATTATTCAGCGCCCGGTGCAGGTTGCGGCTCCTGTTGACTATCTTCTTCAGGCTGCTTTCGTCGAGGTCGAGTCCCGTGGCTGCCGAAATTATTTTCGGATAATTGTGTATGTGATAGGGGGGCTTCAGACAGAACGATGACATCCCGGCACACACACAGCAGGCATCATCGATATTATGGAGCATCTCCATCCAATCGACGATCTCTGCAGATATTTCGGGGGTCGGGAAATAAGGTATCCCCTTCTCTCCCCTGGGCTCCCACTCCAGCAGCCACTGTTTCCAACTTTCGTCGGGAAGCTGCGGCCAGTCCTTGACAAAGGCCTCTCTCTGCTCCATGGTCGGGAAGGCTCCCTGAGGCCAGTTGCCTTCGATCTGGGTGATGCTGATCTTTTCATTCGTTGAATACATGAGATAGTAAAGGGGATCCATTGTTCCCAGCTTGAGAGGAAGTTGTTCGTGTTTCTTGATCGTGTTGTGATCAAACGCCTCGGCACCGTTGCCGATCGCCCTGGCTGCCTGATAGACACCATTGGCCAGAACATCTCCTATGCCTTCCCGGTGAGCGACCCTGTCAAGGAGCCACAGGAACCTTCCCTCTTTATCGGACGGACACGCCGGATAGGTGGAAGTTCCCGCAAAATCCTTATCAGTGAGGATGCCGGCCTCCTGGAGCTCCACGGCAAAGGCCAGGATCTGCGGCGTGGAGAATGAATCGAGTCCGTACTCTGTCGCACGCTGCAGGGTCCTCCAGGCAAAATCCATGCTGTCCACGTAAGACGCCATCGCGTAGGTCAATTTGCCGAAACATTTGGCCATATATCTCGGGGTTTCTTTGTAGGAGATCAATGCCCCGCAGTGCTGGGGACAGTTGAAACAGCTTATCAGCCGCTTAATGCCTTCCCGCTGCACCCTGGGCCATTCCTCGTCAATCTTCTCGTCCCAGAAACCTCTTCTGCGCGTCCGGGCATTCCCCCACATGAAATTCTCGGTGTGCCATTTTTCGTCTGTATGAACCATCTCCTGCGGCGAACCGATGCCGGACAAGATCGTCATGACGTCGGGGATGGGATTTGTGTTGCGGAAATTTATATACTTCATCATGTCCATCATTTCCCGCATGAACGCTTCGCCGTTGAAAAGATTGATGTCCTTCGTGCCCCTGACCGCCACCGCCTTCAGCTTTTTGTCGCCCATAACGGCACCGCCGCCCAGACGGCTGGCACTGGATCGGCCCTGTTCAATAGAGGCCGTAAAGACCTTGTGCTCACCGGCCGGGCCGATAGCGGCCACCTGCGCATTCGGCTGGTTCAGCTCCCTGCGGATAAGGTCCTGGGTTTCAAGGGCCCCCCTGCCGACCAGATGAGAGGCGTCCCGAATCTCAACCTTGTCGTTGTTAATCCATAAATAGACCCACTTCGGGGACTTGTTATGGAAGATGACCTTGTCATAACCCGCGTACTTCAATTCCGCCGACCAAAACCCTCCCATCATCGGATATGCCAGAAGGTCCGATTCGGGAGACATGAAGGTAACGACGCTCCGGTTTGCGCTGAAAGCCGGCGTGGCGTTGAGAATGCCGGAACTGAAAATCAACATGTTCTCGTCGTCGAATGGTTTGACATCAGCAGGAACTCTGTCCCAGTGCAGCTTAACGCTGGTGCCCAGACCTCCCAGGTGGGTTTCCAGCAATTTGGGATCCGTTTCCACCCGTTCGATGTTTCCTGTTGCCAGATCAATTTCTAAATTATACCCTGTCTCTCCATATCTCATTTTTGGCTCCTACTCCTCTAATGTCTCCGCAGTCATGGCTTGGCTGCTTCACGAACTTGTGTATTATATCACAAGCTCTTGCCGTGTCAAGGAAAAACAGAACCTATAATTACCAATACACACCCACAAGTATTAATAGTTTACATAAGGCTATGGACAACGGCCACCAAATCCAATATGATATAGCCGATTTTAGGCCAGTTTTAGGAAGTGCAGCATGAAAAATGGAAATCTAACGGTTTCAATAGAACAAGCGCTGAGGATCGTTCTTGAATCTGTCAACCCTCTGGGCTCTGAAGATGTCTCCATCCTGGAAGCATCGGGCCGTGTTTTGTATGATGATACTGTAGCGGATACGATGGTGCCCCCCGCGGATGATTCGGCGATGGATGGTTTTGCGCTGATCGCCGCAGATACCTCCTGTGCTTCACGAGATAACCCGGTGGTGCTTCGCATTGCGGGGGAAGTGCAGGCCGGTGGATCTATTGCCGGCAACAAGGTCTCGAGAGGGACGGCTGTCAGAATAATGACCGGAGCTCCCGTACCGGCGGGCGCTGATGCGGTGATCCCCGTTGAAGATACAGAAGAAGAGCACGGCCGGGTTAGAGTACTTCGCGAGGTACTCCAATTTGAGAACTTCAGGTTCGCAGGCGAGAGTATCAAGAAAGGGAATACCGTCCTCTACAGGGGAGACCGCCTCAGTTCCGCCGATGTAGGCATCCTGGCATCGTTGAACCGTCAAACGGTGAGAGTGTACAAACAGCCGACCGTTGCAATCATCTCGACAGGTAACGAACTGGCTGATATAGGGGATGAGATCAAGAACGGCCTAATCAGAAATGTAAACGCCTACACCCTGTACTCTGAAATCAAGAAATATAACGGCCTGCCCGAATACCTGGGAATCGTAAGGGACACGGTGAAGGATACGCGGGAGATATTTTCAAGAGCTCTGGAATGCGATGTCGTGATATCAACGGGCGGTGTGTCGATGGGAAAATACGATTTTGTTAAAGACATTTATCCTGATCTCGGCATTGAAATAAAGTTTGGATGGGTCAGGGTAAAGCCGGGTAAACCGTGCACGTTCGGGACGAAAGACAGGAAACTGGTTTTTGGCTTGCCGGGAAACCCCGTCTCCACTCTTACGTCTTTCATTCAATTTGTAAGACCGGCGCTCCTGAGGTTGATGGGTGCGAGCAGGATCGCCAAACCGGTAGTTGGCGCACTGCTCGAAGAGAACCTCAAGAAACCGGCGGGGAAAGCGCATCTCCTGCGGGGACATTTCAGGATAGAGAACAACGATTTTCGCGTCTCAACAACGGGTAACCAGAAATCATCGGTGCTGCTTTCGATGAGCAACGCGAACTGTCTTATAATGCTTCCGGAAAATACCACCGCAGTAAAAGCGGGAGAACGGGTTGCAATCCAGTTGATCGATCATGATGAAACGTGAGTCTTTTCTGCTCGACCTCTGCCTTTCAATTTGTCCAGGTGCCTTAATCTGGGAATAATCTCCCTGTGCACGTCGCATACAACTGATTTCCCCAAGGTGGAGTCGGTGAAGATCCGCTTATCGTTCGGGCATCCGGCGTGACAGGCGGTTCGTGACTCGCATTCCTTGCATTCATCGGGCAGGTCCGGCCTTCTGATATCGTAGTGGAAATCGTAACATTGTATTTTGCTAAGCGGATTCGGGTCGAATATCGTCCCCGATTTGAACGTATGGTTTCTGATACACGGCCCGATCGTCCCGTCGGGAAATACCGCGGCAATCCTCTTGCCGCAGGGATAGGGAGAGGATTCTTCAGTCCAGGAGGGGATCAGAAAATCAAGGAGGAACGTGGTGTTAACATCGTATCCCCTGGTCACATACTCTTCGAGCAGATCGCAGAGTTCGTGATATTTCGCCAGTAATCTCTTCTTGTATCGCGGGTCCATCCCCCTGTACAGGTTCCTGTAATATCGCAGGCGATATCCATTTTCGATCCCGAATCTCGTTATATCAAGAACCCTTTCCAGGTTGTAGTCGTCGAGGGTGGCCAGAATCGTCTGATTGATCACGTTTGACCTTTCACCGATTATCTTCATTCTTCTTGCCAGTTCTTCGATGGGGATGTCCGTTACATTCGTTGAGATCCACTGAATATCCGCAAGGTCGTCCCAATTTATGGAATCTATGAGGTCGGCATTTGTACAGACATTGCCCTGCATGCCGTCGGTATTCTTGTAGACGGAATCCATCACCTTCCTGATCCTGTCCGTCCTCAACAGAGGCTCCCCTCCGAGAAAAACAACGACGTTCACCTTGACCCGGTTAACCTTCCAGACTTCCGGGATCCATTCAAGGAGTCTCGAAAAGGTACTCTCATCCATTTCCACGGCGTTGTCATAGCCGACTTGATTGAAAGCATAGCAATACTCGCACGTTCTTGTACACCTGTAGGACAAAAACAGGAGGAACCAGAAGAAGGGAAATTTCTCCCAACCGCCCTTCCCCTGCATTCTATCGTTTTCGAGGGAATACATTCTCTGCAATTGCTTATTGTGCTCCGTCAGCTGTCTCACTGTTCCGTTGGCCTCTCTGTACTGTTCACGTTCAGCGATCGGGTACCCTTCCGTCCAGATATATATAGGAGAAACATCAAAAGAAGTCAACCGTCTTTCTTTGTTTATCAGTTCCTATTATAGATTATTTGGTATTTCTGTTGATGTTTGTTCCAGGTTGGATGCGCCGGGCAAGTGACGTGGCAGATGTTCTTTTGGATGAACTGCGGAACTCTATGTCAACAGCTGAACGGAAATCACGGATCCTTTCGGGAGGCTGTCATGCCCTTCAGGTATTGCCGCAATTGCATCAGCCTCTGCAATAGAACCCAATCGACTGCGTTTTTTCATGGGACAGAAGACCGGTAATTCATCACCATACGTCAGGGTACCGAAGAAGAAGTCAGTCCAATCGGCCTTGCCGTCAACGATCTCCGAGCCCAGCCTGGCATTGATCCTGGGCAGGTCAAAACTCTTGTGACCCGAAAGGGCCATGATACCCGGCAGGGCGATCTCAAGAAAGCCCATCAAGTTGGATGGCGGTCCGCCGGGCAGAATGAATACGGGTTTTTTATCCAGAATGCCAAAGCCCACGGCCTTCCCCGGCCCTATGCGAATCCGATGAAAAACCTTTCTCCATCCAAGTCCTTCAAGGACACCGGAGACCATATCGCGGTCGCCCGTCCAGGCCCCTCCGCTTGTGATCATGACATCCGTTTCGGCGGACATCTTCCTGAAGGCAACCGAAATAGCGTCATGATCGTCCTTTACGATTGCCATGCGGGATTCCAATGCGTATCTTTCGCACCAGCCCGCCAGGGTAATAATATTACTCGCGTACAGCCCGCCTTCCGTCAACGGTGTGCCGGGCGCGACGATCTCGTCACCGGTTCCCACAATACCTACTCTGGGCCGCCCGACGACAGGGATCATGCTGTGTCCTGCCGCGGCGAGAAGACCCGCCATGGCAGGGGATATTCGCCTGCCCGATTCGAGGACACGCTTTCCGGAATGCACATCACTTCCGCCCCGCAATACATTCCTGCCGGGTTCCGTAGGCGCTGCCTCCACGAAAATGTCATCGCCTTCCCGATGCGTAAATTCTTCGGCCACCACGGCGTCGGCACCCACCGGGATACGGGCCCCCGTCAACACTCTTACGGTCGCCCCCGGCTCGAGGTCGATATCCTTTACACCTCCCGCCGCCACAGACCCTATCAGACGCAGTCGCACAGGGCTGGCCTGTGTGGCATCCTCCACCTCGCGGTACACTACCGCGTACCCATCTTTCCGGGAAACATCCGCCAGAGGGGAATCAACGAGAGCATTCAGATCCGATGCCGCCACGCGCCCAACGCTGTCGACGAGTGAAACCTTTTCAGCAGGAAGTGGTTCTATAGCTTCCAGCGTCAAACGCAAGGCCTCTTTCAGCCCGAACGCAATCTTGCCCCTCATCGAAACCACGATTCTCCTTCAGAAAGCCCGTTTTTCTTTTGCGCAATTCTATAAGAAAGCCCTGTTGATTGTCAACACGAAGTTTCCCGCGGCCATCTCTGTCGGAAAGGCAAAAAAAAGTATCCATCCGGCTTCCC
>DIFE01000109.1 GCA_002418985.1 Deltaproteobacteria bacterium UBA5756
CATCCTGTTCGCGCTTGCGGTCCGGTCCTCTGCCCGGACGGACAGATCAATCCCGCCACACTGTTCAATGCCCCGGAAGCGGTCGACAACACGCCTGCGATCGCCCGGGAATACACAGGGATATCGTATTGGGGGGGTTATCTTCCGGCTTCGTCGTTGCGTAATTTGTTGCGGTGGTAGTGAGGGATGGCCACAAGCAAGAATATGCCCGCCGACAGTACGATCAGGAGCGAGGTGTACCCGTAGATCTCTCCGAGGGTAACCCTGTCGGCCAGAAAACCGACGAGAAGGGAACCGACACCCATTCCCAGATCGTAGGAGACAAGGTAAGTGGAATTCGCCGCACCCCTCTCGCGAGGGTCCACAAGGCTGTTTACCGCGGCCTGGCACGTCGGCATGAGTATTCCAAAACCAAGACCGTTGATTACGCCCGCCACCAAAAACTGGGTCGGGTTCCAGGCATTTCCGAGCCAGGGCATTCCGATGGCGGTCAGGGCGATGCCGGCCAGCACAAGGTGAAGGAGATATCCCCGGTCGAAGAGCCTGCTGAGGAAGACCCGGGAGCAAAAGAGGGCCGCCGCGAAACACAGGAAGAACGCGGCCACGTTGGGGAAGCCCTTCTGTGCGGCATAAACGCCCGCAAAGACGATTATCGATCCGTATGCAATCATGACCAGGAACATGCAAAGGGAAACGGGAAGCGCCTTCCTGTGGACAAGGTTGGCAATAATGAGTTTCTTCCTCGTGATCGCAGAGGCGGGGGTCTTCGCAAGAAAACCGATCAGCAGCGACAGAAAGGAGATGCCGAGAACCGCGACAAACATCGTGTCGGCGCCGCTTCGTTTCAGCACCTCAAGACCGAACATCGGTCCGATGGTCATCCCAATGGGTATGCTCAGTCCGTAGATGCCGATGCCTTCACCCAGCCTGGCGGGGGGTACAATGTCGGCGACGATCGGGGCGACCGAGGAGGAGCATATCCCCCACATGGCGCCGTGCGCGAATCTCAGCAAGAACATCGCAGCCACGCCATGAGCGAAGGGATAGGCGCCATATACACCGGTCAGCAGCAAGAGAGAAAGGATGAATACCAGGAACCGTTGATAATTGTCCAGGAGATAGCCCGCAAATGGACGGATGAGTATGGCTGAAATCGAAAACCCGGCCATGACGAAGCCGGTGCTCCCCTGGCTGATCCCGAGATCCCGGGTCAGATAGATGGGCAGGGTGGGCATCAACGAGTAGAATGCCCATGCCATAAGCAAATTTGCTGAAGTAACGGCCGTGAACTCTTTCGACCAGAGTCTTTCCTGCATTGACCAATTCCCAATCTACGGCAGGGTGCCCATGATTCCGGAGATATCCTCCACCACCCTGTATGTTGTCTGAATGAAAAAGATGACTCAGGAAGGTAACACAAAACCGGCCGGAACACAAAGACAGAGAAAGCTGCCCCATGTTCACTGTTCCGTCCCACCTGCCCCCAGTTGACAGATGTATATTATAGAGATATACTTTGGCCATGATATCTGACCTTCTCCTGAAGTGCACCGGGTTCGAATGGGATGGGCACAATTCAGAGAAGATCAAAGCACGGCATAACGTGACACCCGTTGAATGCGAACAGGTATTCTTTAATATTCCCGTTGTGTCCGGTGATGACGAAAAGCACTCGGAGAAGGAAAACCGCTTCTACGTGTTAGGGCAGACGGACTCCGGCAGGCTGTTGTTTCTGGTCTTCACGGTTCGCAAGGACAAGGTGCGGATCATATCTGCAAGAGACATGAACAGGAAAGAGAGGAGGGCCTATCAAACCCATGAAGAAGATCCCCCGGTTCAAAAGTGAAGAAGAGGAAAGAGATTTCTGGAGAAGCCACGATTCCACCGAATACGTTGACTGGAAAAAGGCAAGAAGACTCACGCTTGCCAACCTGAAGCCCTCCGTGAAAACGATCTCTCTCCGTCTTCCTGAATCCATGCTTGAAGAACTGAAGCTTCTGGCAAACAAGCGCGACGTACCTTATCAGTCTCTGGTCAAGGTATTCCTGTCCGACAGGATAGAACAGGAACTCGCGGCCAAAGGACATGACAGGTCATTGCATCGAATCGCCGACAAGTCCGGCTCCCGCTGAACTTCTGCGTTATCCGATAGCAACCAGACCCCCTCCACCTTCACATTCGGCATCCATACAAGATCAAAGGAGCATCGTGCAGACATGGAATCCCAAAATCCGAAAAGAGGCGCGGTCGTTATTGACATCACCATTGCTTGTTCGGACCTGGTAATAGAAAGAATGTGAAGATGTGAAGGTTCTCAAAGCTGACACGTCCACATCGACAACTCAGAAAAAGAAATGGAAGAGAAAAGGGCTCAGGGCGAATTCTCACCCCTGAGCCCTTTTCTCTGCATACGAAACAACACACGATTGACAGCCCCGAAACGCGGCAAGCCAAGAACCCTGACGAAGCCCTGGCTTGCGGTCCAGGCGATGACGGTGATCAAAGGAATCGCAAGCGCAGGCGGCAGGGGAATAGGGAGGTATGTCTGCAAATATCCCATGGCCATGACGAACGCATAATGGCAAAGGTATATGCCGTAAGTATCGACGCCGGACCCGACCATAGCATCCGTCAGCCGGTTAGTTCTCTTGAGAGCGATCAGCCGGTAGGCTGAGGCAAGAACGAGATTGGCGCAGAGGAACTGGAAGGCGAGGCCGCCCGCCAGGAAATAGTCCCGAGGACTGTATCCATAGAACTGTAATTGGACATGGGTCTCGACGGCGTAGGGTATGAAGGATATGGCAGTTGCCGCGGCAAGAGGAATGACAGCACGCGACATTCTTTCGATCAAAGTGGTCCGGCGGCCAAGCCACACGCCCCAAAAATAGAACAAAGACCAGGCGGCGAACAACTTGCCCCAATGCCATTCAAAGAAATGACCGTCGGCCCCCCTCGTCCACAACAGGGTGTCCGATATTACGTAGAAGGCAATCGACAGGATCGCCGCAAAAGTGATGATCGCATTGCCGGCACTTCCCTTGAGAAACCGGCTGACCAGTCTGTGAAGGAGGAGGAGCTGCATGAGGACAAAAATGAAGTAGAGATGGACATACCCGGTGGCAATGCTCCACAGGGAGCTGAAAGACCACAAGGGTGCGCCCAAGAAGATCTTTACCAGGAACATGTAGATGATGTTCCATGCGAGCAAGTTGACAATAATCGGGGCAATCCTGTGCCTGAGAGTGCCGGAGAAGGCAGCCTTGCCTTTCCCGGATGGAAGACCCCCGCCGGCCAGATATCCGGAGATGATGAAGAAAAGGGGGACAGCAAAACGGACCGCCGACGAAACCGCCGCCCGCCACGAGTCCTCCCGGAAAGACACCATGTCGCTGGAATGACACAGTACGACAAAGAACATCGCGAAGGTCCTTGTGAGTTCTATCCATTTGAGGCTGCGTTTTTCCATTTTCGTCCCCGGACGTCTCGAAGACCGGTCTATACCCTAACAGGATTGAGGGCAAGCCAAAAAGAAAATGTGACGAATCCGCCCTGCCGGATTCGTGCCTTCCGCGGAGAGGCCTGGGGGGACCTACGGGACATCCTGTGTCCCTCAGTTCTGCAGGCGCGCTTGTTATTGACATTCTCGGGAGAGAGGAATACCATTGCACCATCCGCAATCATCGTTGCTCGCTCATAATCGGTAGAAGGAAGAATGTGAAAATGCAAAGGGCATCAAAGTTATGCTACTTTGATAACTCGGTCCAAATTCGTGTAAGATAAGAATTGGGAAGGAGATATTGATCATGGATGAATTCGCTGATTCCCATTCCTGGGCCATAAAAGGAGACAAGCTCAGAGCGGACAAAGATTGGCCCGGGCTTATCGGGCATTGCCAGATGTGGCTGGAAAAATATCCTGAAGAGATCGGGGCCCAGATCCTTCTTGGGGAAGCATATAATAATACGGGCCGATACCAGGAATCCCTGGACCTTTATCTCAAAGTCGCTGCAAAAAGGCCCGATGATTATACAGCGTGGTATACGCTTGGATCTGTAGCCGTTAAAGCCGGGAAAACTCAAGAAGCGATCGACTATTTCTCAATGGCGGTGTACACGAACCGCGATATAGCGGCTGCAATCAAATCGACATACCCGGAACTCTATCAAAAAGTGAGAAGCAAATCAGGTTCGAATAGAATATTGCGACTGTGCGTCGGAATAATCATTCTCATCCTGTTCGCGCTTGCGGTCCGG
>DIFE01000018.1 GCA_002418985.1 Deltaproteobacteria bacterium UBA5756
ACCCTCGCAGGGATTGAAACCTCCTTAAAGGACCGGGGCAGGAAAGTCCATGACGGAGCGCTTTCTTCCGGACAAGCTGCCTGGATTGTTGTTGCATTGGCATGACGTCGGTGAAATAATCTAAGTATAGCGCGCGCCATGCGAAAAACAGCAATAAGAATAGCGGTCATAGCCGCTGCATTAATCCTGGTTTTGTTCGTCATCTTTCTGATCAATCAGACTGTTCAACTCATTGCGTTGGGGGATCGCATTCATCCGGTGCTGGGCGATATTATACTCTGGGGCCTTATGGCCTTTTATGCGTTTTGTGTCATCGTGCCCGTTTATGTGATCGTTACGATGCCTGCCCCGCTGGTGGCGCCCCGGAGCGAGTCATCGCCTGAATTTCAGAAGCACCTCAGCGAAATGGCAAAAAGGCTTGGCAGAAATCCTCTGATCAGGAGGCAGGTCGAGGCCTCGAAAGAAGACGTGGAGAGCGTTCTTGAAACACTGGACAAGAAAGCTGACGAGGCCGTAAAGACTGCCGCAGGCCGCATATTCGTTACGACGGCGGTTTCTCAGAACGGCAAGCTGGACGCCCTTATCGTTCTTGCCGCACAATCGAAACTCGTCTTCGACGTCGCACGCATTTACTACCAGCGGCCAACAATCCGTAACCTTCTCTATCTCTATGCCAATGTCGCCGTTATGGTGTTTTTTGCAAGCGAGATGGAAGACATCGATCTTTCAGAGATCATTCAGCCCGTTCTGGCCGGCATACTCGGTTCTGCGGCAGGGGCGATTCCCGGTTTTCAGGTGGCAACCATCATACTCGTCAGCTCCGTTCTGTCCGGATCGTCTAACGCATTTTTGACTCTTCGGGTAGGGTCGATAACGAAGCAGTATTGCCGATCTCTTGTAGTGCCATCGAAGCGAAAGGTTCGTCATCAGGCCACCCTGGATGCGACCAGGATGCTGGGTGCGATCGTATCCGATGGGACAAAGAAGATCTATAACGCGTTATGGACGTCATCAAAGAGCAAGGTAGAGATTGCCGTCGACGACCTGGGAGCCTACATCAAAAAGATCTGCACGAAACTCACCGGCCAGGACTAACAGCGAAGACGGCGCCGCCACGTGCCGCTGTTCCGATGTTCCCCCATGCAAATAGGGAAGCGTTCTTTTAAATATGTAGGGCAGGTTTATTTCATGTGATGCGGTAACGGTATCGGGGAAGCGAGGAAGGTCCCGGCCTGTATCTCCAATGATTGCGCGTGCCCGGCAGGCGCTGCCTTGAAAATGAAACGTCATCGACCTATATAGTGTGTATGCTGCAACCGGTGTGCGTAAAGGACGTTTGCGCTTCGGAACGCTGTCCGCAAAGGAGGAAAAGATGGATATCATAAAGAAAGCGGTATTTTTGGGACTGGGTGCGATCAGTCTGACGAAGGATAAGGCTGATGAAATTGTCGACGATCTCATCAAAAGGGGAGAGGTGGCGAGCGCGGAGAGATTCAAGACCGTCGACAGGCTTCTCAAGGAGGCGGACAAGCAGGAGAAGGAACTTCAGCGGAAGATAGATTCCACCGTTCACAAAGCGGTAGCCGAATTGGGTCTGGCCACCAGGAAAGACCTGGAAGAGATTCTGGAAACTTTGAAAAAGATCCAGGCCGAGGTGTCCTCTGCAAAGACCGATGCAGGTTAGCAGGTGTCACCATTCAGACCGCGTGAAAGATATCGGGATCTAAAGCGATATAGTAATATCGCCAGGGTGCTGGTTCGTCATGGGTTCAAGGAAGTCCTCGACAGACTGAGGGCCCGCTATCACGTCACGTTCGTCAAGAAAGAGGTCCGCAACGGGCGACCCACCGCGGAGCGGCTGCGTCTGGTTTTCGAAGAGCTGGGGCCCACTTTTATCAAGTTTGCGCAGGTACTCAGCAGCCGTCCCGATGTACTTCCCCCTGAAATTGTCAAGGAACTGAGCAAGCTGCAGGATGATGTGCCCCCTTTTCCCTTTGAGGACGCCAGGGCCCTGATCGAGGAACAGCTCGGGCGCCCCGTCTCCGAGCTTTTTTCATCCATAGATGCCAGGCCTTTGGCGGCGGCCTCTCTTGCCCAGGTGCACCGGGCCTGGACAACATCGGGTGATGAGGTGGTGATCAAAATTCAACGCCCGGGCATTGTGAAGATGATCGAAACCGATATACGCATACTCCGTGAATTTGCAAACCTGGCCCACAAGCACGTTCCGGAAATCCGGTGTTTTGAGCCGGTGCGGCTTGTGGACGGATTTGCACGAACGATACGCAATGAACTCGATTTCGTCAGGGAAGGACGGAACATCGAACGCTTCAGAACGTACTTTGCGAGTACACCGACGGTCTATATTCCCAGGGTGTACTGGGACTTGACCACACGCAGGGTCTTGACCATCGAATTCATCGACGGGATCAAAATCTCGGAATTGGACCGCCTGGAGGCCGCCGGTCTTGACCGGAAGGCGATTGCCCTCAACGGGGCACATCTTACACTGAAGGAGATATTCGAGTTTCATTTCTTCCATGCCGATCCTCACCCGGGAAATATCTTTGTTCTCAAGGACAACATCATTGCGCCTGTTGATTTCGGCATGACGGGATCCATCGACGAGGAGATGGCCTATCAAATGGGCGGCATATTCGTTGCAGTGATGGAAAAGGATGTCGAGGAACTCGTTCTTCAACTGCGCTCCATCGGACTCGTGGAACTTGAAGACTATTACAGCTTCAAAATCGAAATACGGGACCTGCTCGAACGCTACTGGGGCGTCCCACTGAACAGACTCGAAATCGGGCCGATCATCCATGAGCTCATGAGTGTCGTCCGCCGTTACAGACTGCGTCTTCCGCCAGATTTTGCCATGATTGCAAAGGCGCTCCTGATAAGTGAGGGTCTGGGCAGGCTGCTGCACCCGGAATTCAACATAGTCGAAATTGCCAGGCCCTATGCCCGAAAACTTATCCTGCAGAGATTCGACCCTGGCAGGCAATTACGTGAACTCAAAAAGACGGCTGGCGATGCTTTCGCATTCTTCAAGGTCCTGCCTTCGGATCTGAGGGAGTTATTTGCCATAATAAGAAAGGGAAAACTGGCGGTAAACTTCGAACACCGCGGGCTGGAGCTTCTGACCGACGAACTGGACCGGTCAAGCAACCGCATCAGTTTTGCCGTCGTGATAGCGGCGCTGATCGTCGGTTCGTCTCTTATCTTCCAGACGAGGGTGGGGCCTACATTTTTCGGCTACCCCGTTCTCGGTCTTGGCGGCTTTCTCCTGGCGAGTATCCTTGGCATCTGGCTCCTCATCGGTATCATGCGGTCCAAGAGACTCTAAAGGGGCGGCTTGAACCACCGGATCCGGAACTTTCTTTGCATGCAGGAAGTTATGTGGATTGCCCCCCGTAGTGAAAACGGCGGGTCGCGACATGGCGGGCATCACGAAATTCGACGCCTTCCATCTCCAGCAGGGCCCGCTTCATCGCGAGTCCCCCCTGGAATCCTCCCAGGTCTCCATCGGAGCGGATTGCCCGGTGGCAGGGTATGACGATGGGAAAGGGATTCGTTGCCAGGGCGGACCCGACGGCGCGGGCACCGTTGGGATTATTGAGGTACCTCGCGATGATGCCGTATGTGCTGACCGAGCCCCTCGGGATGGCGTGCTCGGCACGCAATACTCCTTGCTGAAAGGCGGGGCAAAGGTCAAGCCGGATTGCATCGAGAGGGAACCGGATATCTTCTCCCGCCATGAAGGCTTCGATCTGATCCGCCAGGATGTCTACCTCACGGCAAGATGAGGCGGCTGCGCCGGGGAAAAGCCCCTTGACCGCTTCATCTGCCGGGTCGCCCGGTCTGGATAACACTATCCGGAGGATCGCGGGTTCCTGTCCGCGGATGGTCCACACGAGGGCCACTGTGCCGAATACGGTGGTGCGCAGGCAGAAAGCGGACCGGTTCGGGCATGTACTCATTAAAGGACCTGCCCGGGCCCGGAATCATCTTGCAGCATCTTTTTCCATCCGTTTGAAAACGCCGAGGTTGTCATCCTGATTCAGAGAATCAATTGTCACTGCCTTCACTGTACCCTGAGGATCGACCTGGAAGACCGCAAATCCCGGTTCAAGGTCGGAGTCATAAAGAGGGGAGATCAGATTGACGGCAAAGGTGTCTTTATCCCAGTGATCGAGGGCTATTCTTAAATGCCTGGGCCCCATCACCACCGTCAGTCTTCCGTCGGCGACATGGACATTTATCTTTCCGTAGACATCATTGGAGTAATCCCCCGCGTATTTCGCCAGAGGCATTGCGGCGGAAGGTTGTTTTGGCTTTACGGGTTCCGCGCTTTTTGCCTGTTTCTTTATTTTTTCCAGCTTAGCCAGGGCTTCGGCGCTTATGTCCTTGACGGGCTTGCCGGCATAGAGGTCAATGAACCTCAAGGCAAGGAACTCAGGCAGATTTGTAACATAATTTGAGAGTATGACTATACCTATTTTCTGTTCGGGGACATAGGCGATCATGGTTTTCATCAGCGTGGCTCCGTTATGGAGGAGAACCGGATAGGGCGAGTGTTCCATATAAATCCAACCCAGGCAATAAAACGCGTTTTTATGGACCTCGTCGCCGAGATTCATCACGGTCTTCGGGGAATGCACGACTTTCATGTTTGCCGCGGAAACGAGTGGTTTGCCGTCGATGGTGCCGTTGTTCATCTGAAAGGTCAGCCATTTTGCCATATCCACGATGTTGGAGTTTATCCCGCCCGCAGGACCGGCAATATAGCTCCAATCGAGAAATTCCCAATTCCCGGGCACCGCCAGGATCTTTTCGCCATCAGCCGCGTGCAACGAAGATGCATCGGACGCATCAAGAAAAGAGTCCTTGTCCGCCGAGGAGTGGGACATCCCCAGCGGGTCGAAAATATGTGTCTTGAGCGCCTGCTCCCAGGTTTTGCCGGTGTATTTCGCCACAATGTCGCCCGCTACAAGCCACAGGACGTTCTGATAGGCGTATTTTGAACGGAAACTGCTTACGGGTTCGATATGACGGATGGCCTGCTTTATATACGGGCGGTCATAGCCAAGGAAGAAGAGCAGGTCGGCCGCATATCCCGGCATGCCGCTGCGTTGAGAGAGTAGATCCAGAACCTGGTATTCCCTGGTTACCCAGGGATCGTGCATCATGAAATCAGGCACGTGATCGATGACCTTGTCCTCCCACCTGACGTCTCCTCTATCCACAAGCATGGCCATGAGCGTGGCGGTAAAGGCCTTGGAGGTCGATCCGATCTGAAAGATGGTGTTTTCCGTGACGGGATCCTTACCGCCCGCCCGCTTGACGCCGAAACCTTTGGCGAATATGAGCGTGCCGTTGTCTACAATGCCGATGGCCATGCCGGGGACCTTCCAATCGGTCATTGCCTTTGCCGCGTACAGGTCGAAATCGGCAAGTATTTCCTTCAGCTCCTCATCGGTCGGTTTTACGATCTTGTCCTGGGCGAACAGTATTCCCGCCTGCAGCACAAAGACCGCGAGGAGAATCACGAGCATTCTTTTCATTCGATCCCTCTTTTTGTTCAGGTTTCCAGGATGTCCCGGTGCAATTCCTCGATTATCCCGTCGAGCGCGCTGACGATCCGTATTCCCCTGCTGCTCATCTCGTCGAGGGCCGCCGCCGCGGTATCGCCGGATACGCTTCGGCACAGGCCTTCTATGACGGTCGTCCGGTAACCCGCGGCAAGAAGGCCGAGGGCCGTTGCCTTCACGCAGTAATCCGTGGCAAGCCCGTAAACGATCACCTTCCGGACCCCGTTCAACTGCAGCAGGGCGTCCATTTCCCCGCCCCGCTGAAACCCCGAGTAGCTGTCCGCATCCCGGTCATGTGCCTTCTTCACGATTGCAAGAAAGAGATCGTCGTCTATCAGCAGACGCGCACCCTCTGTCCCCTGGACGCAATGGGGCGGCCAGAGGTCCTGTTTTTTCCCATCCACCATCGTTGTTTCGAAAGGCTTCTTTCCCGGGT
>DIFE01000078.1 GCA_002418985.1 Deltaproteobacteria bacterium UBA5756
GGATTATTTTGGACAGCAGTGACCTGAAACCCATCACCTGAAACCCATCTTTTTACTTCTCCACTATTTTCGTTATCTGTATGTTTGTCGGCCCACCTGAGGTTTTGGCAGTGATCTGAACGTTTCTCATGTTGCCCTTTTTGCCCGTCATAAACATGGCGATCTTCTGATCCCCCGCGGTCTGATCCATGGACTGCTGTACATCTTTCAGATTCGTTTTGTAGAACGCGGAGACTTTGTCGAACGAGTCGTTTGTGCTCATCAGGAAGGTAGAGGCCACGCCGGACCCGGCATCTTTTATCTGGCCGAACTGCCCCGAAGAAACCACCTGCGCACCGGGATAAACAGGAGCGCCCAATTCGGCCTCGGTGACTGCCTGTGGACCGGTTTTTATGGTTGCCGCGCCTTCTTTTGTCTCCACCGTTACCACGCCTTCCTGGCCTGACTGTTTCGCTGTTACTTTTACGGTGCCGCCGGGGGTTGTGAATGTTTTGGACTCATCCCTGCCGCACCCGGCCACGAAACATGCGGCGGTGACAAAAAGACCCAGAATACACAGGACCGTCGCTTTGTTTTTCATGTGATCCTCCTTGTTTTGTCAAGTTGTTCCTCGGGTGTGTCTGTTTGCGGTCATTATAGTACGATTGCAACAAACACGCAATGGGCAGCAGGATTATCCCGGAGCGGAGATCAATCGATCTTCCTTGCGAGCGGCAGGACCTGACCGATGTCCATGATGAGAAATCTCGACGGATCGAGGCCTTCGGCGGTAATCTTCCGTTTCAGCTCAAGGCCGGGAAATCCCGCCGGTTCATCGCCCAGGTGAAATGTGCCCCATTGGGTGGGTATGAAATAGCGGGCCTTCAGATCCTCGAAGGCGTCTATGTTTTCATCGATATCCATGTGGGAATAATGCATGAACCAGCGTGGATGGTAAGCCGTTACGGGCATCAATGCGTAGTCGATGCCGGGATAGCGCCTTGATATCTCGCGGTACCCTATGAAATATCCGCTGTCTCCGCCGAAAAAGATGGTAATCCGAGGCGAGACTATCATAAAACTTGCCCAGAGCACAGTGTTGGCTGGCTGGCCGATCCGCCGGGACCAGTGCTGAGCCGGGAGGCAGACAATCTGCGTCTTGCGGCCTGCATTGGCCGTCTGCCACCAGTCCATCTCGACGACGTCCTCTTTGCCGAGGTTCGTGAGGAATTCTTTCATACCGAGGGGGACAAAGAAACGCGTGTTGTCGGGGAGCGCCTCAAGGGTTTTTCTGTCAAGGTGGTCATAATGGTTGTGAGATATGATCACGTTGAGCTTTCCGGCTCCGAGGTTCCGGAGGTCCTCCTGATTTATGGCGGGAGGGGTCTTTCTAACGGGCAGGAGCGCCCTGTCGGACAGCATGGGGTCTGTAAGCCAGAATTCCGAACCGAGCCGGATGAGAAAGGTCGCATGGCCTACCCACAGGATAAAATCCCCGTCAGGCATTGTCTTCAAACGTGTCGCGGCACCGGGAATTACAGCGGGCAGATACTCCTTTTCTTCATCGGTGTAGTGTCGTGCAGGGGACAGCTTCCATTTCAAAAGCTGAAGGAGGCTCTTTTCTTCCATGGGCATCCAGGGATTGAAGAACTTTCCGTCTTTGTAGTGGGGGGCGTGGAGGTCGTTCGTTTTTGCCGCCTCCACCTTATTTCTCCATGCTATTTCATCGAAATCGGGAGAGGCCATAACGCATCCCGAGGATATGAGGCAGAGGAAGAGGACAAAAAGATGTGCGCCCGCCTGCTTCATCTTGTAGGTTACCGTATCCTCCAGTAAAATGGCGCGCGATATTCAGCCCTCAGTTTGGCATCGGCGTTCTCTTCCGGCAACAGGTACAGGTCCCGGTTCCCACGGGTACCGCGCTCATTCAGCGATCACTTCATAGAACTGCGGTGTAGGGCTGCCATCGAGCAAAGGACGCACCCTTTTTCCCGCTTCGGAATGTGCGGGGCTTCCCTGCATAGCCACGAATGCTTCCCTGCTGTCATACTTCACGATAGAGGTGTAGCCGCCGCCCTGCTCGGGTTTCAGAAGTACTCTGCCGATGAACCCCTTGCTTTTTGCGAATTCCCTGTTTGACCACGCGAACCATTCCAGAAACTCAGCATCCTTGCCTTCTCCGACTGGCGGAAATTGAACGATAACGACAAACATTCACCACCCCCATATCTATCTGTTAAAATCAGTTTAACACAGGGGAGGGGCATTGATCGAGGTTTCAGCAATATCCGCGACAAAATCATAGAGAACGGCTTAAACCGCTTGAGTGTCAGATAGTGAATGCGGCCCGATCCTGCAAGTCTCCGGGATCGGGCCGCCATCTTTCTTTTAATCTCTCTTCAAAGACAAGGCAGGTCTTTTATCTTCTACTCGTTCCCTGCCAGTCTTTCGTCCTCACCCGTCACTTCATGGACGGACGTGATCTCCTCCGCGGAGAAGACCTTGTCGATGTCGAGGATGATGATGAACCTGTCGTCCCTCTTCCCCATGCCCCGGATGAACTCCGTTCTCAAATGTGTGCCGATCCTGGGGGCCGG
>DIFE01000001.1 GCA_002418985.1 Deltaproteobacteria bacterium UBA5756
AGTTTTACCGGACACTACTGGTATCGAATGAAAAAGTTTCTCCTGTTCGTACTTGCCGCCATCCTTCTGCTGTCAGCCGGTATCACACAGGCAGCTGAAACGCTCATCGCCTCCGGGCATCCCCAGTATCCGCCCATCATGTGGAAGGAAAAGAACACCATCATCGGCGTCGGTCCCGAACTTGTCACACTGCTCTTCAAGGACCTCAACATAATGGTAAAATCGCCATACAAGGGTGGTTGGGACAAGGTCCAGGAAGAAGCAAAACAGGGAAAGGTTGACGTTCTCGTCGGTCTTTATCCGACAGAAGAGAGAAAAAAGTACTTTGAATACTCCAGCCCCTACGCGAAAGACCCCGTTGTGATCTTTGTTGCGAAGGGCAAGGCGTTCCCGTATGCAAAATGGGATGACCTGGTCGGCAAGAAAGGCACCACGACCGTTGGCGACAGTTTCGGCGAGGCATTTGACAAATTTATTGTTGAAAAACTCACGGTTACGCGTTCCGCAAAGGTTGAAGAGAACTTCTCAAAGCTTATCGACGGACGAGCTGACTATTTCATTTTCGCGATGTATTCGGGCCTCTTCGAATCCCGCCGGCTCGGGATTTCGGACAAGGTTGAATATCTCCCCGTTAATGCGTCGGTAGAAAATTTCTGTATCGGTATCTCCAGGAAATCACCCTTTGTAAAATACCTTCCCGACATCAACAAGAAACTTGACACTCTGATCGCTGACGGGACTGTGGACCGGTTGATAAAAAAATATTCCGACCAGTATAAAAAGTCAGTTTCGAACACGAAGAAGTAGCGAGTAACCTTTTCAGAGCACAACTCCTGGGGGATGGGTTGTTTGTTTCAGCCCTATCTCCCAGGCTCACGCAATCAGCGTCGCTCCGTTTCATCAACCTTTTCTCCACAACAGTACCAGAAATAATGCGGCGTGTCTGTCGCCAAAGGAACAATTTATTTGTCGTCCGTACAGCTACAAGAGTGCCATTTCTCTTCGAAATCTCTAATAAATTCTGGTATAATCAGCCATGGCACAAATCATTGCATGTGTCGACATGGATGCGTTCTTTGCTTCCGTAGAGCAGCGGGACAACTCTTCCCTGAGAGGTAAGCCCATAGCCGTTACCGGTGCCGGAGAGAGAACGGTTATAACGACCTCTTCATACGAGGCGCGGGCATTCGGGGTCAAGACGGGGATGACCACATACAAGGCGAAGAAACTGTGCCCTCACATAGTCTTTGTAACAGGGAATAACAAAAAATACACCCGGGCCTGCAAACAACTGGAAGAGATCTGTCTGAGATACACCCCTGATATAGAGATCTATTCCATCGATGAAGTCTTCCTCGACATCACCGGCTCACACCACCTTTTGGGCGGTCCCGAGAGGCTTGCCGGGGCCATCAAAGATACGGTGAGGAATGAACTGGGGATTACCTGTACGGTAGGCATGGGGTCGAATATCCTTCTTGCCAAGCTGGCCAGCGACCTTGCAAAACCCGACGGATTCCAGTGGATATCGGAGGATGCCGTGGCATCCGTTCTTGAAACGCTGCCCGTTAAGAAGCTATGGGGCATCGGACCTCATACAGAGGAAAAACTCCGGGCCATGGGCATCACCACCTGCGGCGCATTGGGGAGGGCGTCCCTTCCCCTTCTTGCAAAGACCTTCGGTACTGTGGGGGAACGTCTCAAGGACATGGGCAATGGACAGTTGGACAGGCCCGTGGAGATAACGGCGCCGGAGACGCAATCCATAGGCCACAGCATCACCCTGCCGAAAGACATAGTAAAACGGGAAGAGATCACGAGCTGTCTTCTCAGGCTGAGCGAAAAAGTGGGACGAAGGGCGAGACGCTATGACCACAAAGGGAAGAAGATTACCCTGACCGTCAGGTATGCGGATTTCAAAACCTTTACCAGGCAGATCACCTTGCCTGTCTACACGAACGATACCGGCGAAATCTACCGCTTTGCAGTAGCTATCCTCGACAGGATACATTTGCTCAACAGCGTACGGCTTCTCGGTATTTCTCTTTCCTGTCTTGCAAAGGCCGGGGGTCAGATGCCTCTTTTTCAGGAAACCGGCCGGGAAAAGAAAGCCTCTCTTGCGAAGGCCGTCGATACTGTCAACGACAAGTTCGGTGAACATACGATCACATTCGCGTCGGCAATCACCCGGGAAGAAGGCCCCGGGGTCATTTCCCCGGCCTGGCGTCCGTCCGGGGTGCACAGCAGCGACGTGTAACCGGCCGGGAAAGTTTCCGGGCGGCGACCATCTTCTTCACTGTTTCAGGGATTTAGAGAACCACACGTTATAATCATCAAGGAGCATGTGGTTTTTTGATCCTTCATCGGTCGCCTTGAGTGATGCAAGGTAAAGAACGAAGCGCTGATTGTCTCTTACCCGTTTTACCTTTACGAGGATCCCCGTGCCTTCGTCGATGAGGTCTTCGAAGCGTTTTAGCTCATAAATGTCGGTATATGACGGCTGTTTCGTTTTTAAAGCCTCATATTCTGTTTTGTCACTGAATCCACGAACGTACTTCTCTTCCCAGGGGAACCCTTCAATGCCGGTCATCGTACAGGGCGTGTCAAGGTTGTTTCTCAGATATTCCCTGTATAGCACCAACGATTTCAGGGTAACTTTGAGATTATCGGCCCCCAATATTTCTGCGACCCGCTTATCCTGTCCGCCGGAATTCTCCATAATTATCCCCCTTGCCTCCTTAAAGCATGTCTTGCCGGCAACACGCGTTCAAATCGTGTATGGCTGGAAGAGATTATAGATGAGCTTGTCCCGGAAGGTCAAATGATTAAATTGCGGCAAATCAGGCTGAGGATGTTACAATTAGATATAGAATAAGATAAGGATGAAACCGGCAGGCTGGTACGAGAAGGTTCTGGAAGGTCCCAAATGTCGCGTGCCGCTCGTGCAATTAAAAGGATAGGGCGTTAATTTGTAAAGGAGGTCAGCCCCTATGAAGATTCGTACGTTGTTTTTGCTGATTGCAATTGCGGCAATCGCCGTTTTTGCCGTACTGAACTGGAATGCGTTCATGACGAAGACAAGTCTTTCCCTGGGCGTTGCCGTTGTTGAGGCACCGCTCGGTCTGGTCATGCTTGGAATAGTTGTCTTCCTTGCGGTGTTGTTCCTTGTCTTCGTGGTTTATCTGCAGACGTCGTTTCTCCTCGATGCCCGCCGTAATGCGAAGGAGCTTCAGTCCAACCGGGAACTCGCCGAACACGCCGAGGCCTCGCGTTTTACCGAACTTCGCGGGTTCCTGGACGCGGAGATGAAAAAACAGGCGGACCTGAATGCGCAGTCGAGGGCGGCCGTACTGGCAAGGTTGGACCAACTCGACAGCGATCTCCGCTCTTCGGTGGAACAGACGGGAAACACGCTTTCGGCATACATCGATGAACTGGAAGACCGGCTTGAAAGATCGGGGGTGGTGCCGCGGCCGGAGGTTACCGGTTAATTGAGTTTTGTGCCGGTGGCCGCATTGGCGCATGATTGTGGAGAGCCGTTGTTTTCAAAGAAAACGGCGGCCCGCTCTCTTGCTTCTTCGACGCTGCGGCTGCCTTGGATCCCGGAACTCAGCTGATGTCCGAATTGATAGTTTCCGGCAAAATAATAGGTGAATTCCTTTAGTCTGCCGAGTCGGCGCTCAGGCCGGTAAAGTTCGTTGATGAGATCTATGAAGGTGCTGTAGAGTGCGGGCAGAAAGACCACCGGACCGACTATGTCGCAGCCGTAGATCTCCCGGGCGATTTCGGCAAAAAGCCAGGGCCTGATAACGGCCCCGCGACCAAGCATTAACCCGTCGGCGCCGCACATGCCCAGACAGTCCCGGGCATCCTGGACGGTGAATATCCCGCCATTGGCAACGACGGGAATCCCGACCCACTGTTTTATCCGGGCAATCCATTCCCATCGCGGCCTTCTTGCAAATGACTCCTTCTTTAGTCGGGCATGAACGGACAGCATATCAACGCCTTCATCTTCGAGCATGGTACAAAACCCCCTTAACGCCTCTTCGTCAAGTTCGACGCCAAGCCGGATTTTAGCGGTAAGAGGGAGAGGTGTATGTTTTCTCGCCTCTGTTACGATGCGCCGGGCATTTTCCGGTTGTTCCATCAGCGCGAAGCCGCAGCCCGACTTACCGACAGACCAGTGCGGACAGCCCATGTTCAGATCGATAGCATCGGCGTGAAGTCTGTGAAGCGCATCCATGGCGGGGGCAATCTCCCTGTCAGAGGAAACGAGGAGTTGATAGGAGAGCGGCTTTTCCAAGACAGTGCTGATCAGATAGGGGGAGATCCTCGAGTTCTCGGTGGGCAGCCTTTTTGCCCAGAGCATTTCCGTTGACAATAGTCCGACTCCGCCGAATCTGGAGAAGATCTGCCGGAGGGCGCTGTGGGTAAGGCCTGCCATTGGAGCCTGAAGGATGGGCGGATCTACCTTAAGGTCCCGAATCTGGATGTGATGTATCGGTATGGTTTTGATTTGCCCGAGTTCCCTCTGGTCCCATTATCTCGTTACTGCATAAGCCCGCGTTCAACAAGAAACGGTCCGCCGGCAAGCTTGATTGTAGCATAAAGCCCCGGCTCGTTCAAAATCCCGGCTTTTTCTCCCCCCGGAAGCACCCGGGACAGAAACAGGCTTGTCCGCAAATGCGCACAACCCGTCCCATTGGCGTATACCACCTCTTGCTATCGCTCATAAAGAGTGCAATAATTCTCAAAAACAGAATAACAGTCCAGGCACGGCCTGGACAGGGGCGCGTCATAAAGGAGGAGTCATATGGCAAGAAAAAGCCTGCTGGTTTTCACGGCGATCGTTCTCTTTCTGTCAGCCCTGCAATGTCTGACTGCATTGGCGAAATCTCGGAAGTCGGCCATCACGCCACCGCCGGGATCGGTCGAGAGAAAGCTGGTCCTTGATGCCCTGCGCGACGAGATACAAAAATTACACGGCATCAGCGCCGTCTTTGTCGTTACGTATCTAAAGGTGGACAATGGCTGGGCCTGGATCGAAACACTCCCCAAATCGCCTGACGGGACGAATCAATATGAGGGTGTTTCAGCGTTGCTCCGCAAAAGCGGCACAAAATGGAAAGTCGCCGAGATTGCCTGCTCGGAAGAAGACAATGAAGAATGTCTTGAAAGCCCCGGCTATTTCAAACTTCTCAAGAAACGGTTTCCCGGTATGCCCCCGGCCATCCTTCCCAAATGAATCCGGGCAACAGGCCGAAGAATGTCGACGCTTTTATAAAAACTCACGTTCCGTACTTCATGCTGCCTTTCGGCATTACCGATGTGACGCTCCGCCTGCGCTGAGGCTGCATTCTCTTTTGCTCATGGCATTATCGGGCACCCTGTGGTATACTGGACGTTGTTAACTGTAAACACAACCCACCATTGATTCACGAGCAAACCTCTTGAGGGTCAATTTATCCTTAACGGATGGCCCGTGCTTCGCAGTTGTATACGTCTGGAGGCTGTAATGAAAAAACTTCACGCCGGTAATATCGAATTGCTTCATGATCGATACGTCCCTGCCGAGGGTCTCATACGCGAGGAGAGTTCGAGAAAGAAACTGATCAAGAATCTTGGCATACGCGTTACGCATCAGCTCATGGTGAGGCAGCGCGAAATGATGGCAAATGAACTTAAGCAGTACTATGCCGGCAAGGGTCTCCTCGTGGAAGTAGAGCTGAATGGTCCCGACAAAACCTGCATCAATTTCTTCTCGGCCCTGTTCTGTGAGAATGCCGTTCACCGGATCGTCAAAAAGACAAACCTGTTTTTCTATCTCAAGGAGGCAGGTTTCGAGAAGGTCACGCTGGATGACAGCGACGAGAATGTATGGGTTTACAACCTGAATCTTGCGAGGGGATTGGAAGCAAAAAGATAAGAACGCCTCCGTGTCTTTCCGCGGGCAGTGGTTACGGGGATTGAACCGGCAGGTTTCTCATCCTCCGGCATTGCTTTTCAGACGGGTTTGCTGCATGACCGTGCGGGCAACCCGGTGGCATTCGTTGATGTGGGAACGGATGATGAGCTTCATTGCTGTGTAGCTTAACCCCGCCGAAACGGCCTGTCCGATAATGGGAACATATCTGGCCACCTGATTTGTCGTCAGGCGGCGTATGCCGATCTTCCTGAGGATCTGGACGATCAGCTCTTTCGTGAGATATTTGCCGATCACGTTGGTTCCGAGCTTCTTTGCGGCGTCATATATAAAGATAGCCAACTGGGGATCGTATCCGTCTACCTGTTCCTTTGAAAGACCGAATCTTTCGGTTATTCTGGGTATGATATTCCTTAACAGCACCACATCGGTGGCGATATCCGTCAAAGGGATGGGAACAACCGAAGCCGCCGCCGAGAGCAGAGCCCTTCTATTCGACATGCGCAGGCATTCTTTTTTGATATTTTCCAATTCTTCCGTATTTCCCGGAAACATAGTTCATTTATAATATTTTGGCGGCCGGCAGGCAAGAACTTTCGACGCGGCCCCTTCCGGGGCTGTTTGCCGGGGGCGGTTTTGCCGCATGTATTGTCTTGACATCCGCAAACGTGTGAGAGATGATTTTGATGCTTATCGTATCGATGAATCGACCGTTGACGGCAACAAATGCCAGAGGGTCTTTGGACTTAGATGGTTACTCTATGATCTCTTTCATGGCGGTGGATAATGATGATCAAAGGAACAACAAAAATATTGGGAGTCGTTGGCTATCCCATCGGGCATTCACTTTCTCCTGTAATGCACAATGCGGCAATTTCTCATCTCAAGGCTGACTATGTCTATGTTCCTTTCGCTGTAAAGCCCGAGGACCTGGCCGCGGCGCTGCGAGGATTTGAGACGATCGATGTTAAAGGATTCAGCGTTACAATCCCTCATAAACAGGCCATCATACCCCTGCTGAAAGAGATCACGCCGGAGGCGCAAATGACCGGTGCTGTGAATGCGGTTTGGCGTGTCGAGGATGGCTGGAAAGGGACGAATTACGATTCATTCGGTTTCATTGCGCCATTGAAGGCGATGGATAAGGACTGGAAAAATATCGCTCCCATGGTTTTGGGAATTGGCGGCGCTGCCAGGTCGGTGGTCGTTGGGTGTGCCTCCCTGGGTTGTCGCGAGGTTCACATTTTTGGACGAAACCCCGATAAGCTGGCCGATTTTGTACAAAGCTGGCACGACACGCCCTTACAATGGGTTCTGAAAGCGCATCCCTGGGATGAACTGAAAGAGATGATATCCCGAACAAGGCTTCTGGTGAATGCCACCCCGATGGGTATGTATCCCAGGGTGGACCAACTGCCCGTTTCTGAGGAAACCATCGGAAGTATCCAGCCCGGGACCATCGTCTATGACTTGATCTACACCCCCAAGCCCACTTTATTTTTGAAGAAAGCTCAAGGGAACGGAGCAGTTATCGTTGATGGTTTGGAGCTGCTGGTGCAGCAGGGAGCAAAAGCCCTGGAAATATGGCTGGGTCGGGCCGTGCCCGTAGATATTATGAGAGAGGCGTTGCTGGAACAGTCAGGTTGACATATAGGCGTTGAAAGTTGCATATGAGTAATGGACTATAGCCGTCAGGGTCTGCATTAACGGCGGAATTCAATCTGCTATATTTGAAGTTCTTGTGGCACATCATTGTTACAAACCCGGAGGCTGGAAACAGGAAAAAAGACAGGTAGTAATGAAATGCGTTTCATAAACAAATTGAAGTATAAGGCTTATCCGGTACTATCCCGTTATTACAGCCATGCCACGCTGGTTGAAGGAAAACTAAAAAATACAGACGACATATTCCGCTGCCTCTTCGTGGAAAACACCGATTTAATGAGCTATATGCTTCCTCGCATGTACCGGGAGCCACCTGTCGTTTTAAAGACATGGCGTGTTTGGATCCCCTTTATACAAAAGGTCCTCAATAATTACTCCAATTCTATCGATATGTGCGTTGCGGCGCTTCCTCTAAAGTATGAACCGGCGTTTCGGAAATTGGTACATTTCAAGAGTCAGATGCTTGTCTGTTCATTCATCGATACATCATGTGGCTGGGAGGATATCAGGAAACGGTTTCAACATGACAAGAGACAGTTTTCCAATAAGATGGATAAAAAGCCGATCTTCTCATGCCGCATTTCAAGGGATCTGAAAGATTTTGATTTTTTCTATAATGAGATGTATGTGCCCCATATTCAAAGAAGGTTTGAGGATCTTGCCGATCTCGATTCTTACGAGCAGATGAGGGGCTCTTTTCTGAAAGGCTTTCTTCTTTTGATCGAGGAAGGCAAAAAGAGCGTTGCCGGCGTTCTTTGCGAGATTGAAAACGACACTCTGTTCGCCAGGAGGACAGGGGTCTTGAACGGAGACGAGGAATACATTAAAAGGGGGGCTTCATCCGCTGAATATTACTTTGCTCTCAAGTTTGCTTTGGAGCATGGCCTCTCAAGGGTAGATCTGCTGAGAAGCAGACCTTTTTTCAATGACGGCGTCTACAGCACGAAACGGAAATGGGGGGCAATGGTGTATCCGGACCGCCAATCCGAATCATGGGTCTTCTTCATTATTCCCAAATATTCCGAACAAACAGCGAATTTCTTTGCAATCAACTCCGTGATAATTCATGTAGACGATAAGATGTACGGACTGGTCGGCTGGAACAATGAAAATCCCCCGTCCGCGAAAGATAAAAAGGAATTCAGCGAAAGATATTACTCCCCGGGGCTTGCCGGCCTGATTGTTATTCAGCCCCATTCAGAAGACCTGATCCCGATTCCTTTCGGGTGATCCCTGACATCTCTCTTTTCGTATTGCGCATTACGGTCTCGCGCCCCTAAACCCGATACAGATGCTCCCGCGTGGTGGGCAGGGAGTTGTTGAGCCCGTTGGTAAACAGGATCTGGTAGAGCCGTATGTTGCCCCATCGGAAAGCCGCCGCGCTGCCGTTGAGAAAGAGGCGCCACATACGCACGAACCTCTTGTCGAACGTCTCTTCGATCTTTTCCACGTTCGCTTCGAAGCGCCTGCTCCACTCGTCAAGTGTTGCCGCGTAATGGAGGCGAAGGTTCTCGATATCGACGGGGACGAGATCTTCTTTTCCCATGGTGCGGATCACATGATCGAGTACCGGTATGTAGCCCCCGGGGAAAATGTACCTCATCGTCCACGGATCACCCGCGGCATCTCGCTCCTTGCCTATGGTATGAAGAAGACCGATGCCTCCGGGTTTCAAGAGCACCCCCGCTTTTTTCATGAAGATCGGAATAAAGCCTTTGCCTACGTGTTCGAACATACCAATTGAGACAAACTTATCAAACTGACCTTTAATATTCCGGTAGTCTTCAAGGAGAATGGTAATGCTCCTGTCAAGACCCTTTTCAGCGACCTTTTTCCGGGCGTATTGGGCCTGGCGGGAGGACAGGGTACAACCCAGGCCCTTTACCCCATAATGACCGGCGGCATGAAGAAGCATTCCACCCCATCCGCATCCGATATCCACCAGCGTCTCGCCTTCCTTGAGTTGAAGCTTCCGGCAGATGTGCTCATACTTTTGCTCTTGTGCCCGTTCAAGGGTATCACTATCGCTCCTGAAATAGGCGCAGGAATATGTCATGCTCTCATCAAGGTAATACTTGTAGAAGTCGTTGCCGAGATCGTAGTGGTGGGAGATGTTCCCGACGGACCCCTTCAGCGTGTTGAGGGATGCGATGTGCCGGAGGAGGACGGCCGCCCTGGTTCGCGTCGAGAGCTTCATGTCCTGAAAACGAGGGTCGATGCCGATACGGACAAGCTGCTGAAAATCACCTTCCACATCTATGTTGCCATCGACATATTGCTCCCCGAAACCCATGGGTCCCCTGCTGAAAACGCGTTTTACGGCGGATGCGGTATTGAATGCGAGGGTGAAAGCGGGCGCACCGTTGCTGTATCTTTCGACCTGTCCGTCCCAGAAGCGCACTTCGAAGGGAATATCGGGCAATTGGGCGCTCAATGCCTTTAACAAACTCTGAAGGGTCTTCTTCATCAGTATCTCCCCGTGGGCCATTGCCGTTGCATGTTGGCCTCAGGCCGGCATGCACAACGACCGGTATAGTTCCATGTTATCCCCCGCAGAATGAAACGTCAAGAGGGCAATGGCCGTCAGGCGCTTTCATGGAGCGGTCGCGGATTCCTGCTTGCAAAATAACGGGGATTGCAGGAAACTTTATAGGAGCGTGGAAAGCGGGATCGTCTCGATGACTACCGATACATGGAGGAGAAAATGAAGATCATGCCGGGTCTTCCGATCAAAAAAAAGAAATGGGCTTTGCCGGCCCTTTTCTTGATGGCCATCCTGGACGGTTGCATCGTGAGCTATGAACAGCCCGGGAAGACCGCCGCAGATTTCGCAAGGGACAAGAAATACTGCGAATCAGTGGCCGAGAAGGAGTACGCCCGCAAGGGCACCAGGGTTTGCGATGAGGTCGATGCCTGCCTGATAGCGAAGGGTTGGAAAAGCGGCCGGTAATCTTTGACGGCGGACCGCGATGTTGAGAGGGCGTTTTGGAGATCACGGGCAAGGAACTGAAAAACATTCTATTTCACCATAGGAAATGGCTCGACAACGAGGACGGAGGTGTCTGTGCCAATCTTTCCCATGCTGATCTTTCCGGTGCCGACCTTGCGGGCGCCAACCTGTCGCAAGCGGTTCTTTCCGGCTCGGATCTCACGGGGGCCACGCTCGTGAGGGCCAATCTCTCCGGTGTCGATCTTTCGGGAGCTGATCTTTGTGATGCAGATCTTTCCCGCGCCAACTTTTACCGCGCCACACTCTCCTATGCCAACCTCTCCGGCGCCAATCTGACCCGCGCCAATCTCTCCGGGGTGGACATCTCCCGCGCCAACCTCTCACACGCCAACCTTGCCGGCGCTAATCTCACCCGCGCCGACCTGACCGGCGCGGACCTCAACGAGGCCGACCTCACCGGAGCCGACCTTGAACGCACCGACCTTGCCCTTGCCGACCTCACCGGAGCCGACCTTACCGGAGCCAGTCTTTCCTACGCCGACCTATCCTACGCCAATCTCACCCGCGCCAACCTTGCCCGTGTCAACCTTGCGGGCGTGTACATCTCCCGAGCAAATCTTTCCTACGCCAATCTTGCAGGCGCCAACCTCACCCGCGCCGACCTCACTCTAGCCGACCTCAACGAAGCCGACCTCAACGAAGCCGACCTCACCGGTGCAACCTGGATCGACGGAACAAAGAAATAGAAAGCCCCCATAAACAGCACGTTCGTCCCTAAAGTCGCCAGCCTGGAGACATAACCCTATCAGGGCGATGTCTGCCGCGATAAATATCCCCATTATCAAGAACAGGATTCCGCCGGAAGGGGCGACAGCGACCAATCATCATCGATGTCCGACCAGGGAGGGTCCTGCAGAAAAGACAAAAGGGGGCAACACATGAACAAGCGAAACGGCCGATTCTTCATCACCTATTTCTTCACCTCTCTTTTCTTCTTCTTCCTCCTTTTGCCGATGTTTTCCGGGGATGCGGCCGCAGGGCCCGGGCACATCGGAGACCCCAGGTATCTGTGGCACCTGTTCACCGGGTCGGAGGTTGATGGGACGGAGGAAATCAGCGCGGTTGTATCTGACGAAGATGGGAACATTTACATCGCGGCGGAGGGCCTAAAATGGGACCCGACCCAGGAGGATGCTTCGAAGTACGGCTATCCGGGCAAGCCGCGGAAATGGCATAGCGGAAAGAACCCTGCCAACCGGGACATTCTGGTCGCCAAATTCAATAGCGATGGCGATCTGCAGTGGTACACCTACTACGGAGGATATGAGTACGACAGCGTCCGGGGCATGGCCATAGCCAATGGCGTGCTCTACATCACAGGCACAAGCAGGGACAATTGGTTGGGGTCAAAGGGTGCGAACCCGCTCCAGGCACATTCACGGGCGTTAGGAGTCGATCGTGGTTGGATAGAATATAATGTGTCCGCCGACATTTATGTCCTTGCCCTCACAACCGACGGTGCATACAAGTGGCACACATTTAAGGGAGAATCGAAGTGGAATGAAGAGGTCTACGGCATCGCCGCCGACAAGGAACGCGTGTTCCTGGTGGGGAAGGCCGACGCCGAGTTCTTCGGATGCTGGCCTAAACCGGAAGTGAAGAAATATATTGATGTTACAACCCCGGAGTATATGGAAAGGGAGAATAGGCGCTGTAAACCGAAGCGGCCCTATCAGGGTGAAAACGATGCGTGGGTTATGGCGTTGACCGTAGAGGGACAGTATGTCACGCACACCTTTCTTGGTGGCCCCGATAGTAACGATTGGGGCGAGGCCATCGCCATCGATCATAACGGCATGGTGGTGGTTGCGGGAAGCAGTGACGGGAGCTGGTTTTATGACTGGTGGATTGGCAATGTTGGGCAGCGCATAGAGCCCCGGAACGACCATGTGGGAAGGTACGACATGTTCATTGCCCGCCTGGATAGGCGCGACCTGAACTACCACTGGCATTCCTTTTTCGGAGGGGGTGGTGACGACTGGGCGACGGCCCTCGTCACGGATGACGAGAACGGCTACTACCTTGCGGGGTACAGCGAGACTAACTGGAAAGTCAAAGACAGGGCCCCGGTGGCCGATCACACCAGTGGTGTCAACTATGATTTTGTTGTCGTCAAGATGAACAACGAAGGTAAAAACGGATGGCACACCTTCCGCGGCATAGACAGATACGAGGACATTCCCCACGCGATGGCCCTAAGCCAGGACAAAGCGACTCTGTACGTGGCCGGAGAGGCCAGAGGTCCCTGGATTAAAGGCGGCGACGGGGACCCTGTTCATAAATTCACTGGAGATGTGGGCACTACCACCGATATGGCCATCCTCGGCCTTAACACGGACACCGGCAAATCCAGATGGCACACCTTCTATGGCGGCACGGGCTGGGACAGGGCGTATGGCATTACTGTGATCGGGGATCAGAGCGGCGATATCATTGTCGCTGGAAAGAGCAACACATCATGGAATGCCGATATCTTTGAACCGATATGGCCATTTCCTGGCAATAACGAGGGCAAAAATGACAATCTCGTCCTGTTGAGGCTTGCTGACACAGCATGGGCCATCAACGCGACGGCAGGAAACAACGGCAGCATCAACCCACCGGGCATAACGACATATCCTTCCGGCGCAACACCGACCTTCACGTTCACGCCTAATAACGGCTATGTGGTCGACACGGTAAAGGTGGACAACAAAGCCGTGACCTTCGCAAACAACGAGTACACCTTCCCTGCCCTGGATAACAATTACACCATCCACGTCACCTTCAGTCACGTGACGCAATACGCCATAACGCCGTCGGCAGGACAGCACGGCAGCATCAGCCCATCGATGGCAGCGGCATATAACGCCGGCACAACACCGACCTTCACGTTCACGCCTAATAACGGCTATGAGGTCGACACGGTAAGGGTGGACACCATCTCTGTGGCCTTCGAAAACAACAAGTACACCTTCCCTGCCCTGACCGGAGATCACACCATCATGGTCACCTTCAAGGCCAGTCAAGTGACGCAATACGAAATAACGCCGTCGGCAGGACAGCACGGCAGCATCAGCCCATCGATGGCAGCGGCATATAACGCCGGCACAACACCGACCTTCACGTTCACGCCTGACTCAGGCTATGAGGTCGCCGCGGTAAGGGTGGACACCAACTATGTGGCCTTCGAAAACAACAAGTACACCTTCCCTGCCCTGACCAAAGATCACGCCATCCACGTCACCTTCAGGGCGGTGGCGACGACCTACACGATCACCTCGCTTGCGGGGAAGGACGGGAGGATTACCCCAGAGGACGATATCTCATATCCCTCCGGCGCAACACCGACCTACACGTTCCAACCTGATAAGGGCAAGAAGGTTAAGGGGGTTTATGTCGACAACGTCCAGGTGGCCTTCGAAAACAACCAGTACACCTTCCCTTCTCTGGACAGTGATCACACGATCTACGTTCTCTTCGTGGATCTTACTCTGTCGGGCTCGTAATAAAGGTGCCAGAAACTATCCTGGAACCTCTGACAAGGGACGAGGTGGTTCTGGCGGCATCAGGAGAAAAAGAAATAAAGGGGCGGGGCAACCCGCCCCCCATAAACCGTTAAGACGGGAAAGGATTGAATTATGAAGAAGAAATCAACAAAAGGCATTGTCATCGGTATCTCTCTTCTCTTGTTTGCGGGACCGGGGCTTGTAAGGCCTTCCTATTCGGAGGTGGTAATAGACGGCACCCGCACGGTACCCATAGTCCTCGAGGATGAGACAAACTCTCCTGGCAACCCGACGAACGCCACCGTTAAGTCCGGGGCTTCCGTGACGGCTACCTTGTCAGGCATCACATGCTACACTATCCTCGGAAAGACCGACGGATGGAATATTACCGTGGAGAAGGGCGCAACCATCACTGGTACGGGTGTAGTAATGAGAGCGATCTGGTTGAATCCCACAGGCAGGACCTCAGCGTCAGACCTGAACGGCAACGTCACCAACAGGGGGACAATACAAGGAGAGGGAAACGGTATAGCACTGGGTACAGGTACCGTGGTCAATGAGAAAGACGCAACCATCGCGGCATCAGAAGGCGATGCCGTGAACGTAGATGGCGGCTCTTCCACACTCATTAACGAAGGCAGGATCAGCGGCTATGGGGGCGTAAGCATGACGAAGGGCGGCAACACCCTGATCAATAAGGCGGGTGGCACCATCACGGGCAGCGGCAACCCCGGTGTCTATATCGTGGGCGGTACCGTGACCAACGAAAGGAATGCAACTATAACGGGGACCACAGGTATACGGTTTCGCGATGATTATAACGACACGCTGGACAACGCGGGCACTATCATCGGCACCGGTGGAACTGCGGTCGATATGGGTCCCGGCAACGACACGGCCTATCTGCGTGACGGTTCACAGATAACTGGCCGTGTGAACGGTGGGGATGGTAACGACGATACAATCTATCTTGAAGGTTCGGGCGAGATTGTGGGTGGCACGATCTACGATTGGGAGAAAATCGAGAAGTCCGGGAATGGTACGTGGACTCTGAACGGCAACCTCTATAACACCAACACGCTGGCCGTTCTGGGTGGTGCCCTGAAGACAACCGGCAAATTCACGAATAGTGCGAACAGTACGTACGTGGTGGGAGCGGGCTCGGACGGTAAGGCCGGCAAGATCGTAGCAAACGAGGCGGAGTTGAAGAACAACAGTAAGATCTCCGTTGTCACCAAGGGTCTTAAAGGGGGCACGCATACCATAATCGAGACGACAAATGGACTTAGCGGTACCTTTGCGTCCATAACGTCGGACTCGAAGTACAGGGAGATGTCCCTTGCCTATGACGCAAAGACCAGCTACCTGAATATAAGATCGAATTTCAAGAAGGCAGGGGCCAGGGGCATAAGGGGCGATGTGGCGTCGGCAATTGACGATGCCTACAACAATTCGCCTTCCGACGACATGGTGACCGTTGTCGATGAGTTGAACTCTGTCGACGATGGTGCTCTCGACTCCGCCCTCGGCCAGATATCGGGAACGACCCATAGCGTATCGGCAACCGTCGCTCCCGTGAAACAGGGGAGCTTCTATCAGAACCTCTTCGGCCGTACCGGAGGGGGCACCACGGGCTTTGGCGTCCTCGGGCTCAACGACCGGCAGCCAGATCCACTGACGATGCTTGCCTCGGGAGGCCCCGTGGCATCCGATGCGGGTTTTTCCCTCGCGAGGGACGGGCAGAAGCTGCCCTACGGAATGTGGGTCAAAGGATACAGCGTGACAGGCAACCGCCACGGCGACGACATCGGCTCCCGGTACAACTACACCATCGGCGGAGCGATCGCGGGTTTCGACTACCTCATCAACCCCAATATCCGGACCGGTGTGGCAATCGGGTATTCGAAGACGAACGTCGATATGAAACAGCTTCAGGACAACTCCGACGCTGAAAGCTTCCAGGGGGCGATATACGGTTCATACGTCCCGAAAAGCAAGGTGTGGTATGTGGACGCGGCCTTTGCCTACAGCAAGAACAGCTACGAGACGAAGCGCTATCTCAACTTCGGCAACATCTACCGCGCCGCCCGGGGCTCCTATGACGGCAACGACATATCGGGCTACCTGGAGGGCGGCTACAAACTGCCTATCCTCGGCGGCATTACCGCAACGCCCCTTGTTTCCTTCCTTGCCATGAGGAATCACACCGACAGCTTTACGGAAACAGGTGCTGGCGCATTGAATCTCCAGAGCGACAGTCACGATACGGATTCCTACCAGAGCGGTGTGGGGGTGAAGGTGTCCCGAGAGTTCCAGGCTGCAAAAGACTTCTCCCTAACCCCCGAATTCGGCGCCAAATGGCTCCATGAGTTCGGCGACACGGAAGCAAATATAAACGCCCGGTTCGCAGGCGAAACGGCAGGCTCCTTCGTCATTACCTCCGATACAACGGAAAGAGACGCCGGTGTCATGTCCTTGAGTCTCACGGGAAAGAAAGGCGACATGCTTAACTTCTTCGTAGGCTACGATCTTGCGGTCAAGACCGACCAGATAAGCCACGGTTTTACGGGAGGACTGAGATTTAATTGGTAGAAGAGGAGTGATAGGCAATAGGTGATGGGTGGTAGGAAAACCTGTCAGGCCTGGCCTATGACCGGATAATAGCCCAGACAAGGGGTGGCTCTCAGGCCGCCCCTTGTCATTTCTTTCCGTCATTCTAGAACTCTATCATACGCTGTCCAACGTGATCCGAATGTGACAGGCCATTGGTGGCCGGGTGGTCTTGCGGAGTGGCAGGGCAGGGGGGATTACAGTCTTTCCTGGGTCCCGCCCTTCGCCGGAACGACGGAGGTGAATACGGGGAGCCCGAAGGTGAAAAGCGCCGAGATTGTCAGGATTGTTTATTCCCAATTGACCACGTCCTTGTCTTCACCCTCGCCTCCGGGTGTGCCGTCCCTTCCGTAGGAGTAAATGTCGAATTCTCCATGAGAGCCGGGCGACTGATACTGATATGGCTTGCCCCAGGGGTCGTTGGGGAGCGCTTTCTTGAGATAGGGGCCTTCCCAGTTCTGTGCCCCGGGGTTTGTGACGAGGGCGCCGAGACCTTCCTGTGTTGTGGGGTAGCGACCCACGTCGAGGCGGAAATGGTCGAGGGTCTGGCCGAGAAGCTCGACCTGTGCTTTGGCCGCGGCCTGTTTGCCCTTGCCCAGCTTTGGAAAGACCTTGGGACCAACGAGGGCAACGAGGAGCCCCACGATGACCATGACCACGAGGAGCTCCACGAGTGTGAAACCGCGCCTGTCCCTGCAATATCTGTATTGAATCTTCATCCATCCTCCCTGTCTGCCGCGAATTGATCCCGGCGACGGTGTTTTTGGAAAGAGACTAATCCGATACGATTATTTTGTCACTACCCCGACTGGTTTGTTCATCACATTTTGGGGCATGATGGTACTATTCCGGGACGTGGGCGTCGCAGGCCTTGCCTTGCAGCGGTACCGGCCTTCTTAGAACCATAATCGGTCCGATTTATCCCATTAGGATGTGAAATGACGTCGCATAACTTTAGAATCCTGTTGGTCTAGCAAAAAACTCCGGTGGGTGATGAATCGATGATGACAAATTGCAGAAAGCTCGTATTCTTCGGGTGCCTCTTTTTCACGCTGATAGTGACGCCTTCGTATGGCGAGAACAATCCGCGAACGGCAGTCCCCCGGCAGGTATCGCAGCACAGTGGGGAAGCAGAGGGTCCATCATCAACGGACCTACGCGCGACGCAGCCGTCTGAAAAGGCAAACCCGGCTCAGGGAACGCCGGATGAGACGTCGCCACCCGCGCCAGGAATGCCCCGGAAAGCAAAGAAACTGACGGCAAGGGCGTCCAGTCCCGTCAGTCTGTCCTTTGATGATGCCGATATGTACCAGGTCATCCAGACCGTTTTCGGCGAGATCCTGAAGGTAAACTACATCGTCGACCAGAGGGTGAAGGGACGGGTCACGTTCCGTTCCGTGACTCCTATAGAGGGCGACCGGGTGCTTTCCGTCATGGAGGTCATCCTGAGGCTTAACGGAGTGGGTGTTGTAGAAGAAGGCGACCTCTACAGGATCGTTCCGATCGGCGATGTCGCCAGGGAACCCGCAGAGGTGACCGTCGGCAGAGACCCCGATTCCATCGAGATCCAGGGCAAATCTATCATACGTGTCGTGCCGGTCATGTACAGTCAATCATCGGAGATCGTCAAGCTCATAACGCCTTTCCTCACGACAACCGCCGTGGTCGTTGATGTTCCCAACATCAATCAAATCATGCTCGTAGACACCGACGCGAACGTAAAGAGACTGCTCAAGCTCATCGATCTTTTCGACAGTGAACAAACAAGAAAAAAGAAGCCCCAGGTCTTTGTCTACCATGTCCAGAACAGCAAGGCCAAAGATATAGCGAACATTCTGCAGCAGGTCTTTCTTTCCTCCGGGCGTGGCGGCGCGGCAAACCCACCCCTTGCTGCGTCGCCTTCCGCGGGGAAGACGGCAGGCACATCCGGTGGAACGCCGGGCGCGGTCGCACGCAGCGGCCCGGAAGGCGGATTGATCGTGTCAGGTTCCCAACTGGGCGATGGCCTGGTATCTCCCATAACAAAGATCATTGCCGAGGAGAGTCTCAACGCCCTTGTTATTCTCAGCTTGCCCGAGGACTACGAGGTCATCAAGGAGGCCATCCGGCGTGTCGACATCATCCCGAGACAGGTGATTATCGAAGGGGTGATTGCGGAGATAACCCTGAAGGATGACCTGAAGCTTGGTGTCTCCTGGGCCCTTCAGTTCTCGCCGGGCGGCATGAATGGCGTGTTGGGGGCGGTGAACGGTACCGTCGGATTCGACGTGCCCGGTGCGACAGCGACGAGCACGACAGGCAGCGGCACCTTCAACTTTGCCGGGACGGTGGGGGGAGATTTCAAGGCGGTCATAGACACGCTTGCGACGCAATCAAAGGCAAAGCTCCTTGCCGTGCCGCGCATACTCGTAACGGATAACAAGGAGGCGCGGATCCAGGTGGGAGAGCAGGTCCCCATCGTGACAACGGAAACGATAGCGTCCACCACCACCGCCGCTCAGCGGACCATCCAGTACAAGGATATCGGTATCATCCTCAAGGTGAAGCCCCGCATCAACGAAGGCGGACTCGTTACCCTCGACCTCGCCCAGGAAGTCTCTTCCTACGACACGATCACCCTTTTCGACGGCGAGACCAACATCATTGTCAAGAAGACGGAGGCGACGACGAACCTTGTCGTTCAGGACGGCCAGACGATCCTCATCGGAGGGCTCATCAGGGAGGACATATCTGCGGCGCGATCGGGCATCCCCTACCTGAGCAAGATACCGCTCCTGGGCTACCTTTTTGGCAGCACCACCGACGAGAACCATCGCAAGGAGCTGATCATACTGCTGACTCCGCGGGTCATCAAGAACCAGCAGGATGCCCGGAAGGCCACCTCTTCCTATGTTGACGATATAACGAAAACAGGCAAGGGAAAGCTGCAGAAGGAAGAGCTTATCCGCAACATCCCGCAGGAAGAGAAGGACGGAAAGAAGAATACCGGCGAGACTAAGAAGGATAGGGAAGTAATGGACGGCGGATCGGAAGGACAGGTGAAGAAGGCGCCTCAGGACGGTACAGGCGAACAGAAGCCTCAAGCCCAGCGGCAGGACGCAAGAAAAGACGAGGCGCGCAAAGAGCCAGGGGCGAAACCTGCGCGGCAGATTAAGGAAGGGCAGGGAACGAAAAAGCATGAAATGATGCAATCGGAGCCCGCGCCGGAGGCGGCGCCCGGCAGCGGAGGGAAATCGTGAACGGCAAAACGGTAGTTTACCTCTTGCCGGAAGAGTTCCCCAGGGTGCCCCTCGTCATGGACGGCATATCGACACGCTTCATCCGGGAGAACAGAATCATCCCCTTTGAGTGGAAGGACAAAACGCTCAAGGTCATCATGGCCGATCCCTCCAAACGGGAGCTTGTCGACGCACTGAGGGTGGCGAGCGCAAGTGATGTCCTCGTCCATACCGGCGACTCCGCTGCCATCGATGAGCACATCTCCAGGTTCTACAGCAAAGAGCAGCAGAACATCGACAGGATCATAGAAGGGATCGACGAACAGGAGGGCTACGAGTTCGTACACGACGAGGAAGAAGAGGACGTGGGCCACCTCAAGGACCTCGCGTTGGAGGCACCCATCATCAGGCTCGTCAACCTGCTTATAACCCGCGCCGTCGAGTCCAGGGCGAGCGATATCCACATCGAGCCTTTCGATGACGAGATGAAGGTCCGCTACCGGATCGACGGCGTCCTCAACGATGTGGAATCGACACCGAAGAGGCTTCAGGCCGCCATCGTCTCGCGCATCAAGATCATGGCCAGGCTGAACATCGCCGAACGCAGGCTCCCCCAGGACGGAAGGATCCGCCTGCGCGTGGGCGAGAAAGAGATCGCCATCAGGGTCTCCACCATCCCCATCGTGAACGGGGAGAGTATCGTGATGAGGATACTCGACAGGGAAAGCATCGTTATCGATCTTGACAGGCTGGGTTTCTCGCCGGCCATGCTCGCATTTTTCGACAGGCTCATCACGAAGCCCAACGGCATCATCCTCGTTACGGGACCGACAGGCAGCGGCAAAACAACAACCCTTTACGGTGCGCTCGACAAGATAAACTCGCCCCAGAAGAAGATCATTACCGTGGAAGACCCCGTGGAATACCAACTGAAGGGTGTGAACCAGATCCAGGTGAAGCCCCGGATCGGGCTCGACTTCGCGAGCACGCTGCGCCACATCGTCAGGCAGGACCCGGACATTATCATGATCGGCGAGATCCGCGACCTGGAAACAGCCCAGATAGCCATCCAGTCGGCACTGACGGGGCACCTTGTGTTCTCCACCCTTCACACGAACGACGCGCCGAGTGCGATCACACGTCTTCTTGACATGGGCGTGGAGAGCTTTCTGCTGTCGTCCACGGTCCGGGGCATCCTCGCGCAGCGCCTCGTGAGAATGATCTGCCCCGATTGCAGGCGCCAGGTGGGCACATCCGACGAGGTGGAGGAACTCATGGCCCTCGGCATGGGCAGAGGCGTCCCCATCTGGCGGGGAGCGGGATGTGAGACCTGTGCGCACACGGGATTCTTCGGGCGGTCGGGGCTCTTCGAGTTCCTTGTCGTCGATGAGGAACTCAGGCGGCTGACCTTGAAGGGCGCCGATGAGGGCGAGATCAGGGCGCAAGCGAGAAGAGGGGGTATGAAGACACTCCTCGAGGACGGGATCGAGAAGATCCGTATGGGCATAACCACTCTCGATGAAGTCTTCAGGGTAACAAGGGAGGATTGATTGGCCGTATATTCATACAGGGCGACTACTGTTGAGGGCGCCATTGTCGAAGGCAACATCGAGGCATCCGACGAAGGCTCGGCCCTGGAGCGGATCAAGGACACGGGTGTTATCCCCCTGAAGGTTACGTCGCCGCGAAAGGGGCTTAAGAAGGGAATATCGCTGCGTTCATCGAAAGGCGATCTCCTTACCTTCACTGCTGAGCTTTCAGCGCTTATCGGCGCGGGCCTTCCCCTCGACCGCAGCCTCAACATCCTCGCCGGGGTTTCCGAAGGAAGACAAATGCAGGACGTGGTCGATTCCGTCCTGAAGCTCATACGGGAAGGAAGCTCCTTTTCCGATGCCCTCAAGAATCATCCGAAGGTGTTTCCCAGGCTCTACGTTAACATGGTTCGGGCCGGCGAAACGGGCGGCGTTCTGGATATCGTTCTTGAAAAGCTCGGCGAGTTCCTCGAGACGGCAAAGGAATTGAAAGACAGCGTCTACTCGGCCATGATCTATCCCGTGATCCTCGGAGTGACGGGGAGTATTTCCATCATCATTCTCCTTACCTTCGTCATACCCCGCTTTTCCATTCTCTTCAAAGAGATGGGCGGGAGCCTGCCCGCATCAACGCAGATGATCCTCTGCTTCAGTGCCTTCCTGAGAGACTTCTGGTGGATTCTCCTTCCGGCGGGCGCATGCGGGACCTTCGCGCTGTGGCGTTTCGTCAGGACCGAACGGGGCGTTGTTGTCTGGGACGGGTTGAAATTCAGGTTCCTGCGGGATGTCGTGAGCAAACTCGAAACGGCCCGTTTCTGCAGGACCATGGGGACTCTTATCAAGAGTGGCGTTCCTTTCCTGCAGGCCCTGCAGAACTCGAAGGATGTCGTCGGGAACCGCGTTGTGGCCTCCGCCATTGCAGCGGTGGCAAAGGACGTCAAGGAGGGCAAGGGTATCGCCGTGCCGCTGTCCGAGGCGAAGGTTTTTCCCCAGCTTGCATTGTCCATGATAAAAGTGGGCGAAGAGACGGGGCAGCTCGATGCCATGCTCCTCAAGGTGGCGACAACCTATGAAAAGAGCCTGAAAGACTCGGTGAAGCGGTTCATGGGTCTTCTCGAGCCGGCCATCATCCTTACCATGGGGCTTGTCATCGCCTTCATTGTCGTCTCCATGCTCGTAGCCATATTCGGCATCCTGGAACTGCCCTTTTGAAGATGAGCGACAAGGGTTTCACGCTTCTCGAACTGGTTATCGTCATGACCCTGATGGTACTTTTCCTTGGTCTGTCGGGCGTTCATTTCGCGAACCACCTGCCCTCGGCAAGGCTCGGCGCAGCGGGACGGGAACTCTCCGGTCTTATCCGTATGGCGCGTATCGAGGCAATGAACGGAAGGGAAGCACAACGGGTGACCATCGACCTGAGTCGCGGGACCTACGGTATGGAGGGAAGAGGCAAGCGTACGATCCCGGAAGGCGTCACCATCAGCATAATAGACCCCGTCAGGGGCCGCTTTTCCGGGGGGGAATACGAAATTACCGCCGATGCATCGGGATCGATCGGGGCGTGCGAGATTCTTCTCAAGAACGCAAGAAGGACCCTCAGGATAGAGATCGACCCCGTCGTCGGGTCCGTGGTGGTGAAGGGTGGGCCTGCTGAATGACTGGAAAGGGAATGAGAAATGGATCTCTCCGCTCTTCGGCCGGTTTCACCCTCCTTGAGATCCTTGTGGCCTTCGTCATTCTCTCCATGGTGGTCACCGTTATCCTCCAGCTTTTTTCGGCCAATCTCAAGACGTTGTGGATGTCCGACGACTACATTACTGCAACGGTGCTGGCGGATATCAGGATGAGGGAGATGCTCGAAGGCGCTCAGGTGAAGGAGGGCACATCGAGCGAGACGAAGGAGGGCTACCTGATGGATATTACCATAACCGAAGCGCTCGAGAAACGCACAAAGGATCTCTCCTGGAAGGTGCTCGAGGTGGTAATGGACGTCTCCTGGCAGAAGGGGACGAAGAAGAGGTCCTTTTCCCTGAAGACCTACAAGACGGTCAAAAGAGGGGTGATCAAGAATGAGAAGCTGTAAGAGCCGCTCTTTACGATCGAGGGGCTTCACACTCCTGGAACTCATGATCTCCATCGTCCTTGTCGCCATGATCGTTATCATTCTTGCCGCCTCAATGCGGGCCGGTTACCGCTCTCTGGAGGGAGGCGAGAAGAAGGCCGAGTCGATGGAACGGTTCAGGGTCTCCATGAGGCTTGTCGATTCCCAGCTGCAGTCCTGCCTTCCCCTGACCGTGAAGGAGGAGGATCTCAAAAGATCGGTATTCATAGGTGCAAGGGATTCGATGACCTTCACATCCAACCGCTCTCTCTTCAGCGGCCGAAAGGGGTATGTCATCGCCTCGTACAGGATCGAGAGCGACGAGAAAGGTAAACAGATGCTCTACCTGAAGGAAAACACCATCGGTATGGAAAACGAAAAGGAAACGAAGCTCCTCGACGGTTTCGACACCATCCGATTCGAATACCTCCAGGCCGAGAAGACAAAGGGCCTGGGAGGGGGAGGCTGGTCGGACGAGCTGACAGACACCACCGATCTCCCGCAGAAGGTAAAGCTCCATCTCGAGCAGGGCGCGAGAAAGTTTTCTGTCACCATACCCCTGCGTACCAGGAAACCGGCCCGTAAGGATTCTGAAGGGCAGGGGGCGACATGAGGGAAGAGAGGATCTTTCTCCACAAGGAAGGCGGCTTTGCCCTCATCATGGTGCTCTGGGTGATCATCATCCTTATGGTCATTGCCATGTCTTTTTCCCTTCTCGCGAAGACCGAAACCAGGGCGGCCCTTTTCTTTCGCGATTCCCTCGCGGAAAGCCTTCTCGCACAGGCGGGGCTGGAAAGGGCACTCATGGAGATATACTACCGGCGGGCGAACTTGAACAAGACGATCATTCCCGATAGCGGCGAAGTCTCAAGGGTCGACGGCACCATAATTGAGGGCAATATCGGCGACGACAGGTATGTCGTGAGGGTCTTCAATGAGGCGGGCAGGATCAACCTGAATACTCTGAACGACCGGAACAAGATCATCCTCGCCAATCTTCTCGCCAATCTGGGCGTGCCGAAGGAGACGGCGGACACCATCGTGGATTCAGCCCTCGACTGGATGGACAAGGATCCCCTCCATCGCCTGAACGGTGCAGAAGACGACTACTATCAATCCCTCCCCAATCCATACAAGACAAAGAACGCGCCCTTCGACACCGTGGAGGAACTCCTTCTCGTGAAAGGCGTGACGCCCGACATCCTCTTCGGAACGAAGGATCGCAAGGGTCTCATTCAATTCGTTACCGTTTATGGAGATGCATCGAACATTAATGTCAACGTTGCACCGAAAGAAGTGATCATGGCGCTGCCCGGCGTATCGGAGGACGCAGCCTGGAGAATCATCGATCGAAGAAAGGACGCGGAACTGAAGTCCCTCGATGACGTGAGAGGGGTCATGGGCGGGCAATACAGCAACGCGTCTTCCTATATCGATATCGCTGAATCCATCGGTTATACCATAGAATCGACGGGATTCAGAAAGGGCGCGAAGGATGGGCACAGCATTCGGGCAACGGTTTTCGTCAAGACGGACGTGGCGTACGAATATGCCTATTATAAGACCCCTGCGGAGATAACGAAATGAAAATCAGATTGCTTACCCTGAGCTCTCTTCTCATCAAAAGCCTTGCCTGCCTTAAGGCCGCAAAGGTGAGACTCGGACCTCTGTGCTCGAGGACGTGGGCGGTCCTCAACCGCAACCTGGTGGAAGGCATTGTTTTGCCGCATCGCTGCCTGGCGGTCTGCGTGGAACGGGGCGGCGTATCCGTTGCATCGGGGGAGCGATTTCTAAACCGCAGGCTGCTCAAAGGATCCAAAAGGTATGTTTTCGAAGAGGGTGGATATCCGGCTCCCGACGATATCGCTGCGGCCGCATCCCTTGCAATGAAGGAATTGAAAGTCAAAGAACCGCACGTGCTGCTGGGTGTTCCCAGGGAATGGGTTGTTATAAGGACCGCCGGACTACCCCCGACCGTAAAAGAGAACATACAATCCGTTGTGGCTTACGAGATGGACAGACTTACCCCGCTGGCCGCCGCCGATGCTATGTACGATTTTGTCGTCGGTGCGGAGATGGATGGGAAGCTCCCCATAAGCCTGATGGCCGCCAGAAAAGAAATTCTGAGTCCCTACGTGGCGGCATTGACCGAAAAAGGCTTTCCACCCGTGATGATATCGACGCCTTCCGTGGGTATGGCGCGAATCTGCGGTTGTCTCGCCGGGCCTGAGGCCGTTGCATTCCTTCACGTTGATATACACGGATACGAGGGATGGTCAATCGGGAAGAACGGCCTGACGGGCAATTTCTACGGGTCATTGGGTGAATGCGGTGAGGGAGAGGATCCTGAAGGGCGGTATGACGAGGCGCGCGCCGCACTTGGCAGGCATATCGGAACCGACGGCTTGCCGCCCCTGTGCCTGCTTACGGAAAACGGTATCAGTCCCGGGGATGTACTGCCGGGCATTCCCCATAGGGAAATGAAAGACAGCGAGATAATGTCCCTTTTCAAAACAAGGGAGGAGAGCGTTCCCTTTGCACCCGCGGCCATGCTTTACGAAGCCCTGTCGCCCGGGACGAAAAGCTTCGATCTCGCGGGCGGTTATGCAGGCGGGAAAAGGAAGGCCCCCTTTATCACCACGCTGATACTCGTCGCGCTCCTTGTCGCGACGGCGGTTCCATACGTGGTGGTGCCCATTGAGATTCAGAAGCGGAAGATCGATGCCATCGAAGAGCAGATAAAGGCCCGCAGGAAGGACGTAATGGATGCGGAACGGCTGAGGAAGGAGACGGAAACCTTGCAGGGCGAGATAGATCAGATAGAAAGTTTCAAGAAAAGCAAGCCGATGTCGCTCAATGTCCTCAAGGGGCTGACCTTGCTGCTTCCAAAGACGGTATGGCTCACAAGGACAAGGATCACGGAGGAGACAGTAGAGATCGAGGGTTATGCCGCTTCTGCGACGGGGGCTCTCTCCCTGCTGGAGCAGTCCGACCTCTTTCAAAAGGTCGAATTCGCCTCGCCGACGGTGAAGGACACACGGGTCAATTCGGAGCGCTTTGTCATCCGTATGGAACTGGAAGGGTTTAAAAAGCAGGAGCAGAAGAAGGAAGGGACGGTAAAGAAAGATGAAAGAAAGAAGTAGACTTTTTCTGTATGCAATCCCTGTGATCATCGTCCTTGCCGGTTTGACTGTCTACCAGTACGGTGTCGTGAACGCCCGCAGGGAAATGGTCTCTCTCAGGGAGACGGGCGCTGCACGGGAAAGGGTCCTCGCGAAGTGCATGGAGGTGATCGCCGGCAGGCCGGAACTCGAAAAGAGACTTGTTGTTTTGAAGGAAAAGAGAAAAGCCGCCATGTCGAAGATCATCGAGGCGCAGACGCTGACGCTGTGTGCGGCGGCGCTCCAGGAGACGGTCAAGGGTATAATAACGGGACGGGGAGGCTCCATTATCAGCGAGCGCGTCGAAAAGGCCGAGGAATTCGGCAAACTCCGGGTGGTGACTATCGCCGTCGACGCGGCCCTGCCCGACACGAGGGCCTTAAGTGATATCCTCTTCGGTATCGAAACCCATGAACCCTATATCGTTGTGCGGGAAATGGACACGCGGGTGCGCAATTTCCGCGAACCCAGGGAACTCATGGTAAAACTGCGCCTCTCTTCGTTGGGAGGAGGAAAATGACATGATGACGATGCTGCGGTCCATCACCCGTAATGTGACCCTGCTGAATCTCCTTTTGTCGGCCGCGTTGGTCCTGGCGTGTATTAGTATCATCGTCCCGGCGATGCGCATGACCTACCGTCTCAAGCTTCCCCGGATCGTTTCGAAAGAAGGGGTACCTCAGGAGAAACCCGTCCAGGGTACCACGGCGCCCCTTCCCACCGACTATGCCGTTATTGGCGAGACGAACCTCTTCCATCCCCAAAGGATGATACCTATCGACACAAAGAAGGAACTGCCGAAACCGGAGCTCTTCCTTTGCGGCATAATCCATTATGGGAACGAGCTTGTCGCCTTTGTCGAGGATAAGAAGAATCCTACGACATCTCCCGGCCGGGGAAAAAGACAGACCGTATTGAGAAAGGGGACCGTTTACGCAGGTTACTCAGTGACAGGGATAAACAAGGACAGTATCGTTCTCACCAGGGGCGAACAGAGCGTGGCGGTGCACCTCATGGATTCCGGGAAGCGCGGCGGCAAGAACGCTCCACCCGCTGTGCCTGATACGACCAGGCCCTCCACCCCGCAAGCGTCCCCTTCTCCTGTTCCTCCAGGATCTTCTTCGCCAAGAAGGCAACCAACAGGTCAACCGCAGTCAGAGGGTGACAGGACCAGCCAGCACACCACTCCAGGGCCTCCTCATCACAGGTGACCGGAAAAAGCACGCGCGCCGGACGTCCTGCCGCTTCATGAAAGAGGGATAGCGGATACCGCCGGATGATACCGGAGCCCGGTGAAATGGTTTTACTTCTCGATCAGAAGTAAGGCTTTTTGGAGCGATTCGCCCAGGCGGTCCGGATCGACGGGTTTGAGGAGACAATCCAGTGCCTGCGACTCCGATGCCCGGGTGACGTACTGGTCGTGGGCCGTCACGAAGATAACATTCGGTCTGTATTCCAGCCGCTTAAGGAGATCAAACCCGGACCCTCCGGGCATCTGGATATCCAGAAAAACAAGGTCAACGGGTAATTCGCCCAGGATTTTCTCCGCCTCCGTTATGTTCCGGGCTTCTCCGACAACCCGGACATAACCGTGTTCTTCGAGAAGACCTTTCATATTTGCCCTGGCGAGACGTTCATCGTCCACGATGAGGACCCTGATCTCTTTTTTCTGATTGTCTTTCATAGTCCGGTCTTAATTTTAATATACGATCGCGGCGCTAACAACCGATTTGTGTTCCCCGGGTCAGCAGGAAGACCGGATCGAAGCAGGTGTGGAGCCCCAGGTGCCCGGGCAGGACAATCACGCTTGAATCCGTCTTTGCCTGTTGACTGGATCCAGAGGTACTCCAACCATGACGCGAACCTGACCGTTGTCTTCTTCCATCCGGAACTGGTAATGATCCGCATAGATCAGATCCAGGCGCTTCCGAAGGTTTTCGATACCTACCCCTCTATTGACTCTCTCACTGTTGTCCATAGATACCCAGCGCCCCGTGTTGGTGATTTCGACGACGAGGAGGCTGTCGGTAACGTGGCCTTCGATGGTTATCCTGAGAGGCAAGCTTGATGTTTTTGTCCCATACTTGACGGCATTCTCCACGATAGGCTGGAGAATGAGTTCAGGCACCTGAACGTCCATGGTCTGTGGAGTCGATTCGATGCTCACGAGCAGATCGTCCTCGAAACGGACTTTCTCAATGTTCAGATAGCTCTCTATGGTTCCCAACTCCTGGCGCAAAGGCACGAAACCGGACTCGCTTGATGAAATGGTTGAACGCAGATAACGGGAAAGCTGCTGTATGAGCCGGTCCGTCTGCCGCGAACTTATTTTGGCAAGGGCGCTCAGAGAATTCAAGACGTTGAACAAAAAGTGGGGATTGATCTGATACCGGAGGGCCTCCAGTCTTGCCTGGACGGACCTGAACTCCGCCTCCTCGGCCCGGCGGCGTTCTTTTTCGATCTGTCTCTTTTCCGTGATGTCATCGAGGATGCCCTGGATACGGAGTATCTTCCCCTGGCCATCTTTGTCCGCCCTGGCGTAAACGGATCCGATCCTTTGAAATCCATCGCGCCGACGGAAAGCGATCTCAAAATCCTTGACTGTTCCTTGGGTGTCGAGCAGTTGCAGCAGCAGTCCACGTCTGGCGGAGGAATAATGATAAGATACGTTCCTGCCGACCACTTCCATCGGAGAGCCGTAGCCGACGAGCGACGCAAAGGCCGGGTTGGCATTCAATATGACGCCCTGGGGGTCGGTGACGAATATTCCTTCCACCGCGTTCTCGAATATTCCGCGGTACAGGCGCTCCGCTTGTTCCAGCGCAGTCCGGCTTTCCTGGAGGCTCTGCGCCATGGTGTTGAGTCCCCGGGCAAGCCCCGAAACCTCGTCGGCGCCGTCTGCCTCCAACCTTTTGTTGAGAAGTCCGGTCTCGATGTCGCGGACGAAACTCATGCATCGTTCCAATCTTCTGAGGATCGGGTTGGCCATTACAAGAACGGCGAGGGTGATTACGAGGAGCATGACGACCAGCGTAATCAGTGTAACCTTGCCCATGGTTTCAATGGGTGCGAGAACATCATGGAGAGGCCTTTCGATTACAAAAAGAAATTCGGGGTCGGAGGTCCTCAAAAAGGCGGCCAGACGGGGACGTGATTTTGAGAAATAGGTGACTACACCGCTGCGTGTCGCCGAGAATTCCGGCAGGTCAGGGATGTCCGGCCGTAGGTAAGGCTTGGATCTTATGATGTCGGGAATCACCCAACCCTCGGGCAGGGTCATGTCCACCCCGGGATCATAAAAATAGGCTTTGCCTCCGTGGATAGTTTCCTGAGGCGTCAGAAAGTAATCATTGAGTTGGTCGAGGTCCAGGATGGACCGGATGACGGCTACAACCTTGCCATCTCGTTTTACGGGGACACTGACCGCTATATTAGGGCGCCCGGTGCCGTGGCTGAAGATAACCTGAGAGATTGTCGTTTTCCCTGCAGCCGCCGCCATGAAATCATGGCGCGTGGCGACGACCTGGCGCATCGGAGAGTATCCGATGCGGTCGGGATAGGAGGATGCGATACACCAGGCGTCCCGGTCAAGGAGGTTGACGGACTGATAGACATTGTTCTTTTTGACGATGTCCAGAAAATGAAGATTAACCTCCCGAACGAGGGTGCTGTTCGTCGGGGATCGGACAAGACGATGAATAAGGGTAGATTCGGCCAGAAGCTCCATGTCCATTTTGAATCTTTCGAGGCCTATCTGGCTTTGTTTGGCGATCAGGGCAACCGTCTGCTGCATCTGTTTTTTTGCACTCGACTCCAGTTGTCGTCGTGCAGAGACGTACGTGATGACCGAAGACAAAAAGACGCTGATAACGATCATCATCGCTACAACAATGAGAAGCTTGGTGCGAAAGCTCATACGTTGCCTTCATTCCCCTATTCGCTTCCGTGTCTTTTACTGATTCCCGTGGAGAGAAGAGTGAATCTAATGTTCATCAATAGTATGTCGGGAGCCTGCACCGCAGAACGGATATGTAATAGAGAAGACATATGGCGGGACGAATCGACCAAATGGCGGGATAAGGACGATTCGGATTACAGCTGAACCTCGCGTCTCCCGTCACCGCATGGGCGAACTCTTTGGATTTCACCTGGGCGTCGTATGCCAGGTAGAAGCCCCAGGCGTGCGGTTCTATTTGGACGCGTGTCCGGGACGGAAGGATCGCTGATGGCATCGGACGCGGGTCGTACCGGCAGGTACCGTAATTATATGGTTCAAAGCTCCGCCGTTTTGTGATTTAACTAAATATACGGAGGATGGCGCTATGAGGTTTAAAGGAGTCATTTTTGATCTCGATGGAACACTGGTCAATTCGCTTGAAGATATAGCGGATTCCATGAACAGGATTCTGGGAGAATACGGTTTCCCGACGCATGATCTCGAGGATTACAAACGCTTTGTCGGCCGCGGGCTGAGAAATCTCGTTTCGAGGGCGTTGCCCGAAGGGCCGAAGGACGAAGGGCTGATTTCCAGGTGCCGTGACTCGATGTTGGAGGATTACGGTAAGAATTATGTGAACAAGACACGCCCATATGACGGGATTCCGGATTTGCTTGACGAGCTTGTCCGACGGCAACTGAAGCTGGCGGTGTTTTCCAACAAAAACGATGATCTGACGAAAAAACTGGTTGCGACCCTGTTGCCTGACTGGCACTTTGCGGCGGTAATCGGGTCCAGTGCCGAAATGCCCGAGAAACCGGACCCCAGGGGTGCCCTACTGATAAGCCGGCAATTGGGAATCAGTCCTGAGCGTCTGATCTATGTGGGCGATTCCGACGTTGACATGGAGACGGCGCATAACGTCGGAATGTATGCGGTGGGAGCATTATGGGGTTTCCGGACGAAAGAGGAATTGATATCCAACGGGGCAGAGTATCTATTGAAACATCCCATGGACCTGCTTCAAATCCTGTAAGAGGAAGGCGGAGCATAACCGGCCCTTCGGATTGACGGATCGTCCCGGTCTGTGCAAGGATAAGTGAAGAGCCCCGGAATTCTCTGATAAATGCCCGGGGCAACAGGAAAAGGAACTTTGAAGATACTCCTCATTGAAGATGACGAAAAGATCGCGTCATTCATAATAAAGGGAATGAAGGCGGCGGGGTGTGTGGTCGATCACGTTGCCGACGGAAGGCAGGGGCTCGTCCTGGCAACGACCGAACCATATGACGCTGCCATTATCGACATCATGCTTCCCGGTCTTGACGGTTTGTCCATCGTGGAAGAGATGCGCAAGGGCAAGGTGGCGACGCCCGTCATCATCCTCAGCGCCAGGGGGTCCGTGGAAGACCGTGTCAAAGGATTGCAGACGGGGGCGGACGATTATCTCGCAAAGCCTTTTGCTTTCACTGAACTCCTGGCGAGGGTCCAGGCGCTCGTACGCCGTTCCAGCGGCATCACCGAACCTACCCGGCTTGCCGTGGGGGACCTCGCGGTGAATCTCGTAAGCAGGGAGGTAAAGCGGGCCGACAGGAACATAGAACTCCAGCCGATGGAATTCTCGCTCCTCGAATACCTCATGCGCAACGCGGGCAGGGTAGTTTCGAAGACCATGATAATGGAGCACGTCTGGAATTATGATTTCGATCCCCAGACTAATGTGGTGGAGGCACGGATATGCAGGCTCCGGGACAAGATAGACCGGGATTTTCCGGCCAAGTTGATCCACACGGTGCGAGGGGTAGGCTATGTCCTCAAGGAAAACTCGTAAGTCCCGCAACACGCTGGCCTTCCGGCTGACTCTCTGGTACGCGGGGATCTTTACCGTCTCATCCTGCATCGCCTTTCTCCTTTTTTACATGCTGGTTACGTCAGTCGTACGCGACCGGACAGACCAGGAACTGATGGGCCAGGCACGGCGGTTTGCGGTTCTTGCCTCGACGGGAGGGATCGAAGAAGCAAAGAAGGCCGTTATCGCGGAATCGCAGGCGGCCGGTGTCAGGAAGGTCTTTTTCCGGATGCTCTACGCCGACGGTGTGGCATTCTCTTCATCGAACATGTCCTACTGGAAGGATATCGGTATCCATGTGAACGCAATCGGGGAACTGGTTGAAGGAGCAGGCCATGTCTTTGAAACGATGGACATGCCTGAGCGCGGGGACAAGGTGCGCATCCTCTACGTGATGCTGGGTCCGGGCATTATCCTGCAGATCGGCGAGGCCATGAAGGAAACGTCAGGATTCCTGGATGCCTTCCGGCGCATTTTCATCGTGACGATGGCTTTTCTGATCGTCCTTGCCGCCGGTATCGGCTGGTTCATGGCGCGCAGGGCGGTGTCCGGGGTGGAGGCCGTGACACGGACAGCCCGGAAGATATCGGCAGGCGCCCTGGGTCAGAGAGTGCCCGTGAACAGAAGGGGAGATGAGATCGACCAGCTGGCAGTGACCTTCAACGAGATGCTGGACCGCATCGAGGCCCTGATCAAAGAGATGAAGGAGATGAGCGATAATATCGCCCACGACTTGAAAAGTCCCATCACGCGGATCAGGGGCTCCGCCGAGGTGACGCTCAGCACCTCGGGCTCCATGGAGGAGTACGAGAACATGGCGGCAGGCATGATCGAAGAGTGCGACCGCCTTCTGGACACCATCAACACCATGCTCATGATCTCGAGGACGGAGTCCGGAGTGGACCGGCCTTCACCGGGGAAGATGGACGCCGCGGAACTCGTGCGCGAGGCATGTGACCTTTACGAACCCGCCGCCTCGGACAAGGGCATCATTCTGAACTGTCACGTTGAAGAGGGTATCACCACGGCCGGGGACAAAAGGATGATCCGCAGAATGGTTGCCAACCTCATAGACAACGCGATCAAATACACGCCGGCCGGAGGACGGGTGGATGTCCGCCTCTCGCGCAGCGCAGCAGACCGGGTCACGCTCACGGTGAGCGACACCGGCACAGGCATCTCCCGCGAAGATCTTCCCCGCATCTTCGACAGGTTTTACCGCGGCGACAGGAGTCGCTCGGAAGCGGGGCTTGGGCTGGGACTCAGCCTTGCAAGGGCGATAGCGCGCGCTCACACAGGAGATATCACAGTGACGAGCACCCCCGACAAAGGCAGCGTCTTCACCGTCACGCTTCCTGCGGCTTGAAAGAATGAATATTTCTTTTCCTTTCCCATCACCCACTGCTGTCCAGGATAATCCGTTTCCCAAAATGCGTTCCTTATAAAACAATGATTCAGGACAGGTAAATCCCGCACTTCAAAACCAGGTTGCCTTATCCGGCAGTCATTGATTCTCTCTTATGCTGTCCAGCATATCAAGACCTTCTCTATACGTCATCCCGGGTTTCTTTATAACGTCATTCCAGCTTTCTCTATACGTCATCCCGGCTTTCTCCATACATCACTCCGGCTCTCTCTATACATCATTTCAGCTCTCTCTATACGTCATTTCAGCTCTCTCTATACGTCA
>DIFE01000050.1:0-8367 GCA_002418985.1 Deltaproteobacteria bacterium UBA5756
ACGTGCGTGGGGGCGCTGATCCGTTATCTCACCACCGAAAACAAACATTTCCAGCCGATGAATATCAATTTCGGCCTCATCGAAGGCTATTCGAAGAAATACAAAGAGACGGCCGTCGCAACGGCATTGGCTGAGATAGACAATTGGAAAAAGGAAATGCTGGATTCTGGAAAAAGAGACTCGTAAGTGTTAATGTAAACGACAACCTTTCAAGTTTGAGGTTTGTGGGATCGAATGTCCACCCGGCTTCCTGTGTCCCCACGGCTCTCCTGGATTCCGGCCTGAAGCCGGAATGACGAGAATTACAGACTTTATAACGTGAAACCTGAAACAGCATTTACAGGAGGTATCATGAATTCTCTTTTTGATAAACTGATGAACAAGGCTTTAAAGACAAAGAACGTTTCCGATAAAGAGGCCCGGAAGTTGTATGAAGAAGGCAAAAAAGACCCCTTCGGGCTGATGGCCCGCGCCTCGAAGATACGGGAGCATTTCAAGGGCAACGCGGTGAATCTCTGCGGCATCGTCAACGCAAAATCAGGGGTCTGTCCCGAGAATTGCAGATTCTGTGCGCAGTCCGCCCATTACCATACGGAGGCACCCGTCTACCCCCTCATCTCCGCCGAAGAGATCGGGGAGAAAGGTCGCCTTGCAAAGGAAAACGGCGCACACATGTTCAGCATCGTCACGAGCGGCACACGCATCGTGACGGATGAAGAGTGGCAAACCATCTACCGCGCCATCGGGCTCTTGAACGCGATGGGGCTCAAGCCTTGCGGCTCACTGGGAATGCTCAATGAAGAAACGGCACGGAACCTCAAAAAGGCGGGCCTTTATAGGTATCATCACAACCTGGAGACATCACGAAGCTTCTTTGATGATATCTGCTCGACGCATGACTACGAAGAAGATACGGAAACAGTGCGAGTGGCCCGGGCGGCAGGCCTTACCGTTTGCTCCGGTGGCATCATCGGTCTCGGTGAAGTCATGGAGCACCGTATCGAAATGGCAATGACCTTAAGAGAGCTCGACGTCGATTCCGTCCCGATCAACATCCTCAATGCCATCCCGGGAACGCCCCTTGAGAATATCTCTCCGCTCACACCGATGGAGATACTCCTGACGGTCGCCCTCTACCGCTTCATCCTTCCCGATAAGGACATCAAACTCTGTGGTGGAAAGGAAAAGAACTTGAGACAGCTCCTCCCCCTTGCCATCGTAGCAGGCTGCAACTCCCTCATGACGGGCAATTACCTCACAACCCCGGGCCGCGACACCCCCGCCGATTTGGAGATGATAAAAGATCTGGGAATGACGGCAAGCTTTGACCAGGGTTAAAAAGACCTGTCCTCGCATCCGCCTGCCTTGAAGCGGCGAAAAGAGCAAAGAAACAAACTATAGGTCTTATAAGTCGTATAAGACCTATAGGCCCTATGATTTTTTCCAGGGACCAGCGCGCTCACGTTTGTTACGGGATAAAGGCGAGATGGTTTTGTCTTTGTCTTTACTTTTTGTTTTCTACCCGACTGCCTGGCCGAGTTTGAAGATAGGAAGGTACATGGCGACGATGAGTCCGCCAAGGACCACCCCGAGGAAGACCATGATCATGGGTTCCATCATGGCGGTGAGGTTGGTGACCATGTTATCGACGTCCTCTTCATAGAAGTCTGCGATCTTGTTGAGCATACTGTCGAGGGCGCCCGTTGACTCACCGACTTGGACCATCTGGACGACCATGGGAGGAAAGATGCCGGCCTGCTCCAGGGGTTCAGCCATCGTGCGGCCTTCGCTGATTCGGGAACGCGCCACCATGAGGGCCTCTTCAACGATCTTGTTGCCGGCCACCTTCGCAACAATGATCATGCTTTCCAGAATCGCCACGCCGCTCATGAGCAACGTTGCAAGGGTCCTCGTCACTCTGGCCACGGAGGCCTTGATGGTAAGGAGTCCGAACAGGGGAAGTTTCAGGACAAGCCGGTCGATGGTACGGTGCCCGTTGTCGGTCTTGTAATAATATTTCAGCGCCACCACCAGGCCGACAATACCGCCGATAATAACATACCAGTAGGACTGGACGATCTGGCTCAAATTGATAACGATCTGCGTCGGTGCCGGCAGTTCCGCACCCATCTCCTTGAACATCTTCTCAAAAACGGGTATGACAAAGAGAAGGAGCACTATGACAACGATGAAGGCGACCAGAATGATCGCCACGGGGTAGATCATCGCTGACTTGACCTTTTTCCTCAGTTTTTCCGATTTTTCCATGTACACGGCAAGTCTCTGCAAAACACCGTCCAGAAGACCGCCCTCCTCGCCTGCGACGACGAGGTTGATATAGAGTTCGTCGAAACACTTCGGGTAGTCTCTCAGGGCATCCGCAAACCGCGAGCCGCCTTCGATCTTTTCCTTGATCTCTCTGACGATGCCCCTGAAATTGACATCCTCTATCTGATTGGCCAGGATTTCCAGAGACTGCACAAGGGGCAATCCCGATGTGATCATCGTTGAAAGCTGCCGCGTAAAAAGCAGGATTTGAATACTCGGTATCTTTCTCTGAGGATTGTATTTTTGTTTCCCCGCCTCCTTGGTTTCCGTCATGGAGGTGAGGATGACGCCGTCTTTTCTCAGCGCGGACCGGAGAGCATCACCGGAGGCAGCCTTCGACACGCCTTTGCGCGTGTCTCCCGATACCGATCTTCCTTCCCACTGATACTGCGGCATGACTCAATAATACATGAATAATATTTTTTTGCAAAGAGAAAATTACAATAAACGGATGGTTGGTGAATAAACCGGTTCCAAGATATAGATTTTGCGTTCTAACAAAGGGTAATAATTGAATAATTATGTGATAATGGTCACACTTAAGGCAGGTTATGGGTAATAGGTTATGGGTCATAGGGGAAAAAGCCTCATTCTTTCCCATAACCTATTACCCATAACCCATTACCCGTTTTAATCCCTTATCACCGCGTAGAACGTCGCGTTTTCACGCTGGATCAGCATTACGATGCCTTCTTTGACATTCGATCGTTTGACGGCTTCCTTGAATTCGGCGACGCTTCTTACCGGTTTTCTGGCAACCTCCCTGATGACATCTCCCGAACGAATGTCCGCCTCCTGCGCGGGCGATCCCGGTATGACATCGGTCACGATGACGCCCCGTTTATCTTTAAGGTTAAGGTGTTTGGCGATCTCTCCCGTAATATCCTGGACAACAAGACCCAGGTCTTTTTCAATCTCGGTCTTCTTTGATGCCTTGAGGCCCTCTTCCTGGAGTTCGCCGATGACCACCTCCACTTCCATCTGTTTTTTGTCCCGGATGAGGACCATCTTTGCCTTCTTGCCTATCTCCGTAGAAGCGACAAGACGGGGAAGAGTCTCATTATCCTTGATCTTCTTCCCATTGTAGGAAACGATCAGGTCGCCGCGCTTGATCCCCGCTTTCTCGGCGGGACTCTGCTCCATGACATCGGCGACCAGGGCGCCTTCCGATTCCTTAAGGCCAAAGCTTTTTGCGATCTCCGGCGTCATCCTCTGGATCACGACACCGAGCCATCCGCGGGCCACCTTCCCCTTGCTTTTCAGCTGGGACAGCATGTCCCGTGCCACATTGATGGGTATGGCAAAACCGATTCCCTGACCGCCGGAAACAATGGCCGTATTGATCCCGACCACTTCTCCCTTGAGGTTGAGGAGGGGTCCGCCGCTGTTGCCGGGGTTTATGGATGCATCGGTCTGGATGAACTCATCATAGGGCCCTGCCCCGATGATCCTGCCCTTTGCGCTGACGATTCCCACGGTGACGGTGTGTTCGAGGCCGAAGGGATTGCCGATCGCCATGACCCAGTCTCCCACCTGCAGAGCCTCGGAATCGCCGAGAGTCGCCACGGGAAGCGATTGCCTGACGTCGATCTTGATGAGGGCGATGTCGGTCTTGGGATCGCGCCCTATGATCCTCGCATCGTATTCTTTCTCATCGGAGAGTTTTACCTTAATTGTGGTGGCTTTCTCAACGACGTGATTGTTTGTCAGAATATAGCCTTCCTTATCGATAACGAAACCCGAACCGAGACTGCGCTGCTTGTATTCCCGGCGCGGCCCGTTGCCGAAAAATTTGTCGAAGAAATCATCATTGAAAAAATCCTTGAAAGGATTGTTCGGGCCCGCAAACGGCCCCTGCCCCCCCGGGCCCCTGACAACCGCCGTGGTGCTGATATTGACGATTGACGGCTTCGCCTGGTTGACAAGGCCGGCCAGGCTCGGCAATCCGTTATTGAAAGCCGCCGCGGTCCGGACGTTTTGCACGACCGGGGGCGCCGCCGGTCTGTCGGGCAACACCTGGGCCCTTACGTATGCAAAGCCCAGGGCGGCGACGATGAGAACACAAACGGTTAATACGAGGCGTTTGCTCTTCATAAAAATCCTCCATCATGACATGGGTAGCTTGATCGTAAACACACTTCCTGCGGCGGGCCTCGATTGGACGTCTATACTCCCTTTGTGAGCTTCGGCTATCCATTTGCTGATGGAAAGCCCGAGGCCGCTTCCGCTGGCACGCTTGCGGGACCTGTCGGCACGGTAAAACCTGTCAAAGATGTATTTGATATCACCCGGTGAAATACCCGGTCCGTCATCCTCCACATTTACACAGGCGAAGCCGTTCTGCTTATACGATGAGACTATGACGTGCCCGCCGCGATGTCCGTATTTGATGGCGTTCTCCACCACGTTGGTGATCATTCTGCGCAATTTGAGCTCGTCTCCGACGAGACGGATGTCCTCGAGTTCCTTAACGACGATCTCAACACCTTTATTTTCGCCGAAAAGCTTCATGTTCATGCAGACATCGGCAAGAAGATCGCGAAGATCGACCTTTTCGAGGTTCATCCCGATGTCCTTCGTTTCTGCCTTGGAAAGCAGAAGGAGATCGTCGATGATCCGGCTCATCCTGTCAATCTCCTCGAGGTTGCTTTGCATGGACCGCTTATACTCTTCGTTTGTCCGCTCCTTCCTCAGTGCCAGTTCCGTTTCGCCTTTCAGAATGGTCAGCGGCGTCTTGAGCTCATGTGAGACATCGATGCTGAACTGGTTGATCCTCTGGAAAGAATCCTTGAGCCGGGAAATCATGGCGTTGAAGGTTTCCGCAAGGCGGCCGAGTTCGTCTTTCCGCCCTTTTATGTCAATGCGTTCATCAAGGTTGTTTGAGGATATGTTCACCGCCGCCCTCCGGATCTGGTCCACGGGCTTCATGGTCTTTTTCGCCATGAAATATCCCACCACGATGGTGACGCTGATGGAGGTGATGATGCTGATGATCATGATTATGAGGAGACGCTTCATGGTGTCCTCAAACTCCTCCAGCGACGAGCCGACCTGTACGATGCTTATGATCTTCTTGTTTTCCAGGATGGGCATTGTGATCATGCGTAGCCGGGGGCGGGCCGTTTCTATGGTTTCGTAGACGATTTCACCCTTGAGGGCCTTTTCGAGGGTTACAAAGCTCACCGGAACCGCCTCCGCCTCGAGGTCATTCAGCCTCGCCCCGATCTTTCCGGAGGCATCGATGATCTGGATGAACTTGCCCTTCGGTTTCTTGCCGAGGGCATTCTCGAGGTAGCGCTCGAAGTTGCCGAAAAGGCTCTGGTTGTGAGTTTCGGTCATGGACGAGGCAAGCACCTCGGCTATCGATTTGATCTTGGTGTCAATGCTCTTCTGCAGGCTGTTTTTAAAATAGATGTAAACCCCGCTCGAGAACGTGACAAGTATCAGGGCCAGGATGCCGCCGTACCATAGCGTCAGTTTCCACTTAATGGGAAGATTAAATCTTTTCATCTTCTTTGAGGATGTAGCCGACTCCCCGTACGGTGTGGATGAATTTCTTTTCCGTAAGGAGCTCTATCTTCTTTCTGAGAAAATTCACATATACATCAACGATGTTCGAGGAATCGTCCTGGCTCTGCCAGGCATACTCCGCCATCTCCTTGCGGGCCAGCGGTCTCTCGCTGTTGCGCATCATATACTCCATAATAAGGAACTCTTTTTCGGTAAGTTCCGCATCCTTCCCCCCGATGGTGAGTCTCCTGTTGTAGGGATTGAGGACTATTTCGCGGTATTCGAGGGTCAGCGGGACGGCCTTGCGGCTTCTTCTGAGCAGCGCGCGGATCCGGGCAAGGAGTTCCTCAAAAGAGAAGGGTTTTGTCAGGTAATCATCGCTTCCCGTGTCCAGTCCCTTTATGACATCTTCCTTGGTGCTCTTCGCCGTGATAATGAGAACGGGTGTTTCTATGCCTGAGTGGCGCATCCTCTTCAAGACTTCCAGGCCGTCGATCTCGGGTATCATGAGGTCGAGGAGAACAATATCGTAATCCCGTGTTGTGACTAGATCGAGACCGATCCTGCCGTCCTCCGCCAGGTCTACGGCGTATCCTTCTTCTTCGAGGCCCCTCATGACAAAATTGGCAACCTTCGCTTCGTCTTCAACAAGAAGAATTTTCATATCCACAATACTATAGTATAAAAAAGTCAGTTGTACAATTCTTCAGTTTCGATCGAACGCATAGCTCTTGCCGCGGTACCCTTACTGCCGCTCACTAATGAATTTCTTTGACAAAACGGGGGGGATGCTATTTAGTATTACGTTTTCCGATTGCATCGGAAGGGGCATATTCCAAAAAAATGACACATCCACACACTGACACAGGGAGGTCCACACATCCATGAGTCTACTTGAGGCGTATATCATAACTTTCATCGCAAGCTTCTGCAGTCTTGTGATCGAAATGGTCGCGGGGCGCATCCTGGCACCTTTTGTCGGGGTATCGATCTACACCTGGACAAGCATCATCGGTGTCATCCTCGCGGGGATCAGCGTAGGCGCCTTTATCGGGGGCAAGCTGGTCGACCGGTTCCCTACAAGAAAGACCCTCGGGTGGTTGCTGTTCATATCGGGTGTAATGGCGCTCACAATAATACCCCTCACCCATGCCATCGCCGCTTACCGGTTTCCTGTCTCCCTGATGGCACGGATCTTTATCATCACGTCGATCATCTTCTTCATTCCCGGCTGCGTCCTCGGCACTATCTCCCCCGTTGTCGTCAAGCTTACGCTGAAAAACCTCGAGAACGCCGGGAACGTCATCGGAAAGATCTACGCCATTTCCACCCTCGGGGCCATCATCGGCACCTTTGTGACGGGATTTTTCCTGATCTCGTGGATGGGCACACGCACGATCATTCTTTCCATGGGCATCATTCTCCTTCTCGTGGCCCTCCTGGCAGGTGCGATCTTCCGAAAGAAGGCCAGCATAGCCATCTTCGTCGTCATCGCCGCGCCCGGTCTTTTTTTCATCAATTCCTATCTCTATGCCATCCCTGCGAGCAGCAGGACATACCTCTACAAGGAAAGCGACTACTACACGATAAAACTGTCGAAGACGACGAGCTCGGACCGGAAAACAGAGCTTGAGGCCATGGTGCTCGACAATCTCATCCATTCCTACGTCAACCTCAAAGACCCGAAACATATCGAGTACGAATACGAGCGGATTTACGCCGACGTCCTCAAGTGGAAATTCAGCGAACAAACACCTTTCAAAAGCCTTACCATAGGGGGCGGCGGCTATACCTTTCCCAGGTACATGGAGATAACGTACCCCAGGGCAAAGGTCGATGTGGTCGAGATCGACCCCGCGGTGACGAAGATCGTCTACGATCATCTCGGTCTGCCGAAAGATACGAGAATAGTAAGCTACAATACCGACGGCAGATGGTATGTCATGAACTGCAAGGAAAAATACGACCTTGTCTTTACCGACGCCTACAATGATATCTCCATTCCCTATCACCTCACCACGAAGGAATTCCTCCAGCAGATCAAGGACGTCATGAACCCCGGGGCGATCCTTATGTCCAATATCATCGACAACTTCCAGAAAGGACTCTTCCTGCCTTCCTACATCAAGACCTTAAGGGAGGTCTTCGGGCAGAAGAACGTCTATCTCATTTCCGTCAGTCCCAATTTCAGGAAGGTACGGATAAGCACCTTCATCGTCATCGCCGGTAACGGCAACTTCGATATCTCCGGATTCCAGTCCTTCATCCAGAACGGGCTCGGCGCCCGCGCCACATCCTCAATCGTACCCGAGGACCTCATGGACGAGTTTATCAATAGGAAAGATGCCATCGTCATCCGGGACGACTACGCCCCCATCGACAACCTGGTAGCCCCCGTCTTCGAGGAAAGGTTCGGGTATAAAAGAGACAGGTAATTAGGAAGACAGGCAATAGGTCATGGGTCATGGGAAAAACCAGGCTTTCCTATCACCTATAACCCACTACTGTCCAAAATAATCCATTTCTCGG
>DIFE01000050.1:8465-8654 GCA_002418985.1 Deltaproteobacteria bacterium UBA5756
CCCATATGGCTGACAACTGTCAAGTTCTAAATGTAACCTGTCCTTTTTGCCTTTCTATGTCATGGTCTTTCGATCAGGATTAAGTCAAGGAACGGGGCCGGATAAAACGTCTGATAATCTCATATGCGCGGGTCTAAATGCCGCAATTATTTGTTGTCCGTCCTGGGAGCATGCCTTTTTGTAATCTAG
>DIFE01000027.1 GCA_002418985.1 Deltaproteobacteria bacterium UBA5756
CGGAGGGGATGTCATACACATCTTTAGCACCTGCCTTGTCAAGAAGTTTTTCCTTGCTCCGAAACACCCCGTTTCAAACCGAAAACCAGATGGTATGATGCCTGACCGGCGTCGGCCAGAGCGGCGGTTGCAGGCACAGTATTCTCTTTACTCTCTTGCGCATTGTTGTGATATAAATACAAAAACAAATCCCCGGGGGTGACGTGTGGAGATCGAAGGTAAGAATGTCCTTGTGCTCGGGGCGTACGGCGAGGCGGGCATCGCCATCTGCAGGCAGATCCTGAGGTACCTGCCCGCTGAGCTTGTTCTGGCATCCCTGACGGAACAGGAGGCACAGTGGGCGCTCAAGGAGCTTACACCCGAGACCCCATCTTACTGCAAGGTCATGGCCTCCTGGGGAAACGTATTCGTCAGATGGTCCCTGAAGGATATGCGTATCGCCGATATCGTCGCATCCAAAGAGCACCTGAGGACAGTGGTCGACGACAATCTCAACGAGCTCACCGGCGATATCCTCTCTGAATCAACCCTTTACAGGCTTATCACGGAACACCGGCCCGAGATTGTCATTGACTGCATCAATACCGCGACGGCACTGTCATATCAGAACATCTATCATGCATACGAGGCGAGGAACAGAGGCGGCACCGACCAGACCGACGCCGCGGCCGTCCTCTATCAGCTGCTTTCGGCGACAAGCATCCCACCACTTATACGGCATCTTCAGATACTCTACGAATCGATGAAAAAGGCCGGAACACGTTTATACCTGAAAATAGGAACAACGGGCACCGGCGGCATGGGGCTCAACATACCATTTACCCATGGCGAAGAAAACCCGTCGAGGCTGCTTATGGCAAAGGCGGCAACGGCCGGCGCCCACACGATGCTGCTGTACACCCTCAGCAAAACACCCGGCTGGCCGATCGTCAAGGAGATAAAGCCCGCCGCCATGATCGGATGGAAAGATATCGGCAAAGGGATCGTCAGGCGCGGCAACAGGACCTATCCGCTCTACGATTGTCCCCTGGAGGAGGCCTACCGACTTACCGAAGGCTCGGCCTTCTCTTACGACCAGTCGGATACCGGTTGTTCCCTGGAAGGAAGGGAACTTGAAGGGGTGTACATAGACACCGGCGAAAATGGTGTCTTCTCCATCGATGAGTTCAAGGCCATCACATCCCTCGGTCTCATGGAGTTTGTCACTCCCGAGGACATTGCCCATCACACGATCATGAACATCATAGGCGTCAACTCCTCCAAGGACGTCATTGCAGCCATTGATAACGCGGTGATGGAGCCGACCTTCCGTGCCGGAATCCTGCGCAGGGACGCGATCGAAGAGGCCGTCCGCCTCGGCAGCGGCGGTCTTGCCTATGGGTTCCTGGGGCCGAAGATGTCCAAGCTTGTCACCGAATGCAAGCTCATCAAGCAAAGCTACGGCACGGTGGAGGACGCCCTGTCGGTTTCGCCGGAACGCCTCGCCTATTCCCTTGAAAAGCTCCTCGAGGTCGAGCCGGATTTGCGCAATGCCTGCATCTCCATCGGAATCCCCGTCCTGCTGCCCGACGGCCTGAGGCTTCTTTTCGCCCGGCGTGCCGTAAAAGAGAAGGGATGGGAAGAAAAACCATGGACGATCAGCCCCGAAAACATAGAAAAGTGGGCCGAGCGGGAATGGGTTGACTTAAGGCCCTCCAACATGGCGCACTGGCAGGAACGGTTTCAGAAGGCAAGCGAAGACGCATGCCGCTATCCGGACAAGCACTGTTCCCGGTTCAACCGTGGTATGCTTTTCTGGAAGAAAACCGAGGAAGGCAAAACAATCATAGATGCCGGCGAGATAACCGCCTGGGTCTTCATCCACGAATTCGGAGGAGGAAGACCGCACGCTTACGCGGAATCCAAGGAAACGGTGTATTTTTAGAAGAGAGGTGATAGGTTATGGGTAATTTACCCATAACCTGGTTTTTTAACCATGAACCCTCAACGAATAAATGAAATTCTTTGGCGCGTCGCGGGGGCGGACATGACGAGTCCGCGGGACAGTGCCGTTTACCTTCTCGATCTCGGCGAGCCGGTACTTATCGATTGCGGCTCGGGCTGGGGCTTCGACAGCATGGTCGATAACATTCAAAAAGCCGGCTTTGACCCCTACGACATCAAGACCCTCATCATGACCCATTGTCATGTGGACCACATCGGGGCGGCGCCGATGGTACGGTCGCGCTTCGGCACACGACTCATCATACATGAAAAGGACGCGGACATCGTCGAACGGGGAGACACCCGGCTCACCGCCGCATTCTGTTTCGAGGTCGATTTCAAACCCCTTCCCGTTGACAGAAGGCTTGCGGGCGACGCGGGAACCCTTCACTTCGCCTCCCATGACCTCGAGTGGATCCACACCCCCGGCCACACCCCGGGATCGATATCCCTGTTCCTGGACGTGGAGGGTGAACGCATCCTCTTTGCCCAGGATATCGGTGCGCCCCTCCTTGAAGAATTCGACTGCGACCCTTCTGCCTGGCTTACATCAATCCAAAAACTCTTCGCCCTTAATGCCGACATCCTCTGTGATGGTCACAGCGGCGCCTACGGACCGAAGGATGTCGTCAGACAATATCTTGAATACTGCCTCGCCTCCCAGCATCAACAGGGATACATCAAAACCCCGTAACCGCACTCTCCGCTGTCATCACAAACGATGACAGCGCACTCTTCAAAACGACTATCTGATAATTGTTCTTTCTGCGACAGACAGGAAAGGCTCCATTGCTTATCCTATCTTTAGTGAATATCAAAAAATAACGGATATCCATGGAGGTGCTAGTATCGGTTCAAGATGTAAGGGAAAATAAGCAGCTGCAAAATCTTTTATAAAAGGAGAGACAATTATGAAAAGGGCATTTGTGTTGACAATGATGGTAGCAATCGCAACAGTTTTCTTCCTTCTCCCGGGCACGGGGATCGTCGGAGCCCAGACAGGCAGTGGAGGAGCCTCGGATCAGCCGCCGGCCCCGAGTGCATGGGCCGTGCAGGCGCAGCAGGCGGACGTAATGATATCCGAGGCGCAGAAGACTATCCAGCGGTGCAACGAGGAGATCGCGCAGGCGGAAGCAATGAAAAAGAGGGCCCAGGAAGGCCGGGCAAGGGCCCAGGCTCTTGGCGGCACAAAGAATGATCAACCGGAATATCCCTGGCTTTCCATGGAAAAAGCTGCCGATAAGATGATTGCAGACGCCCGTCAGGCCATTGAACGGTGTGAATTGCAGATAAAGACGGGTAAAGCGTTGAAAGTAGAGGCGGAGAACGAACTCAAGAAATTGGGGCAGTGAAAAAAACGGGGAGGCCTTGAACCTCGAAGGCCGCTGTCGGAATCGCGACACCCCTATCCCACACCCCGAACAGATTCTTAAAAGGTGAATACAGGGAGGCTTTCCGTACTCCGCGAGTTCAAGGAACGGCCCTCCCTGTATTCATGACATTTCGTCGGAAACATCGTCCGCCCTGTGTCGTGTATTGGAGGAGAATATGAATAACGACAAGAGAAGGGGGCTAACGCTGCTGATCGTGGCAGCGGCCCTGTTTACGTTCGCCTGGGTATCGGCGGGAGGAGCGCCCGTCTTTGCTCAGACAGGTCAGAAACTGTATTCGGACACGAAGAAGGGCCTCCCCGCGTTCGATCTCCCCATACCCCAGGACCAAACCGAGAAGGATTACCTTGGCCTTTCGGGAAAGGGGACCTTCAAAGTCGGGCAGATTAAAGCCCAGGTTGTGATCATCGAGGTTTTCAGCTTCTATTGCCCCATTTGCCAGGTTCAGGCCCCCCTTGTGGCTGAGGTTTACCAAAAAATACAGGGGCGTCCGGACCTGAAGGAAAAGATAAAGATGATCGGCATAGCAGCCACGAACAGCGCCTTCGAGGCTCAATCTTTCAAAGAGACTCATCATGTGCCCTTCCCTGTCTTTCCCGACGAGGAAGGGGACGCCGCCATTGCGCTTGGCGTCAAATATACGCCTACCTTTATCGGGGTCAGAGTGGACGGCACGGGATCTCAGGAACAGTTTTACTGGCTGCCGGGCGCCTTCAAGGACTCCGCAAGGTTCCTCGAGGAAATATTGAAAACATCAGGATTGGAGTAGGAGAAAAGGAATGGGGCGGAAGGGAAGACTCCGGAAGTCTATCACCTGCGCGGTCATTGTCGTTATTGTGCTCTCAAGCGGGCTAGCTTACGGACAATCCGCAATCCTCAGAGACAACATCTATCCCGTCGGCAAACTCGCGCCAAGGGACTCCAGCCCGATATTGAAAGTGGGAGATACCGCTCCTGACTTCACGCTGTCCTCCATCGAAGGGGGCAAGGTTTCGCTTCACGGCTACCGCGACAGGAAGAATGTCGTCATCTCCTTCGTACCCGCGGCCTGGACACCGGTCTGTTCCGATCAGTGGCCCGGGTACAACGTGTCGAAAAAACTCTTTGAGAAACACGACGCCATACTTCTCGGTATCACCGTGGATAATATTCCCACCCTCTATGCCTGGACCCGGCAAATGTCCCCGGACAAGCTGTGGTTCCCCGTATTGAGCGATTTCTACCCCCACGGCGCCGTCGCCTCGAAATACGGAGTGCTCCGATCAAGCGGGGAATCGGAAAGGGCCCTCTTCGTGATCGATAAGAAAGGCACCATCAGGTACATAGACGTACACGACATAAACAAACGTCCCCGCCTTGAAGATCTGGCCGGGGCGCTTGAACTGCTGGATAAACAGTAGGGTGTTCCGTGGAAAGAAATTTCTGCGCGAAAAGCTACGATCAGCATCGGGGATCAAGAATGGCGGCAAGGAGTTACTTTTGCAGTTTTGTCCCTATATCGTGCACTGCCTTTTTGTCCAGCAGTTGCATAAAGCCGGGATTCGCCATAAGAAAGTTAATGTCGCCATTACCCACCGCTTTCATGATATCAGGGTCCTGAAGAACCTTCTGCACATCAGGGTCATTCTGCATTGACAGGATCAGGTTCATTATCTCCTGGTTGCCCATCATCTGCTGTTGAAGCGCCTGGGTCTCCCCCTTGATGTCAGGCCCGGCCTGCTGAGTCCCTCCCGTCGTTACCACACCCATCAGGATCAAGAAAACAAACACGCAAACACCACCAGACAATCTCATACCCGACCTCCAGCCGCAATTATACCACAGCACGACAAAAACCGTGAGTTTCCCCTTAATAATTCTCCTGCACCCCATCCGTCATTCCAGCGCAGGCTGGAATCCAGGAAAAACTTTGATACAACGTGAAGCTCACGTATGCGGGGCACCATACGGTGTTAAAGAGAACAGTTGGATGTCCCCTCTTGGATAGTTGTTCCATATCCGAATTTCTCCTGGATTCCAGCCTGCGCTGGAATGACGGAAAATGTTACCGTAGAGAGGACAACGTGAGCCTGAAGGTCTTATCTAGTGTCCGTCCGGAAACCCCTGT
>DIFE01000035.1 GCA_002418985.1 Deltaproteobacteria bacterium UBA5756
ACCTATAACCTATAACCTATAACCTGCTTTTTACGACGAGAAGGAGTGAAAAGTGTATTTAGAGAGAGGCGGGAAATAGGTAATGGGTAATAGGTAATGGGAAAGACAAAAGATCTTTTCCCATAACCCATAACCCATAACCCATAACCTGCTTTTTACGACTGCAAGGAGTAAAAAGTGTATTCTAGCGAACAGCTTAAAGACTGGGACAAGCGGTATGTCTGGCACCCCTTTACCCAGATGACGGATTACATGGATGGCGAACCGCTCGTTATAGAACGCGGTGAGGGGTTCCATCTGATAGATACCGGGGGAAGACGTTACATCGACGGGGTTTCATCGTTGTGGGTGCTGGTTCATGGTCATGGCCGGAAAGAGCTGACAGATGCCATAGAGAGGCAGTCCAAAGAACTTTGCCATTCCACATTGCTCGGCCTCGCTAATGTCCCTGCCGTTGTCCTGGCGAAGGGACTTATGGCGATCGTGCCCGGTGGCCTTGCGAAGGTGTTCTATTCGGACAACGGATCCACGTCCGTCGAGATCGCGATAAAGATGTCCTATCAATACTGGCAGCAAAGGGGAGAAAAGAAACGGAAACGGTTCATCTCCTTTACCAACGGCTATCATGGCGACACCATCGGGTCGGTAAGCATCGGCGGTATCGACCTCTTCCATAAGGTGTATCGTCCTCTCCTTTTCAAGACATACAAGGCTCCGTCTCCCTATTGTTACCGTTGTCCCATGAAGCTCGACCGGGTTTCCTGCGATATGGCCTGCGTGGGAGAGTTCGAGCGGATTGTGAAGAAGCACGGGGAGGAGGTCTGCGCCGTCGTCATCGAACCTCTCGTTCAGGGAGCCGCCGGTATGATCACCCAGCCCGATGGTTTTCTCAGGAAGGTTTGGAGGATAGCGAAGGACAACGGACTCCATTTTATCACCGATGAAGTGGCCACCGGATTCGGCCGCACCGGGACCATGTTTGCCTGCGAGCAGGAAGGGATCGAACCTGATTTTCTTTGCCTTGCCAAGGGCATCACTGGAGGATACCTTCCGCTGGCCGCAACCATCACCACCGAAGAGATCTTCAATGGGTTTCTCGGACGCTTTGATGAATACAGGACATTTTTTCATGGCCACACCTATACGGGAAACCCCGTGGCCTGCGCGGTCGCCGTTGAAAACCTGGCGCTCTTCGAAAGGGAGCATACCATAGAGCGGATGGCGGACAAAGTAGCTTTGTTAAGGAATGAACTCAAGCGTTTTACCGATCTGGCCCACGTGGGTGAGGTGCGGCAAAGAGGTTTCATGGTTGGTATCGAGCTTGTAAAGAACTCGAAGACCGGCAGACCCTACCCGTCGGCCGCGAAGATCGGTCAGAATGTCACTATCGAGGCCAGAAAAAGAGGGGTTATCATCCGGCCCCTTGGAGATGTTATCGTCCTTATGCCGCCCCCGGCAATCGATGCCGAAACCCTGAAAGAGCTTGTGGACGTAACCTACGATTCCATAAAACAGGCAACCGGCGCGCCCTGAAAGACGCGCCGGCGAGCCGGATTGACGATCTTACACTATTCTTCTCAGACTGAGAATTCCTTAACGATGCCCTGAAGGCTTACCGACAGGCGGGCGAGTTCATCAGACGCCTGGGAGACCTGTGCGGACGCCGAAGACGTTTCCTTCGATATCGTCGCGATGGAGTCGATATCCTTGCTGATTCCCTCGGACGTTGCCGTCATCTCTTCCGTCGCTGAGGCGATCTGCTGAACCATAAGCTGAAGGTCGTCGACCTTGTTGACGATATTGTTCAGGGCCGTGCCTGCCTGCTGCGAGAGCGTGGTGCCTGAGGAGACCTTCTTTTTCACCTCTTCCATGGCCTCGACTGCCCTGTTGACCTCTTTCTGGATATTGCCGATCATGTCGGCGATCTCTGCCGTTGAATTGCCGGTCCTCTCGGCAAGCTTCTTGACCTCATCGGCGACGACGGCAAACCCGCGGCCGTGTTCCCCGGCCCGTGCCGCCTCAATCGCTGCATTGAGCGCCAGGAGGTTTGTCTGGTCGGCGATCTCATTGATGACGTTGACGATCTCACCTATCTGCTTGGAAAGCTCGCCCAGGGAACGGACCATCATTGCCGACGCATCGACGGTGCTCGCTATCTCCTGAACCTCTTTGACGGCCATATCGACAACCTCTTTTCCGTTTCGTGCGACCTCGACCGTCTCCTGGCCGGATGCGGCGATACTTCCGGTGTTGCGGGCCACGTCGATGACTGTCTGGCTCATTTCTTCCGATGCCGTCGCCACCTGAATGGACATCTGGGCCTGTTCGTCGGAGCCCTTTGACGTCTGAGTCGCGCTGGCGCTGAGTTGGTGGCTGGCTGAAGCGATGTTGTCCGCGGAGGTATTTATCTGGTTTACGACGCCTCGCCATTTCCTGACCATGTTGCCCAGAGATTCGAGAAGGGCGCCCATTTCATCCCGGCCTACCACCTTCACGTCGACCGTCAGGTCGCCCTCCGCAAGCCTGTTGGCCACATTCATTCCCTCCTGAAGGGATCGAGTTATCGTCCTGACGAAAAAGAACGTCCCGGCGGCGATCAAGACCAGAATGACAAGGGAGATGATGATGAAGACCATCCTGGCGTTCGCAGTTTCTTTCGTAAGCTCCTTGAAACGAACCTCGATCCTGTCCTCGCTGAGCTTGACCAGTTGCCTGAAAAGGCTGTCGATGGTAGTGGATATGGTGCTCGTATGTTCCGACCATATCGCCGAGGCCTCGTCGTTCTTTCCTTGCATTGCAAACCCGGCCAGTTTGACGTTATGTTCCTTGCCCTTGGCCAGTTGCTCCTTGATCTTGCCGAGGAGGTTCCCAAACTCGGTTTTTGTCGCGGGGTCCTTGACGTTCGCCATGACGCCCTCGATCTTCTTGACCGCCCGGCCATAGGAAGCCCTCGCCGTATCGATCTTGGCTCTTTCGGCTTCCTTGAGTGCCGCATCTTTGGTCAGGGCCATGCTGAGCATCGACTTATCGATGGTGTCCACAGCATCTTTGATCTCCTTGAAAGCCACAATCCTTCCGTAATTGTTCTTAACGATGTGGTCCACCGACCGACCCGAGCGATCGAGATAATAGTACCCGAGAGCACCCATTATAAAGACGAGGACCATGAGGGTGGCGGCGCCGATTCCAAGTTTGGTGCTGATCTTGAGGTTGTTGAGCATGATGTCTCCTTCCGCGTTCTGTTTTAACTTCAAGGCGGTCTATCTACCGCACGACATGCGTGGTTTAAACCCTTCCTTCCACTATATTCTTATCGGCGGACAGGCAATATCTTTAATACCGGACGCGCTCCCAGACGAGGCAAAATGGCGATTCTCCCGTTTACCACGATGAATCCGTTATAATATCGGGTAACTGGCACCGGGTCACCGCCCTGAAAACATTTTATGAAAAATATTTTGGACTATCGCTTGACAATCTTCGGAAAATAAGTATACTTATCCTTGCTTCAAGGTTGAACGTTGTTCTTTGAAAATAGTAATTAAATAGCAGGTCCACGTCTAATTCAGAAATTTGTTGTAAAGTTCAGGTTTGTTTTGAGAGTTTGATCCTGNNGGCGTGCCTAACACATGCAAGTCGAGCGCGAAAGTTCCTTCGGGAATTAGTAGAGCGGCGGACGGGTGAGTAATACATAGGTAATTTACCCTCGAGCTTGGGATAACCCCGCGAAAGTGGGGCTAATACCGGATAAGACCACGTAACTATGTTGCGGGGTAAAAGGTGGCTTATTTTTTAAATGAGCTATCACTTGGGGATGAGCCTATGGCCTATCAGCTTGTTGGCGGGGTAAGAGCCCACCAAGGCTATGACGGGTAGCTGGTCTGAGAGGACGATCAGCCACACTGGGACTGAGACA
>DIFE01000067.1 GCA_002418985.1 Deltaproteobacteria bacterium UBA5756
TTGTTTTGGACAGATGTGACCTATAACCCATTACCTATTACCTCTTTCTCTTGCTTTCGTTTCCCTTTTCTTCTAAAATTATAATCGGTGCGGGCGTAACTCAGCTGGTAGAGTGCAAGCTTCCCAAGCTTGATGCCGCGGGTTCGAGCCCCGTCGCCCGCTCCATTTCTCCTGCCCCCCATATTCTTGACATTCGAAGTGCCTCCAGTTATCCTTGCGGCAGGATGTTCGCGGAACATATCGTACCTTACCCGTATCGTGGAAAAGGAGGCCTTCTTCTGAGAGCTTTTATGCGTTCTTTTTTGATTCTTGCCGCTGTCGCCATCGTTTGCTCCCTGGCGGCCAATCCTGTCCGCGGGCAGATCACCGCCGAGGTTCTGCCGCTCAATACGCTTGTAGCGGTAAGGGTGCCCGACGTACCCCTCGACAGAAAGACAGCCCCCAGGAAGCTGCTGGCCCGGTGTTCCTATGAAAGCCAAAGGGTGCCGGACTATGTGAAGGTTGCCCGGTTCATGGTCGCCCCCGGACAGAAGTATACGCTCTACGATTGCCACCCGGCGCCGGCGGACGGCACAAGAATCTCGGTCTATCTCGATGGCGATACGCCGCTTACCAACTACACTGCGTCCTACGGGAGATCGGAGGGTTTTACGCGGTCTTTTGTAACACGATTCCAGCAGCCGTGGCCCATAGTGCGCGGCGAGCAGGCATCATGCGACCTTGTCCGCTACAACATCACCATCGCGCCGCAGAGCGAACACAATAGCCTCTATGTTACCTTCGTCTCCAACAAACCCGGGGTTTCGACGAGGATAATGCTGAAGACCCCGGCGGACAGCGACGACAACGTGAAGAAATCCGCCAAAAGGTCATGGGGAGATGTAAAGAGCGCCCCTTTCCTCCTTACGAACATACCTGGCGAATCGCCGGTGACGGCAAAACCGCCGGTTACGCCCCCGGGCCCGACAGGAGGCCAGGTTTCCGGCATCCCGCCGGTACCGGGCAATGCTGCGTCGACACCGGTTGTTCCGCCCCTTCCTCCTCAACCGAATACACCCCGGGGGATTGTAGCGGAGGCCCCCGCAACCTCGGCCGGCGCAACGGTCATCCCGTACAACTCAACAGTACGGGCCTACATCAACAGGTCCGACTATGATACCTTCCGTTTCGACTTCACCGGCGGCCGGATGCTCATCGCCTCACGGGGAGGACTCGACATCGTGGCGGACCTCTGGGACGCAAAAGGCAACAGGCTCGCCCGCGACGGACAGGATACAAAGAAGGATTTTGTCATTGAGGCAAACCTCCCGGCGGGCACCTATTACATCCAGGTCAGGTTCATGTATCACGGCGGAGAGGGCCCCTATACGCTCATTCTCGGCGATGGGAGCGGACCCGTCCTGACAGAGGCGAACAAGTAGGATGACCTGCGTACGCAACGCCGAGGAATGGCTCTTTGGTGGATAACCCCTTGAAAAAACAGAACAGGAAAAGAGGGATGGTAGGCGCGGCGGACCTCGTGGTAAAAGCCGGCGTCGTGGTTGCCGTGGGCCTTATCGCCATATTCCGGTCCGACATACTGACGGTTTTTTTCACCTTTCCCATCGCCGGCATCGTGAAGGTCTATCACTTCCTCTGGGCTCTCGCCGTATTCATACTCATAAAGCGCATGTTCCCCGGGTTCAACAAAAAGATCTCTTCGAGAAAGATATTCCGGCGCTTTTACCGGGAGGCCGACGGTATTACCCCCGCAAGGAACGAAAAACTCCGTTCCCTGAAGGCGAAAACCGACCGCGGCGCCTGGAAGTCCGCCTTCTACTGGCTCCTTCTTCTCGGCGACATAGCCCTGTGGCGCATGGTCGGCATGCTGAGCGATACCTGGATCTACATCATCGTGCTCTTTTTCGTCTTTATGGACCAGTTCTGCGTGAGCGTCTTCTGTCCTTTCAAGTGGCTTGCTCACGGCAAGTGCTGCAGTACCTGCCGAATCAACAACTGGGGCTACATCATGGCCTTTTCGCCTCTCATCTTTATCCAGTCCTTCTGGACATGGTCCATTGTGGCCTTTTCCATCATCATCGTCATTCAGTGGGAGTACCTCTATTACCGGTATCCCGAGAGGTTCTTTGAAACCCATAACGCCTCTCTGATGTGCAGGAACTGCGTTACGGAGTGCACGGGAAGAAGAAAATTACGTTGAATATTGCCGGTGGATTCCTTACAATGAAAAACACTGAAGAGGGCCGCCGGGATAAAGCCGGCGGATATTCGGGAGGTTCTTCAACATGTCTGAACAATACGAAGCGATCGTAATCGGCGGCGGCCCCGCGGGGCTGACAGCCGGTCTCTATCTGATGCGCGGCGGCATAAAGACGGTGCTTCTCGAAAAGGTTCTTCCGGGCGGAGCACCTCTCAACACCGGGCGCGTGGAGAATTACCCCGGTTTTCCCGAGGGCATATCGGGGAGGGAACTTATGGAAAGGTTCGCGGCCCATGCGAAGGCCTTCGGACTTCCCGTCAGGGAATTTTCCGAGGTACAAACCGTGTCCCTCGAGGGAACACGGTTCACGGTAACGGTGAACGACGCGACATTCGACACAGCCGGCGTCATCGTCGCGAGCGGCACCGAGCCGGCAAAGATGGGAATCCCGGGAGAGAACGAACTCATTGGCCGCGGCATCTCCTATTGTGCCACGTGCGACGGTATGTTCTTCAAGGACCTCGAGGTTGCCGTCATCGGCGGCGGTGATTCGGCCATAGAAGAAGCTCTGTCGCTGGCCAATATCGTTAAAAAAGTTTACGTGATACACCGCAGGGACAGTTTGAGGGCGCAAAAGATCCTCCAGGAGCGGGCATTCCGCAACCCGAAAATGGAATTTCTCTGGAACAGGCGGCCCGTCGAGATAGCCGGTAAAAGCCAGGTAGAGAGCCTCGTCATCGAGGATACCAAGACGGGTCGGATAGAAGATCTGCCTGTAAGCGGCGTTTTTGTCTACGTAGGCTACCGGCCTGATACAGGTTTTCTCGGAGACCTTGTCCAACGCGATCCGGCCGGCTTTATTATCACCGATGAAGGGCTTGCCACTAAAACACCCGGGCTCTACGCCGCCGGAGATATCAGGAAGAAAACCCTCCGGCAGATCTCCACGGCCGTCGGCGATGGGGCACAAGCGGCGGTGAGCCTGGAACGCTACGTCCTCGGAGCCGACCGGTAGCCCCCATGCAACTCTACGCGGCAGGAAAACAGTCCTCATCTATGAGCAGAATTCTCTTGTGTTTCACCCTTCTTTTTCTTTTGTCATGCACTGAGCCCTGCCTGTGCGCAGCGGAACATATCATCGTGTCCCGCGCGGGGGTCAAGGATGACTCGATGTGGAACGCCTTCAAAAGACACCTGACCGGCAAGGGGCTGACGGTAAGCGTCTACGACTCCCCGGAATCGATGGAAAAACAGGTGGAGACAGCGAACAGGGTGAACAGGGAAAAGGCCGTATTCATGCTCGTCGTGGAGCTTGTTCCATCGGAGCGCTCCGACGCTTTCGTTGCCGTCAGTGACGCCAGGAAAGGTAAAGGCCTCATATTGAACGCCGACGAGGTGCCGGGATCGTACATTGCTCAATCAATGGAGCTTGGCTCGTCGATTGCCGCGCAATTCCAGAGAAAAGTCAAGCCTGTCTCCCTTTTCGCGCTTCTCGGGATAGATATGCCGGGGGTATTCGTCAGGCTCGAAGTTCCGAAGGGAAAACCCGCCGAAGCCTTCGATAAGCTATATGACGGAATGCTGAACTATATGAAAAGAGGTAACAAGAATGAGAGAGAACTCAAGGGCGAGCGACGAAATACGCCGCCTTAGAATCGAAAAAAGTTTTCTGCGGTATCCCGAGGGTTCCGTGCTCGTGGAGATGGGCGCCACAAAAGTCATTTGCGGCGTAAGCATCGAAGAGAAAGTCCCTCCTTTCCTGAAAAACACCGGTAAGGGCTGGCTTACCGCGGAGTATTCAATGCTGCCCCGCGCCACCCACAACAGGTCGATGCGGGAATCGGTTTCGGGACGCATCGGCGGGCGGACGCATGAAATCCAGCGGCTCATCGGAAGGGCGCTTCGCGCCATCGTCAATCTCGACATCATCGGTGATCGGACCATATGGGTAGACTGCGACGTCATACAGGCGGACGGCGGTACGAGGACGGCAAGCATCACCGGCGGTTATGTCGCCCTCGTTGAGGCCCTGTGGGGGATGAAGCGGCGCGGTATGATAGATAAAGTACCGCTCAAGGACAGCGTGGCCGCCATAAGCGTCGGTATCGTCAATGGCGAAATCGCCCTCGATCTTTCCTATGAGGAAGATTCCAAGGCCGAGGTGGACATGAACTTCATCATGACGGGGAAAGGTCAGCTCATCGAGGTCCAGGGAACAGCCGAGAAAAAACCTTTCACGAAAGAGCAGTTCGATGTCATGTACACCTACGCCCTGAAGGCCATAGGAGAGATAACGAGGCAGCAGAAGGCAACCCTCGGCCCCCTGTTCCCTGCATGAAAGACGTCATTATCGCCACGACGAACGGGGGAAAGGTCGAAGAAATTCGCCGCCTCCTCTGCGACCAATTTGATGAAATCCATTCCCTCCTCGATTTTCAGGATGAGATCATTGTTAATGAGGACAGTCCCTATTATGCCGAGAACGCGATGAAAAAGGCACGAAAAGTCGGCGACCATTTCGGCGTGCCGGCCCTTGCCGACGATTCGGGCCTTGAGGTTGCGGCCCTCGGAGGAAGGCCCGGCATCCATTCCTCCCGGTACGGCAGGAACGACGAGGAGCGTATAGGCCGTCTTCTGAAGGAACTTGAGGGCATACCCTGGGAGGCGCGAAGGGCAACCTTCAAAGCCTACGTTGCCCTGTACCTGCCCCGGAAGGACCGCTGCTACGTTTTTTACGGCGAGCTGAAAGGATACATCGGCTTCGAAAGACATGGCTCCGGCGGTTTCGGGTACGACCCCGTTTTCTACTCACCGGAACTCGACACATACCTGGCCGAACTCTCGACGGAAGAGAAGAACACCCTGAGCCATCGCGGGAAAGCCATCGCGGCATTGAAGAGATTTATCGGAAATAAAAAGGGATTAGCGACACCCGCCCCTTC
>DIFE01000143.1 GCA_002418985.1 Deltaproteobacteria bacterium UBA5756
CGGTGGGCATCGGCGCGGGCATGAAGGCCGCCGCCGGCTTCCCCTTCTGGTTCGGAGCTCTGTACATGTGCGTCATCATGGTCCTTATCTGCCTTTTGGGCGGGACGAGGGCCGTGGCATGGCTCAACGTTCTCCTGGGCATTGTATTTACCATCACTTTCTTCGGCTTTCTCGGATGGATCATGGTGAAGACGGGCAACACCAGCCTCACGGAAATGGCGGCCCGCGTTCAGGCGGCACGGCCCGGGTTCCTCGGCGTTCCGGGAGCGGTGAACGCCTGGAGCCCCGGAAATCTCCTCGGTCTTGCCATGGCGGGCATGACCGTTCTGGCCTGGCCCCACGTGGTCATCGGAACCATGCAGGCGAAGAGCCTTGTCGTGGTGCGCAAGACGATCATCATGATGCTCCTCTTCTCGGTGATCTTCTGCAACATAGCCGCAATCTGGGGATATCTCGTTGCCCCCATCCTGGTTCCGGGTCTCAAGGGCAAGGCCGCCGATGCCATCGTACAGATAGCCATCACGCAGTTCCTTCCCCCGTGGGCCTCGAGCGCCACGCTGCTGGCCGTTCTGGCGGCCGCCATTTCCACGGTGGCCACGCAGCTCATGGTGGCGGGGATCTTCGTCTCCCGTGACATCATCTTTGCAGCTTCACCCGGGGTCGACGACAGAAGATTGATACTCTGGTCGAGGCTCGGGATGGTCATCGCCGCCCTGGGGAGCTTCGCGCTGGCCATGGCAAGGCCGGCGGAACTGGGGCTCTTGCTCTCCAACGTCGCCTCTCCCGGTTTCGCGCTCTGGCTGCCGCCCCTCGTGGGAGGCATCCTGTGGAAGCGGGGGACGAAACAGGGGGCCATATCAGGTCTGGTGGTCGGGGTGCTGTGGCTCATCGGCGGCTCCTTCTTTTACAAACCACTCCTGATGGGCATGCACCCCATTGTCGCGCCCCTTGCCATCAACACCATCCTCTACATTGGCGTGAGCTACCTGACGGCCCCGGTGTCGAAGGCGGTGCAACACAAATTCTTCGACGAACTGGAGGACTTCCTCCTGGATTATACCGCCGCCGAGCGCGCCGGTGCGAGAGACTGAACATGAGAGGAAAAAGAGGTCCCGCGAGGGAATGATACTGTGAAAATTACTCCCCCATAAAGCAGTGACATCCTTGAACAGGGCCGGGCCCCCTCACTCAACCCCCCTTGTAAGCCTTGAGGGCCCGGCCCGATGTCACCGCCACCGGCGGCAGGCGGGGGCTGTGGGGAAAATACGAAAGCAAGGAGATGCATCATGGAACTTACCCGGGAACAATTGGATATCAAGCAGGCGGCACGCGAATTTGCCGAAGGAGAATTCAGGGAAAGGGCCAAGGAATTCGACGAAAAGGAGGAATTCGATCTGGCGATCTGGAAGAAGGCCTGCGAGTGCGGATTCGTCGGCACCTTCATAAAGGAGGAGTACGGCGGCCACGGGTTGGGCTATTTCGAGCATTCCCTTATCGCCGAGGAGTTCTGGCGTGTCGACCCGGGGTGCGGACAGGCGGTACTCTCCACGACCTTCGGCGCCGAGATGATCCAGGCGTTCGGCTCCGAGGAACTCAAGAAGAAATACCTTCCGCCGCTGGTGAGCGGCGAGGCGATCATGGGTTTCGGCATAACCGAGCCCGACGCAGGTTCCGATGCCGTAGCGGCGAAGACCGGCGCACAGAGGGTCAACGGCAATTATGTCATCAACGGCTCCAAGACCTTTATCACCAACGGGTGCCTGGCGGACTACCTTCTAGTCTTCTGCATCACCGATCCCAACGCCGCGAACTGCCACAGGAAGCATAGCGCCATACTTGTGGACGCCAGGCAGCCCGGCTATCAGGCAACCAAGATTCACGGGAAAATGGGCATCAGGGCATCAAACACCGCCGAAATAAGCCTGACGGATGTGGTGGCCCCCAGGGAGAATCTCGTGGGGAAGGAAGGCGAAGGTTTCCGTCAGCTCATGGATTTCTTCAACAAGACGCGCAACCACGTGGCGGCCCAGGGCGTGGGCGTCGCACAGGGGGCGCTCGACCTCGCCATAGCCCACGTGAAGAAAAGAAAGGCATTCGGCGCCCCGCTGTCGCGCATGCAGGGAATCCAGTTCATGGTCGCCGAGATGGCCACACGAATAGAGGCCGCGAGGGGCCTCTATTGGCGCGCCGCCCATTCGGTAGACCAGGGCAAGCCCGACACCGCTCTTATCTCCATGGCCAAATGGAACGCAGGCGACACCGCAGTCAACGTAGTCAACAAGGCCCTCCAGCTCCACGGCGGCTACGGCTACATAGCCGAATACGACATCCAGCGCTTCTACCGCGACGCCAAGATCGTCGAAATCTACGAAGGATCAAAAGAGGTAGAAAAGGCAATAATAGGTGCGGAACTCTTGAAAAGAGGGTAGAGGCAAAAGACTGTCTCACGCCCGTTTTGTCGCTGGCGCTCCTCACTGGAGGCATAGAAGAGAGGATGAGGAGGAAGCCTTAAAAGAATTGCGNNNNACGCCTTCGGCGGGGATTCACTATTAATGTTCGGGGGTGGTGGTCATCGTTGTGGGACGGTTTGAGCGAAATTTCAGATTCTTTGTCTTTCTCCTTATGCTCTCTTCTATGCCTCCAGCGAACCCCCGAGAAAGGGGGTGAAGCGGGCGTGAGACAGTCCTTTGTCTTTCCAGCCTTTTACTCGTCTGCTTTGCCGATCTTGCTGTACAGCTTTTTTCTGCTTATGCCGAGGAGGCGGGCGGCTTCGCTTTTGTTGCCGTCTACTGAGGCGAGGACCGTTTTGATGTGCTCGTCTTCCATTTTGGCCAGGTTTACAGGGCCGGCGGAAGGAGAGCTCTCGAGGCGGGGGCTGTCAAAATGGAGGTTTTTGAGCATGTCTTCGGGGAAATCTTCGGCGAGGATCTCGGGGCGCTTGCCGCTCAGGAGGACGGACCGCTCGATGACATTTTCCAGCTCGCGTACATTTCCGGGCCAGTCATAGGCCATGAAAAAGCTTATCGCCTTCGGCGAGAATTCCTTCTTGTTGCCGCCCCCCTTGAATTTATCGAGAAAGTAATCGGCCAGCAGGGCGATATCATCCTTTTTTTCCCTCAGCGGGGGCAGGGTGATGGTAAATGTGTTTATCCTGAAGAAAAGGTCGCTGCGAAACTTCTTTTCCTGCATTTCGGTCTTGAGGTTCTTGTTCGTTGCGAAGATGAACCGGATGTCCACCCTGGTTTCCCTGGTGTCGCCGAGCTTCACGAAGGTGCCCGTTTCCAGGACGCGTAAGAGTTTCGCCTGGATGGGCTGGCCCATGTCCCCGATCTCGTCAACGAAGAGGGTGCCGTTGTGGGCGATCTCGAGGAGGCCCATTTTGTCCGTCTGCGCGCCCGTGAAGGCACCCTTTTTGTATCCGAAAAGCTCGCTTTCCAGGATGGTCTCCTGAAGGGTGCTCGAGTTGATCGCTACAAAGGGGTTGCCGGCGCGGGGGCTGAGATCGTGAATGGCGCGCGCCGCCAGCTCCTTCCCCGTCCCTGTCTCGCCGAGGACGAGAACGGGTGTATTCGAGGGCGCCACGATGGATATGAGTTCCCGCACCTTTCTCATCGCCATGCTTTCGCCGATGAAGTTGTCGTGGATAGCTATCCTCAGGAGGTGTTCCTTAAGGATGATGTTCTTTTCCTTCAGGGATTTTTTCTCGAATGCCTTGACGATGACGGTTTCCAGCTCCGATATCTTGCATGGCTTGGTGAGGTAGTCGTATGCGCCGAGTTTCATCGAACGGATCGCCGTGTCCACGGATGCAAAACCGGTGAGCATGATGACCTCGAGGGTGGGCTCCATCTGCTTGAGCTTGAGGAGCAGGTCCACCCCGTCCATATCGGGGAGCTTGATATCGAGGACGGCGACATCAAAGCTTTCTTTCTTGAGGAGTGCGAGGGCGTCGCGGGCGTTGAAGACCCCGGTTACCCTCATTCCCTCTTTTGTGAGCTGCATCTTGAAGGCCTCGACGAGCTGCGATTCGTCGTCGATGATGAGAACGTCGATCATGTGTCAACCCCTGTTGTGCTTTCGGGGAGCGTGAGAAAGAATGTTGTTCCCGACCCCGGTTTGCTCTCCACCCTGATGGTCCCCTTCATGCTGTCCAATACCTCGCAGCATAAAGCGAGGCCGAGGCCGACCCCCTTCTTTGCCTCCTTGGTGGTGAAAAAAGGCTCGAAGATTTTGTCTGCGATGGAATCGGGTATGCCGATGCCGTTATCCTCCACCTCTATGGTGAGAAGGTTCCCGCTGAAGTGCGTGCGAATGCGGATGACCGCATCAAGCCTTTCCTCGACGGCGTCGATGGCGTTCTGTATGACGTTGGCCAGGACCTGTCTCAACGCGCTCGTGTCCGCCCTGGCAGGGGGCAAAGAGGGTTGCAGGTCCGTTCTTAGCGTGATCCCCAGGGCGCCGAAATTTATAGACTCCAGGACGCCCTCGATCAGTGTGTTCAGCTCCACATCGACAAATTCAAGGCCGTCCTTTCGCGACAGGTTCAGAAGGTCGGCTATGACGTTCTTGCACCGGAAGGCCTGCTGCTGGACAAGATCGAGGCAGTATGCAAGCTTGTCGATATCCAGGGGCTCCTTCGCGTCCGACCTGTGCGATTCAAGGATGCCGCCGGCGATCTCCGCGAAGGCCACAAGGGTGGCGAGCGGGTTGTTGAGTTCGTGCGCGGCGCCGGCCGCGAGCCTCCCTATGGCGGAGATCTTTGTTTCCTGCATCAGCTTCGCCCGCGTTTTTACCCTGTCGGTGGTCTCCTCAATGATGCACAGGAGGCCTTCTATCTCACCGTTCTTGCCCTTGAGAGGGACTCCGTTGAAGTCGATATAGATGTTCTGGTCCCCGCTGTAGGTCATAAAGGGAAAATCCCAGAGCTGGAAAGGTTCGCCCTGGAGGCCTTTGCTGATATACCGGGCAAGGCCGCACTTGATGGTAAAGGGGTTATTGAGCCAGTTGAACCCGATCAGTTTTTCGGAGGCCCGGGGACCGAGTCCGGAAAGGTTCGCGAGAGCCGGGTTGACGCTGGTAAAGAAACCATCCCTGTTGAGGGTGAAGATAGCGACGGGGGCGTTGTCGATGATGGCCCTGTTGAATTCGTTGAGGTTCAGCAGGTTGTCCTCTGCCTGTTTCTGTTCCGTGATGTCCTGGATGGTGCCCTCGAAGAATCTGACCGCCCCGTCGTCGCTGCGAACGACGCGGGCGTTCATGACCACCCATATCCTGTCCCCGTTTTTCTTGTAAAGTTCGCATTCGAAGCCTTTGAGCAATCCGTCCCGTTCGAGGAGGAGGACGAAGTCCTGCCGGTCGTGGGGAACCACGTACTGCTGCTGGCCGAGGTCGGTAATGGATGAGAGGAGTTCCTCCGGTGAATCAAAGCCCAGCATGGCGGCCAGCGCCGGGTTTGCCGCAATGATCTTTCCGTCCCCCGTTGTCTGGAAGATACCCTCGATGGCATTCTCGAATATACCCCGGTAGTGTTCCTCGGCCTGCTTCAACAGGCGCTCCGACTGCTTTTTCCGGGTAATGTCGAGGAGGGTGCCGATGAGGGCCGGTCTGCCGCCGTAGCTTGTGGCATAGCCGTAAGCCTCTATGTCGATTATGGCGCCCGTCTTCCTGACGCCCCTGAACTCATAATTGATGGACGCGACCTTGCCGGTCACCCTTTTTGATATGTTTTTGTTCACCAGTGGCCAATCATCGTGCAGGACGAGGTCTTGCGGCCCTTTCCTGTCCACGATCTGTTTGACTGTGTATCCGAAGATCCTGCCCATCCTGGAATTTGCATAGCGAAAGACCCCGTCCTGAATGAGGTAGATGCCGACGAGGGACTTTTCTGCAAGGTCCGCGAAGAGGTTTTCCCGCTCGGTAAGCTTGGTGACGGCCGGTGTGCGACCTTTTTTGGCTGGCTGCATCCGGCAAGAGTATACCATATCGTATCAAAATGATACACATGTTACGAAAGTGGACAGACAAGAAGCTTGCGGTTCCAGGGGGTGTTGGGCTAACATATTATAATGATTGGATGTGTTCCTGCCTCGTTCTTTGGTATCCTCATTGCATATAGACTTGCATCGTAATTATGAGGAATCTTCATCATAGAGGTCGAATCGCCACCGGGGGTTACATATAATGGCTGAACAGTCTGCGACCAGGGTATTGACGTGCATCCAGTGCGGCAAATGCACGGGAAGTTGTCCAGAGTCGGGCAGGACTCCCTTCAATGTAAGGATGCTTGTCCGCAAAAAACAATTCCAGTCCGTTGTCGATGAGGCCCTCCCGTGGTATTGCACGTCCTGCGGTGCCTGCACCATCCGGTGTCCCCGGGATGTGAAACCCTCGGAGGTGATTATCGAGCTGCGCTCGAAACTCGTCGAGGACGGAGACATACCCGTTGCGCTCCAGAAGGCCCTGGAAAACACCTTTGTCCAGAAGAATCCCTGGGGTCGCTCCCGCAACAAACGAGCCGACTGGGCGCAGAAGCTGGATTTCGAAGTTCCCCACGTATCGGAGACTCAAAGCAAGAGGCTCCTCTTCGTTTGCTGCATCCAGGCCTACGACCCGAGATGCATGGTGATCCCCGTGAACGTGGCGAGGCTCTTTCAGACAGGAGGCATGGAATTCGGTATCCTCGGCGAGGAGGAGGCCTGCTGCGGCAATGAGATCCGCAGGATCGGCGAATCGGGCCTTTTCGAAGAGCTGCAGGAGGAAAACCTGGCGGCCTTCCAGGAATACGGTGTAAAGGAGATCGTGGCCCTTTCTCCCCACTGCCTGAACGTCCTGAAGAAGGAATACGGCGATAATACGGGCATCAAGGTGTCTCATTACACGGAGCTTCTGGCCCCGATGATAAAAAGCGGGGCCCTTTCTTTCCCCGGGTCCTTCGAAAAGAAGGTGATCTATCACGACCCCTGTTTCCTGGGGAAACAGAATAACGTCTTCGATGAGCCGCGGGACATGCTGAAGGCGGTCCCCGGCCTTGAGCTTCTCGAATTTTCCCGGTCGCGGGAGGTTTCGCTGTGCTGTGAGGGCGGCGGAGGCAGGATGTTCTTCGAGGTGGACGCGACATATCAGCGCAACGCCGAGGTGCGGGTGCTCGATGCCGTCGAGAAGGGCGCGGAGATCATTGCTACGGCGTGTCCCTTCTGCGTCATGACCCTCGAGGACCCGGCCACGGAGAAAGGACTCATTGTGAAGGAGCTTTCCGAAATACTGACGGAGGTTTTATAAGATGAATATCCTTGTTTTTACAAAGAGGGTTGCCGCAACCCAGGAAGAGGAATTGCGCATCACGGGGGAAGGGCAGGCCGTCGATCTTTCGAAGGTGCCCTTCAAGGTCAACGACTGGGACAACTATTCCGTGGAAGAGGCGGTCCGGATCGTCGAAAAGCAGGGCGGTGCGGTGACGGCCATATCCGTCGGGGACGCGGAATCGGACGAAGTCCTGCGCCGGGCCATAGCGATGGGCGCAAAGGATGGTTTTCTCATCGATTCCGGCCAGGTGCTTCACGACCCCTTCGCGCGCAGTGAGCTGATCCGGAGCTTCATCGATAAGGAGAAGGTGCCTTTCGATATCATATTCACCGGCGTCCAGTCCGAAGACGACCAGTTCGGGGCGGTGGGCGGCATCCTCGGGGCGATCATGGGACTTCCCTAC
>DIFE01000104.1:0-13963 GCA_002418985.1 Deltaproteobacteria bacterium UBA5756
AAAAGACACAGCAACCGTCGCTGTAAAACCCGAAGGGGGGTTACCCGCAGGGGGCTTCCCCGCAGGGGGTTCACCCGAAGGGGAGCAAGCCGCAGGACAGGCGGGCAAGAAGCCGAAGAGGTCCCCCGAGTGGTGGATGGAAAACAAGAAGAGGTATGCGATGATGCCCAACGGCATCGTCTTCATCCCCGCCGGCGGCAGGGAAGGAGTCGCCTTCAGCAGAGCCTTGCTTGACCTCAACAGGCACGTGAAGAACCTGAACAACAGCGCCATATTCGGGGATATCCTCGAAATCAAAAAGGAGCACGACGAGATCACAAGGCTCAAGGAAGGCATATGGGAAGAGATAAAAGATATAATCCCGAGGTTTCATGCCTTTGACTCCAAAAACTGGCAGGAACTGAACGAGAACATGGAGGAAAGGCTGCGGCTCGTCCAGAGGCGCCTTGCGTGCGCCCTCGCCCCTACCGACGACAACGTCGCGGCGATAGCCGTCGCGGTAAAAGTGCTGAGCGAGAAGTTCTTTGAGTACCAGGCGAAATCTGACTTCGGCAAGATACAAAGGGTTGCCGGGCTTCTCAAGAAGATACGGGAAGACATTGAGGCCATCACGAAAAACAGTGTAAAAAAACCGGTGTAAAAAGCGGTTCACTACCGGTGATCACCTTGTGATCATATCGCTCACCCATACCCCCACACCCCTAAGGACCGTCCCCGCGACGGTCCTTNNNTGTTCCGCTCTTTTTGCTGTTCCGCAGAACCTTCCAAAGTTGACACCCCCCTCCCCTGAACGAAGGGGGTCTTCCCGGCGGTTTTTATAAAACCCCAAGCGAAGCAAAAAAGCGAAGCAAAGCGCAGCAATAAGCTAAGCGATAGCTGAGCATAAAGCTAAGCGACAGCTGAGCATAAAGCAAAGCGACAAGCAACACACAAAAACCCCCACAATCCCATTCCTCCTTATGGTAAAACACATAGTACGCCCCGGAAACCCTTATCTGTATTGGTTATGCGGGCCGTCGGCACAAGTGAAATTACACTCTGGTACTTTCCGGATTCTCCAGTTATTTCATAGCGATACCCGCCAAAAACACAAGTGAAATTACACTACCGGTTATGCGGGCCGTCGGCACAGGTCAAATCCCGCTCCGGTACTTTTCTGATTCTTCTGTTATTTCATATTGTTGTCTGCCAAAAACACAAGTAAAACCCCACTCCCTCCTCAAAGGGAGACAAAAAAAGCAGGTTTACTGGGACACGTGTCCCAATCCCAGCAAAAAAATGAAAACAAAAAGGGCATCCCCCGCCGGGAGACGCCCCTCTTCCATGATCAAGAACGAATTGATCAGAAGGCTTCTGACCAATTGTGGATATACGGCTTTGCCGTCAGGGCTCGTATACGATGATGCACCCCGACCTCTTCTCTCCGGCTTCCCCGTCTCTATTGCCTTTATCAAAGAAATGTATCTTCCTGAATATCCCCTTCCGGATCAACTCGCTGTGAGCGTTTTTCAGCTGTTGCCTGATCCGGTAGAGCTGTTCCTCTTCCTCTATCTGGAGTTTCTCTGCGAGCTTTTTATATGTGATCCTGACCGGGAGGCGGTTTGTAGCGTTCATTATTGGCGTAAGGACCCTGTATATGCCCCGCGCCGTATAGCTCCTGAGGGAGATGTACGTCTCGAAGCTTATGGGACTCAGGTATCCCGAGTTGATGTTCTTCAGGTACACCGAGTTGAGCCACACCATGGTGGATCTGACCCTCTGGCCATCATCGAGGACCTCTCCCGCGAATATGACCCTGTCGAATATGCCGAATGCGTCCGTGAGGAACCTCCTCCTGTCAGCGTCGAAATAGGTCATCTCTGAGATGATGCTGAGGGATCTGAGCCTGAGGATGGATTCCCTTATGAGTTTTATACTGTGACCGGAGATACCGTAACCGTTCATCTCCGCGATGCTCCTCAGGGATCCTATATCCACAGGATTCTTCAGGGGCCTTGGCTGTTCCGATACGACCTTGTTGACGGCCATGAATACCATCTCGTCAAAAGGCCCCGGCAGGCCCCACCTCGCCGACGGGATCACCGACCATTCCCGCCTGCTTTTCGGTTGCTCTATCACCACATGGATCTCTTCGTTCCTGTGCGTCTTCTTTTTGCTTCTCGTGAAAATGGGAAACCTCAGGAAGTTTTTCTCATGGTAGAACTTTTGTTTCGTCGTATCCCGAAAACTGTGCCGGTACAGGACGCTCTTTATTGTCCTTTCAATCTCCTGCTCACTCATGGGCGGGCTGTTATTCAGGTTCCATGCAAAGGCCATCTCAAGGCATTCCTCGAAGCCCAGGCCGTCATTGATCCAGCTTCCGCACAGCCTCGCGAGGGTGTTGTTCCTGCTGCCCTTCCCTACCCCTTTATACAGCGGTCTGAGGTCGATGACCTTCCGTTTGTTCGCATCCGCGGTCCTCATGAATGTTTCCGGAAACGCGGCAAGCTCGTTGAGCCCCCTCGTCCACCGGTAGCAGGATCCCGTTATATGCAGGGACGGCGGGGCGATGACGTAGCCTCCGTCCGCCCTGATGTCGATGTCCATGCCGCTGACCCTGACCGAGTTACCGATGCGCCTTCCTTCAGGATATCTGAAGTAGGCATGGACCCCCCTCGCCGTCTGCACGCACGCCGTGTTCAGCAAGCCCTCTCTTTCAGCCCACGTCGCCGCCTCTTCGGAGTCAAGGTCAACAACAACGATCCCCGACACCCTTCCCGTCACGATAGCGATGTTCGCCTTCGGCCACCCCCTGAACCATCCTCTCAGTTCCTCCCCTGTCGGAAGCCTTTTTTGGTATTCTGTCCAGTTCAGAAGAGGGGCCTTCGCGTCTCTCACCCTTTCATCATGATCCGTTCCCCTGGCGTAGTAACTCCCCTTGATGGGGATGACGGAAAAACCCGCCCGGACGTAGTTGAGCGCCATGTCGGTCATGTTGCAGTCGTATTTTCTTGTGATGGCTGTCTTTTCCATTGAAGGTTCCTTTCTTGCTCCTTTTCTTGCTCCTTTTTTGTTCTTTTCTTCAATTTTCTCTTTAAAGATTTATTACCCTCCGGCGGTAATACATATATAGGAACAGTCTTAGTAGGTCTCACGAATTTTTCTCCCATTTTAGGGAAAGTCCCGTTTAGGGAAATCATCCCATTCAAGGGAAAGTTCTGTTCATTCAGGGAAAATCTATTTTCAGTCAGAGGAAATAAAAACCCCGCTATGGGGAAATCTAAAAAAAGCCACCCCTTCATATGTCCGGCAAAACAAGGCATAGCTCCATGAGGACACAGGTCTGCCGTGGAGATGGGGAAAAAGGAGGAATGTATGGTGAGAATCATAACGCCCAGAGGGTACGACTACGTATTGGAAAGAATGTTGCAGCATTATGTTGACACAGGCTACTGTCTCGGTCTCGCCGAGACCTGCGATCAAACACTCAGGAGACTGAAGGTAAAAAAAGATTCCTGGATAAAAAGATTCAAGACGCCGGGAGGTTCCCATGTCGAAAGGTAAGCCCAGGCTTCCGGAATCTGAGAGACGGTGCGATTGCATCTGGTATGGGGACTGTCTCATGAACGCGGCGCTCTGCGACGCCCGCAGCTTCACCTGTCACGGGTGCAGCCTGTATGAGAAGGACGTCGGGTGGTGCAACAACCGGCCCCCGCAAAGGGTATATGTTCACGCAGGCTTCTTCAGCGCCTCGTACAGCCAGGATATCAACTGGCTGGTACGGAAGAGTCTGCTGTCCCGCCAGCAGCAACTGGAGATGTAAAAAGCGAACCCCAACACCCTCTTCCCTGCATTAAGGCTGGTCCCCGCCGTTTATCGGTGGGGCACCGGCCTTTTTTGTTTCCGCCTCCCTGACAGGAAACAGAAAGGCGCAAAGAAGGTAATAAAAAATAATGAAGTGGATAAGCCACAAGATCACGACGGGCGCCGTTGTGTTCGCCCTCTCGGGCGACCCTGCGGGTGCGCTCATATCCGCGGCGGCAAGCACGTTCCCGGATTTTGTCGAGGGAAAGGACTACGAAAGCCCCAAGTGGAGGAAAAACCACCGCAAGGTATCCCATTGGTGGGTCGCCTATTGCGCTGCAAGTGCGGTGTTCTTTTTCTGGACATACCTCCACTACGGGAAGGTGCCGCCGTTGTTCCAGGCATTGTCCCGCAAGGACGTCTTTGTCTTCGTCCCGGTATGCATGTACCTTTTTCTCGGGTCCACGCTCCACGTGCTCGAAGACGCGCTGTGCGGCAAGGTCCCTTTGCTGAACCCCTTGCGCAGGACATTCGGCTTGTTGCTCTTCAGGGTCGGGTCTGCCGCGGAGTACGGTTTCGTATGCGCAATAGTCGGGATATCCATGTTCGTGACGAGAATCTTCAGGATAGGAGGGATCTGGTATTGAACAGCGCTGTATACGACATTCACCGGCACATAGCAGGCGGCAGGGGCTTCGCGTTAAAACATTGCCCCCGGTGCGGCGGGACGCTCGTCCGGCCTCATCATAATGACCTTGTCTGGAACTCGCTGAAGTGCTTTTGCTGCGGGAGGTTTTTCTCGCTGGTCATGGAAGGTTCCAGGTTCGTCTGGAAGCAATATCCGGACAGGAACGAACCGTATGCCCTTGTGTACGAAAACATTGAAAGGAGCAAAGATGACAGGAACTGAGGCAGTATCGAACGAGAGCGTGTATAGCCACGAGTTGAACAATATCATCAATATCATGGCGGGCATCGCCCTGATACTCAAGACCAGGGCGGACCAGAACACCGTTGACCCCGACATCAGGGAAAAGATTGAATTGCTGAACAACGTAGCCCGGAGAGCGGTCAGCACGGCACAAAACCTGAACAGTCTCCGGCACAGCGTTTTCCGGAGCAGCGTCGATCTCGCGGATTACATAAGGCAATACAGGACTATCGCCGACGCGATTGCCGGCGGCAGTATCCGGTGCTGTTTCAACGTCAGGAACAACAGCCGGGTCCGGATAAACACGGACAACCTTGACGAGATCCTCACAAATCTCGTCAAGAATGCCGTCGAGGCCACGAAACACAAGGCAGACGGGAGCATAACGATCAGCGTGGAGACGGAGTTCGCGGACACGGTATGCGCCACCTGCGGGGACAGGATTTCCGGAAAATATACCGTTCTTGCAGTGAGTGATACCGGTTCCGGGATCGACAAAAAGGATCTCGGCAGGATATTCAGTTACTCATTCACCACAAAGGAAAAAGGGTCCGGCATCGGCCTCTACGTGGTGAGGATAAAAACCCATATGGCAGGCGGCCACATCACCGTGGATACTTCCCCGAAAGGGACAAGCTTCAGGCTGTACTTCCCCTCGGAGGATAACATCAGAAAGGCTCTGGAAAAAGGCCCCATCCGGGGGAACGCCATAGTGATCAGCGGGAAAAAGGAAATCATCGAAACATACAAAGGCTACCTTGCGGCAACAGGTTTCAATACCGGAAGACATGCCACCTGCGAGTCGGTGGATCTTGTGGTTTACGATACGGTCAGCAACAACTGTGCCGATATCAACACCGTTCTGAAAAAGTATCCCGCAGCAGCAGTACTGTGCATCACGGACATCAACGGGGTTTTTCACAAGGAAGCAGCCTTCGGCGGAAAGGCGCACGTCCCGGCGAACGGGTTCATCTTATCACGACTCCCGTTTGTTTCCAGGACTTTGCCGCCTGCGTCAGCAATATCATGAGAGGGTTTTGAATGGTGATGGAGAATATCATGCAAAATAAAAAAGCCGTAAGGCGCAGTGCAGCAAAGCACAATGCAGTAGGGCATAATGCTGCAAGGCATAATGCCGTAAAGCGCAGTGCCGTCGCAGAGGCAGTACCGCCAGGCGCAGTGACGTCGCAGGATCATAATAGGCAACCCGAACCAAAGAAATGCGACAGAACGCTGAGAGTTTGGGAGACCCTTGCACACAGGAGCTTTGACTGCCGGCATTACAATGAATGCCTCAGCAAAGCTGCACGTGAAAACTGGCCATCTTTTTCATGTGAAGGATGCGCAATCAGGTTTGCATCAGCGCCTGCATCAGCGTTTGCATCAGCGTTTGCAGTTGTGTTCATAGCCCTTTGTATAGTCCTCCTTCCGCTCTCCGTTTTCCCAATGTGCTTCGAGGAAGCAGGCAGGGGGTACAGCATAAGCCCTGCGCTGCTCTATGCCATCGCGAAGGTCGAATCGAATCTCAACCCAGGGGCCATCAACAGGAACACAAACGGCTCGTATGACTACGGACTGATGCAGATCAACTCCGGCTGGTACGCAACGCTTGGCCGTGACCGCTGGGAGAGGCTGTCAGACGCCTGCTACAACGTCCACGTCGGCGCCTGGATACTGAGGCAGTGCATCGACAGGTACGGGTACACCTGGGATGCCGTGGGCTACTACAACGCTTCATCGAAGCCTAAACGGACTGCCTACGCATGGAAGATCTACAATACGTTGAAGCAGGCCGGATATTGAGGCTGGGTATTGAAAGTACTTTCTCAAGGAGGTTCCATGTCACCCTACCATCTACAAGGACACGTCAGGCGGCTTATCATGGTTTTTGTTATGCGGCTTATCATGGTCTTCGCCATCCTGTCTGCGCTGTACCTGCCGTCGCACGCCGGGATAGTGCAGTACGGCGATTACAGACAGGCGCATGAGGTCGCGAGGGAGAAGGAACACAAGATGTTTGTCATATGCTCGCAGTGTCCACCTGTCAGGAGCCTTTCTTCAATCACGGCGATATTCCCCTTTGCGGTGAAAGCCGGTACGGCACAGGCAGGAGCGGCAGGTTCGCCCAAGCCTCCGTCAACCATTAACCCCTCTGTCCGGAAAGCTCTGCCCCGCGAAATCTCCCAGGCACCCCCTTCCCGCACAGCCTCTCCGGGCAGGACAACGGTCTACTTCGATCTTGACAGCGCGGTCCTGAAAGACCTCGAAAGGAACAAGATCGACCGGGCGGTGCCGCATGGCGGGAGGGTTGACGCCGTCACAGGCTACACCTGCGACCTGGGTTCACAGGAGTACAACGACAGGCTCGCACTGAAACGGGCGGAGTCTGTTTCCTCCTATCTGAAGGGGAAGGAAGTAATACCGTTGCAGGTCGAAGGAAAAGGAAAATGCTGCTACGTTTCGGAAGAAAGGGAACTGAACCGGAGGGTGGAGATAATCACTCCCGCAGGGAGGGGAGAAACCTCTCCTGTGAACCGGAATAAATACCTGAAAGGAGATATGAAGTGAAAAAGGATATCAGGAATTTTGCGGCTGTCCTCGCAATGGCCGTTGTTGCAATAGCTTTCGTTTTTCTGCTTTCTGCCGTGGATACGGCACAAGCCGCCGATGCGGCGAAGATCAAAGAGCACTTTCTCAGGAAATTCCCCCGCACGCAGGGCGTGGATGAGGTCAGGGAATCTCCCATTCAGGGGATATACGAGATAGCGACTCCCAGGGGGATATTCTATTTTCATCCTGAAAAGGAACTCATGATATTCGGCGAGATATGGGATTCCACGGGCAAAAGCCTCACCGCGGAAAGGAGGGCTGAGATATCCGTAAAAAAGCTTCAGGATCTCCCCATGGACAAGGCGGTCACCGTGGGCAGCGGCAAAAACACGGTGATCGAGTTTGTTGACCCCGAATGCCCCCATTGCAGGGCCGGCTACAATTACCTGAAGGACAAGGACGTGACCGTGCATGCCTTTGTGGTGCCCCTGTTCGGCCCGAGGTCGGAAAAAAAGGTCAGATACCTCCTCTGCTCCGGCGACAGGGTGAAGGCCTACCACGAGATCATGTCAGGACGGGACGTTGACGTCCCCGCCGGCTGCAACGTGCCCAATGAGAGGGTAAGCGAACTGAAGCAGCTTGCCATGAGCCGCGGGATAACCGGCGTTCCTTTCTTCCTGATAAACGGAAAACCCGTCAGCGGAGCTAATACAAGGATGATGGATCAGCTGTTGGGAAAAATAAACCCTGAAAGGAGGTGAAAAATATGTACGAGACAAGATTCACGGTAAGGTTTGTGTTCTGCATGCTGGTTTCCGCCGCTGTTTACACCCTGGCTGATGCGCTCCCTGCACTTGCCATAACCACCCCTGCAACCGGCTCTTTCGCCTACGACGTGTACGATATAGCGGTGAACGACATCCTGAAGGGGCCTGTCGGGTTCGTCGCCGGCATCGGCGCCATCGCATTCGGCGCGGTGGCCGCCATAAGGTCGGAGGTAATGGCCGCTGTCCCTGCCGTTCTCGGTGGAGCCGCGCTTCTCAAGGCTGACGCGATAGTGGGTTCTCTCGGCGCGATATTCTGAGCACTGAAAAAGGGGGGCACTGATGGAGAGGAAGTTTCCAAGGTATCTGACAAATCCATACCAGGTGTTGATGTTCGAGGTGGATGAACTGATGGTCATTCTCTTCAACTTCGTGTTCTGGCTTGTCTTTGGAAACTTCTTCCTCATCACCCTCTTTTTGTGCCCCTACCTGTACTCAAGGGCAAAGAAGAAATACCCACGGGGGTTCCTGCGGCACCTTCTGTTCTTTGCGGGTCTTTTGAAGCTTCATGGATACCCCCATTATTTTCAGAAGGTATTTATCAGATAACGGTATTGTCAGATAACGGTTTTTATCAGATAACGGTCTCAAGGTTTGAGAAGATAAGGCGACACATAAGGCAGCACTTGAAAAGATAGAGTGACAGCAAAGGGAAGTTACTATGAAAATGTCTATTTTCCTGGATAAACACCTGAACGTAAAGGCCGAGAACAGGCTGCTCAAATTCTTTGTTGTGCTCATCGGCATCGCACAGGTCGCAAACATGGCATGGAACTACAGCATAACGAGGTCGGCCAGGACCATCATCGTCCCCGCCGGGCTGAACGCAAGGATGGAGATCAGCGACAGGGGCATGACAGAAGACTCCGTCCGGCAATACGTGAGGTACGTCTTCGGTCTCGCGCTGAGCTACAGCCCAGTCACTGTGCGCGGCCAGTTCGACGAACTTCTCGCCCTTTATTCCCCCAACGGCTTCGCGCAGGCGAAGACCAGCCTGTACGCCCTCGCCGAGGACGTAGAGAACGCGAAGGTCAGTAACTCCTTCTACATCCAGAGAATGGTCCTTGACCCTTCAGGGAGGGCTGTGGAGGTCCAGGGCATAAAGAGGCAGTATGCCGGCGAGGTCAAGCTGAAGGACGCAAACGAGACATACGTTCTTGAATACACCGTGAGCAACGGGAGGTTCATGATCGAAAAGATCTATCTCAAAGAAGACAAAAAGGAGAAGGAGTCGTCATGAGAAACATATTCCTCGCCATAGCCGCGCTGGCAGCGCTCTGCATGACCACATCGGCACAGGTCGCCGCAACCGGCTCCGGCAGGCCGGAGGCATCACGGGTCCTGCCGCAGCCGGGATGTTCGGCAGGCGTATGCAGACCGGGTACGCAACAGACCTTCTACGACACGGACTTAAAGCCTGGAGGCGCAAAACCTGGAGGCGTGAAACCTGGAGGAGCAAAGCCTGGAGGAGCAAAGCCTGGAGGCGTGAAGTCCGAAGGTGAACCCCGTATAAACAAGCAGGCGATACAGCAAAAAGTGGAGCAGAAGGTGGAGCAGAAGGTGCAGTCCGCTCCCCCTCCGGGGACCATCCCCCCTCCACCACCACGCAGTGCTGCCCCAGCCTCTTCAGTAAAGAACACCTCCCCGGTAAAAAACATTTCTCCGGTGAAGAACCTGCTCTTTGACGAAAAGGTGGAGGATAGCACGGAGCCGGGAACCGTCTTCCATAACACCATCGAGGTCCTGCCCGAGGCGACCACAAAGGTGTACCTGTCGAGCATTGACATCAACAGGATTGTCTGTCCCGTGGACATAAAGGACGTGGTCTACTCGAAGGAAAAGGGACTTAACGTGAAGATACAGGGGAAAAACGCCTTCATGAAGTTCGTCGTGGCGAGGGACGACGGCAGGACAAGGTACACCACCACGCCCGTCGATGTGTATGTTGTCTGCGGCAGCGAGGTGTACAGCATGATAGCATACCCGAAACGCATCCCCGCCCAGGTGGTGAAGCTCACAAGGGGAAAGCGCGATGCCGTGAAAAGTAACACGGAGATGTTTGGCGGCATCCCCTTCGAGAAAAAGATAATGACCGTCCTGAAGGCGGTGTTCACCGACACGATCCCCGATTCCTTCAGCGTCGCCATTGTCAACAGGCCCTTCAATGTCTTCCAGCAGATTGATCTCGTCCTGAAGCGGATCATCGCCGTCGAGGGCGAGGGGATAAAGGTAAAGGAATACATCGCACAGGCGAAGACCGGCGTATATCTCAGGGAAAAGGACTTTCTGAGACCCGACCTGACCACGAACACCGTGGCAGTCTCGCTTGGCGCGCTGAACCTGAAGAAAGACGAGACATCGAGAATCCTTATCGTTGAGCAGGGAGGCAGCTAAAATGGATGCAGGCGGGAAATTCAACAAAATAAAAAAGGCGTGGGAGGAGATGGAGCCGGACAGGAAGAAAAAGGTGGTGGTCGTCTCCATCATCGGAGGGATACTGCTGCTCAGTCTCATCGCGTACAAGATGAGGACCGCCGGCGCGCCGCCCGTTGCACAAAAACAGGAAAAAAAGAAGGACATCTCTCTGGAGCCGAGGCTTCTCGAAAAATCACAGTACAACGAGATGCAGAAATCCTTCAAGGAGATGGAGGAATCCCTGAAAAAGATCGACGAGAGGATGGTCGGCATTGAGCAGAAAAAGCCTGCAATCGGAGAGACCTTGCCTGCCGCTCCGCCTGCCGCTTTGCCTACCGCTTTGCCTGCGCCGCCCCCTCCGCCTGCGACCAGCTACAGCATCCCGCCCCCTCCGGGGTCCCCATCGGGCGGTCCCCGGCCGGAAAGCGCCCAGCTTGAAACCTTCGGGGACATCGAGGTTGTCTCGCAGAAGGTGGAAAAGGAAGTGAGGGAGGATAAAAAAAAAGAATCCCTGAAGATCTATCTCCCTCCTTCTTTTATGGAGGCGACACTATTATCGGGCCTCGACGCTCCGACCAGTGAGGGCGCCCAGGGCCACCCTTCCCCCACGCTTATCAGGGTGAAGGACCTCGCGGTGCTGCCGAACAGGGTGAAGGCGAACCTCAAGGGCTGCTTCCTCATCGCCGAGGGCTACGGGAGCCTGTCCGACGAAAGGGCGCACCTGCGCCTCACCAACCTTTCCTGCCTCTCGAAAAAGGGCCAGTCCGTCATCGACCAGAAGGTGAAGGGGTTCGTCGTGGACAGTGACGGCAAGATCGGCCTCAGGGGGAAGGTGGTGGCGAAGTTCGGCTCGAAGATAGCGATGGGACTTCTGGCAGGGCTCTTCGGGGGCGCCGGAGACGCGCTGAGGACCTCGGCGACGACCACAAGCTTCTCTGCACTCGGCTCAACCCAGGTTATTGACTCGAACGAACTGACGCGGTCGTCCATTGGCGGCGCCCTCTCACAGGCCGCAAAGGAGCTCCAGAAATTTTACCTTGACCTCGGGAAGCAGAGCATGCCCGTCGTGGAGATAGGGGCGATGAAGAACATCACGGTGGTAATATCGGAGGGAGTGAACCTTGAAGTCAGGGAGAGGGATAATGCCTGTATGGGAGGCAAGGAATGCGAAGCAAAATAATGCGAAGCAGAATAATGCGAAGCAGAATGCGAGGCAAGGGAATGATAAGTAAGGAAATGAGTAATAAGGCAATGCCTGGCAGGCTGGTACACGGCAAACTGATACTGATCGCTGCGCTGCTTTTGTCTCTTTCCGGCTGTGCGTACTTAGGAGACAAGCTTCTCAATCCCTACAGTTCGGAATTCCAGTGTCCCCTCGCCGACAAGGGGGAGTGCATCAAGCTGAAGGACGCCTATGAAAAATCCCTGAGGCAGGGAGCAGAGCAAGAAGCCGCGCTGAAGGAAATAAACATCCGTGAAGAGGCGGGAGGGAACCCTCCGCAGAGCCAGGAGACGAGGTATCAGAGTGAGATGTTCAAAAAGCTCGCCGGCCTCCTGAGCGAACCTGAAACACCGGTCATCGTAACGCCAAAGGTCATGCGCGTCCTCTTCCTCCCCTATAAGGCGGACGGCAACGTGCTCATGATGCCGCGGTTCGCCTACTTCTTCCTCGATGAGCCACAGTGGGTGCTGGGTGGCTATCTCAGCAAAGAGGTGGAATGATATGCCGTTCATAAAGAAACTCCTGGGGCTCGACGGCATAACAAACAGCGAACTGGAGAAGATAACGTCCAGGAGCAGGTTCGAGGACTACCTCCCCTGGATAGCGTATGACCCGGAGACAGGCATGTACCTCAACCAGGACAACACCGCCGGCTTTATGTTCGAGTGCAGCCCCCTCTCATTTGCGGGCACGCAGACCGTAGACACCCTTGAGAGCATCCTGCGCCTTGACGTACCCGAAGGCTCGGTGATCCAGTTCATCCTCTTCGCGGACCCCGAGATATCCCACTACCTCAACCGGTACAGGGAACTGAAAACAAGGGACCTTGAGGTAAGCCAGGAAAGCGCGAAGAGGTTTACGGAATACATCCGCCAGGGGACGGGAGGACTTGAGAAGATATCGAACATCCCCGTGCGGGACTACAGGCTGTTCGTGACGTTCAAGTTCCCTCTCGGCAGGTGGAACGAGAAAAGCTACAACATCGAACAGCTTCAGGCTACGGCAAGGGAGATACTCGTCGGCGCGAAACTTTATCCGGAGAGGTGCGGGGCGGAGCTCCTGCTTGACTGGATGAGGAGGGTCTTCAACAGCAACGCCTTTGCGCACAGGTTCATGTACGACGAGGACGTGCCGATAAACAAACAGGTCATCCTGTCGGACACGGTAATCGAAAAAAGATACGACTTCCTGAAGGTGGGAGATCGCTGCTGCAAGTGCCTCACGCCGAAGCTCTTCCCGAAAAGCGTGCACCCCTACCAGACGAACATGCTCTTCGGGGGACTGCGGGGCGTCGCATCCGATATGGACCAGATCACGACGCCGTTTCTGTACACCCTCAATATCATATTCACGAGCCTCAAGACGAAGATACACGCGAAGTGCTCCCTTGTCCTCCAGCAGCAGGCGGTGGGGAGCTTTGCCCCTTCCCTCATGAGGAAAAAGGACGAGTACCTCTGGGCGGTCGATGAGATCGATAAGGGAACGAGGTTCTTCAGGATCATGCCGGTCATGTGGGCGCTCGGCGACACGGAAAAGAACGCCACGGAGTCCATAGTGAAGCTGAGAAGAATATGGGAGCAGCAAGGGTACATCATGCAGGAGGACAGGGGCATCCTTGATATCCTGTGGCTGTCGTCCCTCCCCTTCGGGCTTTACAACGTAAGGGACAACGTGGAGAACATTGAAAGGGACTTCATAGCCCCGTCCGGATCCATAACCCCCATCTTCCCTGTCCAGGCGGACTTCATGGGAGGCGGCGATCCGCACCTTCTCTTTATAGGGAGGAAGGGACAGGTATGCAGCATCAATCTCTTCGACAAGGGCGCGAACAACGCCAATTCCCTCATAATGGGCACGACGGGGTCGGGGAAAAGCTTCTTCGTAAACTACCTCTGCATCAACGAGTTCTCCTGCGGGACCATGGTGCGCATCGTTGACATCGGCGGCTCCTACAAGAAGCTCGTCAAGCTCTGCAACGCTCGGTACATGGACTTCTCGCCGGAACGCGCCATCTGCGTCAATCCCTTCACCAACATAGGGGACATCGACATAGACCTCCCCGCCATCGCGAGCCTCGTCGCCCAGATGGCCTATTCGCAGTCCGAAGAAGAACCGGACGAGACCGAGAGCACCCTCATCAAGGAGGCGGTCCAGTGGGCCTACGACCAGGAGGGAAACGGCGCAACGACGAACACCGTGTACGAGTACCTGAAGTCCTATCCGTCCTACGGCGGGGAG
>DIFE01000104.1:14145-28061 GCA_002418985.1 Deltaproteobacteria bacterium UBA5756
ATCAACGCCGTCACGCAGGACCTCTACCTCTCCGACAGGTCGCGGAACAGGCTCATCGTCTTCGACGAGTTCTGGCAGTACGGGAAAGGCAACCTCCTGAAGGAGACCTGCGAAAGCGCCTACAGAAGGGTCAGGAAGTACGGCGGCGGGATCGCCATCATCACGCAGTCCATACTCGACATGAAGCAGTTCGGCGAACTGGGCGACGTCCTCATGGCCAACTCCGCCTTCAAGTTCCTCCTTGAGTCGCCCATGTTCGAGAGGGCCAGGGGCGAGAAGCTCCTCGACTACGACGAATTCGTCATGAACCTGCTCAAGACCCTGAAGAGCAACAGGCCGAAATACTCCGAACTCTTCATCGACGGGCCGTTTGGCCAGGGCATTGTGCGCCTCGTCGTGGACCCCTATTCTTACTACGTCTATACGTCCGACGCGAGGGAGGCATCAAGGATAGAAGAGATGATAAAGAGCGGCCTTACGTACAACCAGGCGATCCTCAGGATGATGGAGGGCTGATACTTGAAAGCATAAAGCGGGAAATCGGATACTGCGAAGCCGAAGCGCGCAATTGCGGTAATCCATTAACCTCATCTCGTTATAAACAAGACCACAAAAAAGTATTTTTGCTTTTGCCATATAATAACCGGCAAAGACTGTTTGACAGCTTTATGAACGTCGTTCTCTGTGGGAAATGCATAATTATTTAGTTGAATTTTCTTTTGATTGGGATATCATGTAAGAAAAACCAAGTTGGTATATTTAGTGTTAGATTTAAAACTATATGAAATCGAAGAAAACTAAATCAGACCATGCCCTAGCAATCATCAAGGCTGGTGTCTCGGCTATTCCGTACATTGGCGGAGCGATAGCAAGTCTAATTGGAGACTACGTGCCTTCCGCTACACAACGTTCGATTGAGACAGCGATTGAGATTCTAAAGCAGAAGATAGAACAAATCTCTGACAGGATTAATCCTGATACTGTAAATAAAGAAGAATTTGCGGAGCTTTTCAAGTCCTGCTATCTTTCAATCGTCCGTACTCAGCAAAGACAGAAGCTGAATGCAGCGGCTAACCTGCTCGCAAACATTCTGTTGCGTGAAGGTGACCCAGAAAAATTGCCATACACGGAGCTTGATCACTTTGCACGTTGTCTCGAAACGCTATCTATCGGAGCTATTGAGGTACTGGGTCATGCGGTTGATCTTGCAAAAAAAAGTAAACCTCAACTATACAGAGTTGACCCTTTTAGATTTGATTTTCAGCAACTTCAGGACCGTATGCCCCAAACAGATGCCTTTCTCCTGATGGGGCTTGTTGGTGAACTGAATTCAGCGAATCTTGTTCATTTAGCAGGTGCTCCTACGATTGCGACTCCTGCTTATGCAAATTATCCAATTCAATTAACACCTCTTGGAGTGCGCTTCTGCGAGCGGTTACTGGACAATGATAGAAACTAAATCTAACAAGTAGGTGCAGCCAATCGGCCAAAAAACGGGCTCTTGCTGACCCTCGTGTTGAGCCTGTAGAAAAAGCTCCAAAAATACCTCCGATCATGGTAGTATTTCTTTAGAGAAGATGATGCGAAAAGCCTGATATCAAGGGGGGAATGGATGGCACGATATAAGGAGTACAACTACCGGCAGGGAAAGTTCATCCCCATCTCCTTTGACAAACAGATACTCCCCGGTACCTTCGAGTATACCCTCAATTACCTCATCGACCACGAACTCGATCTCTCTATCTTCGATACCCGCTACGTGAATGATGAAACCGGAGCCCCTGCTTATGATCCTGCCGTTCTCCTAAAGATCGTCCTCTATGCCTACTCCCGGGGCATCACCTCAAGCAGGAAGATTGAGCAGTGTTGCAGAGAGAACATTATCTTCATGGCCCTTTCCTGTGACACCCATCCCCACTTCACCACCATCGCCGATTTTATCTCTACCCTCGATGCAGAGATTGTGAAGCTCTTTTGTGAAGTCCTCCTTATCTGTGATCAGATGAACCTCATCGGCAAGGAGATGTTTGCTGTAGACGGCGTCAAGCTTCCCTCGAACGCCTCGAAGGAATGGAGCGGAACCAAAGCGGAGCTTCAGAAAAAGAAAGGGAAGATGGAAGAGGCGTTAAGGCAGATCATGACCCGCCACAAGGAGACAGACGAGAAGAACCTCCCTCCCCAGGAAGAGAAGTACATAACCACCCTCACGGAGAACATAAAGAAGATCCGAACCTTCCTTGCCGGGAACGACGACAGGCCCGGTCAAAGAGGCACGCCCATAAAGAGCAACATCACCGGCAACGAAAGCGCCAGGATGAAGACTTCCCACGGTATAGTTCAGGGCTATGACAGTCTTGCCGTAGTAGACGCAAAGCACCAGATTATCGTCCATGCCGGAGCCTATGGCGCACCCCAGGAACAGGCCCTGCTTCAACCTGTGATAGAAGGCGCCAAGGAGAACTTCACTGCCATCGGTGATGCCAACATATTCGAGAAAGCCACCCTGACCGCAGACTCAGGCTTCCACTCGGAGAAGAACATGGAGATGCTCGACCGGGAGGGCATAGACGCCTACGTCGCAGACAACCAGATGAGGAAAAGGGATCCCCGCTTCTCCCAAAGAGACCGCTATAAGGAACGCTTCAAGAAAGAGTATGCCGCCTACTACGGAACCACCACCACTGCCTTCACCACCCGCTTCTTCACGTTAAGCGAGGACAAGAAGACCTGTACCTGTCCTGCCGGCAAACATCTGCGCCCCAATGGAAGCAACGTGACGGTCAAAGGGAACAGAGCCGTCAAGTTCAGGGGGCGCGATACCGACTGTCCCTTCTGTGATCTCCGCAGTAAATGTCTCAGATACCCCGACCGTACGAAGACACGACAGGTCTACTTCTTTGAGGGAAGATTGAAGAGCTTCGCCGAAAGGATGAAAAAGAAGATCGACTCGTTATCGGGTCGCCTTATCTATAACAGAAGGATCGCTACCGTAGAACCGGTATTTGCGAACATCTGCTCTACCCTGGGGCTTGATAGATTCACCCTCAGAGGGAAGAAGAAGGTGAACATCCAGTGGCTTCTCTACTGTACGGTCCACAATCTCCTCAAGGTGCACCGGTATGGATACGGGTATGCATAAGAGGGAAAGGAAACATGAAGGGCAGACAAAGAAAACGGAATACCGTAGCGGAGAGGTGCTCATTGCTGAAATGAAGTAATGAGACAGGTCGAGAGAGGCTGCCTTCGGCCTGACCGAAGGCAGCGGATGAGGAAACACAGGGGAGGAACATTTTGAAAAAGGGGTTTTTCTACAGGCTCGTTAGAAGTGTGAAAGGCATATGAAGAGATATCGAGTTCTTCGACAAGATTTCGATACGAGAGCAAACGTTCTGAAGCAGGAGATTAACCCTGAGTGGAATGCCGATGTAAAAGCTCTATGGAAAAGAAACAAAGAACAGATAGTGGAGGAATTGGGCGCTGAACTCGGAGCAATCGGATTGTACCGTAAGGTTCAGGACTTTACCGATATAGGAGCAGCTCCCATTTCATTGGTTGCTTTCCACAATAGGTTTTTTAGGCAAATCAGGTATGCATTTACTATCGGATCATACTACCCGGCACTAACCGCGGCCTGTGCCCTCGGCGAAAGGATTCTTAACCATCTTGTGTTGTTATTGCGGGACGACTTTCAAAATACCAAGGAATATAAGATTGTCTTTCGCAAAGAATCATTCGACAGCTGGGATATGGCCATAGACACTCTTGAGAAATGGGAAGTGTTGCTACCCAGCGTGGCGGTCACGTACCGTGACTTAAGAGATATTCGCAACAGGACTCTGCACTTTAACCCTGAGACAGATCAAAACGACCGTTCACTTGCACTGGAGGCGATCAATAAGCTCACCGAAGTCATATCTGGTCAGTTTTCAGGTTTTGGTTCTCAGCCTTGGTACATAGAAGAAACAGTGGGGGCAACATTCGTTAGGCGTAAGTTCGAACAAAAGCCTTTTGTACGCCGTGTTGTTCTTCCTAATTGCTCCCTGGTGGGATTCTTACACTTGCTTGAATTGGGACCAGGTGGGTGGATAGTTATGGACGACCATCCGTACGAAGATCGTGAAATAAGTGACGAGGAGTTCCGTGAACTGTTCAACAATAGAAAACTGTAAGCTTCTAATAACCGCATGAACCGGATCGTGTCCCTTGCGGACTACTCCCGGTTATGCAGGTGTTAAGCAAGAAAGAGAAACCATATGACTCTCTCGATGGAACAACAATTACAGGAATTGGTAACGGCCATAAAGGGCCATCGTGTTATACTTGACGAAACAGTAAAGCGTCTTCGCACCCCGGAGATTATCAACGCTTTTGACAAAAACAATTCTCATTCATGGTGTCTTTCAGTCACTGGCGATGCGCTTGTCCGGCTCCGCCTTTTTACTGAGCAGAACTTCAATTTCATCGAAACCATGGGTATCGTGGCTGTGGCACGTTACGTGTTTGAACTTAGCGTCTGGTTATATCTATTCAAAATGGATAGGCGCTACGGATTGGTATACTACGCCCAATTGCTCGAAACGAAGCTCAAATACTTTAAGGACTATCGTGCGCAGCTTGATCGCGAAATATCTCTGCTTAATCATTTCGAAGGCAAAGAACGTGAAGCTCAAAAAGAAGCCATCGATCAAATCAAGGTGACTACCGATCCAGAGACGCAGAAACAGATGGTTCACACCCTCGGCAGGACCGTGTCAGATATTATCGACAGGGAGGCAAGGCGCCACTTCTCTATATATGTCGAGGATGCCAAAGTTAATGGGTATGGATTTCAGGCTTATCTTCTGAGACAGAAGCTCATCCCACAAATCGATCAGTCAATTGCGGCACTTGCCTCTGAGAAGACCGCATTCAACGAAAGGGTACCGAAGACCGTTAGGGATCTAATGCCTAGTAAGTGGCGGTGGAAGCAGATGGCTCAAAAAGTTGGCTTGACCAATGAGTACGATTACATCTACGCCTTCAGCAGCAAATTGTTGCATGCCACCCCCGCCAGCATTACAACTGACCAGAAGGATCTTGAACTGAATGAAATCGTCCTGTTCATGAAGTACATAGAGGTGAAAATCTTGGATATGATTGATCTGGCAAAAGAGTATTTGTGGGGAACTGCATAACTCAAAGCAATTCAGCGGACGCCTCACAGCCGCTGATTTTTATGTTATAAGAAAAAAACATTCATGAAGAAAGCAATCGTCATTGGTGCCAGTTCTGGGATAGGACGTGAATTGGCCAAAATACTGTCAGGTAACCAGTACATTGTTGGCGTTATGGCAAGGCGAGTTCAGCTATTGCATGAACTGGATAGAGAAGTCGGTGGAACACTATTTGTTCAAACGATCGATGTCGCGGACATCGAGCCAGCAATGGAGACTTTAGAAAAGTTCATAAAGGAAATGGGCGGTGTAGATCTTGTCGTAATCAGTGCCGGGACAGGAGAGGTCAACAATAGTCTCAGTTGGCACTTCGAAAACGAGACCATCAAGACGAATGTCAGTGGATTTGCCGCTCTTGCTAATGTGGCCATGCACCATTTTGAGGAGAGAGGTTCCGGGCATCTCGTAGGTATCTCGTCGATAGCAGCGTTACGTGGCGGCAGGGAATCTCCGGCATATAACGCGTCAAAGGCCTTTGAGTCTTATTATCTGGAAGGCCTTCGGCAGAAGGTGAGGAAATCCCAACTACCCATTACGATCACCGACATAAAGCCGGGGTTTGTTAACACCGCAATGGCCAAAGGGGGCGGCATCTTCTGGGCGGCAGAGCCGGAAAAAGCTGCAAGGCAGATATTCGGCGCGATTAAACGAAGAAAACGCAGTGTCTATATTACTCGGCGATGGGTGCTGATAGCTTGGTTAATCAAGTTGTTACCAGGATTCATTTATGAAAGGCTGTAATTTTTATAACCATGGCATGCAGCGGATCGCCGGGAAAGCCGGCTCCCGCTGACCTCGGCGTTGGACAGTATAAATGTGAAGGAGATAAAATGAAAAGTTGGATTTACCTTTTGATAGCAATCATTGTAGAAGTAATTGGGACGTCGGGACTTAAAGCAAGTGACGGCTTCACCAGGTTATGGCCGTCGCTATTGACTATTGTTGCTTATTGTACATCGTTCTTCTTCCTCTCGCTGACGCTTCGCATTATTCCAGTAGGCATTGCATATGCTGTCTGGGGTGGTGTCGGTATAGTCCTGATCACATTTGTCGGTTGGATATACTTCGGGCAGCGGCTGGATGTCCCTGCAATTTTGGGCATGTCCCTGATTGTCTCTGGTGTCGTAATACTAAGCGTCTTCTCCAAAACGGTGCCACACTGAGTGAACAGGACCATAGTTGATACTTGATACATGGATGATTTTATATGGAAGCCCAACAAAAGCAATACAGCCGATCGCTAACGCTCCGGCTGATTTATTTCGTTAGACAAGAAAGATGATAATCGTGGAGCCAAGTGATGGAAGATGATCTCAAAATAGATCGACGTTTCGTATCTACGTGGCACCCCAGGTACGATGAAACTGAGAGCGATGAAACAGAGTACAAGGCTCTGGTTGCTTTGACAAGCTCCGACCTTACGGAATATAGAACATTAACGGAACAGACGTTCAGACGCATCATTGAGTGGAAATCACCACGAGTAAAAGGGATCGTCAGGCTCAACGAATTTCATATTTACGCAGAAGGCGTCAGAGCGGCTTACCATGCGGAAGAGAGCCAGAAACTATTGGCTTTGCTGCAGCTTTATGGAGTCGGTACACCGGTCGCCTCGACAATTCTCCATTTTATGTATCCAAGTTCGTTCCCAATTATTGATGTAAGGACTGTCGAGACCCTGTTTCGTGCAGGTCGCATTCAATGTAGTTCAACTGATGCCTCGCGCTACACCTCGTTCCGTTCGCAAATGTTAACCATACTAAGAGAGATTTCGCCTTTTACGCTTCGTAACTTAGACAGAGCCCTTTTTGCGTACCACAAGATCCATTTGTCTCAAAATGCGGGTCGCAAGGACAGAAAAAACGAACCGGGCAGACCAAAAGCGCCAAGAGCGCGGGGGAACGGAATGACGATTAGAGACAAAGTTATATCGGTATTTGAGAATAGGGCGGGCGAGACTTTTGCGAGAGAAGAAATAATTGATCTGGTGGTTAATGCTTACCCAAGTACCCCTCGAGGAAGCATCATCCCCTCGGACTATTGCTACAATTCAATAAACAAAGACAGCACGTCTTTCAAGCTTCATCTGTTTGAATCACTCGGCCCCGGAAGGTTTAAGTGCCTTGGAATTAATAACGCTTATTCTGGCCCCGTTTACTGGAAGGCAGAGCAGGTTGGTCAATGGGAAGGCGGTAAAGTTCGGTTATGGAAAGACCCTCGAAAATGAAAAAAAAGAATGTCTAACGAGGCGTTGGAGCCGACTTCGTACCTCGCGGCTCAACTCGTTGTTAGCAGCAAGAAAGAGTAAATATCTTGACATCAGGTCTTTTTATGATACCATATTAAGATCGGAGGTGACGATATGAACATTTCGAAAGATATAAAACCGATTACCTATCTGAAATCAAAAGCCCCTGACCTTCTGAAGCAAATAAACGAAACACATCGGCCCGTGGTCATAACGCAAAACGGAGAACCTAAGGCTGTACTCCAGGACCCTGAAAGCTATCAAAACATGCGAAACGCCGTAGGTATCCTGAAGCTCATATCCCAGGGTGAACAAGACGTAAAGGAAGGAAGGTGGAAAAGCCAGGAGGAGGTATTTACAAACGTCGAAAAGATATTAAGCGAAAAAATGAAATGAGAAAAGTTTACGATGTCAGGTGGGCGCAAACAGCAGAAAGAGATCTCTTAGTTATCGTAGAATACATTGCCGATGATAACCCGTCCCGCGCTTACGAGGTATTTAAAGAGATAAGAAAAAAGGCACAGAGCCTTCATACCTTTCCAGATAGAGGTCGTATTGTCCCTGAGTTTCAAGAGCAGGGCATTACTCAATACCATGAGTTAATTGTCAACCCGTGGAGAATTATTTACAGGACTTCTGAGCGTACAGTTTATGTTCTATCAGTCCTTGATTCACGGAGGAGTATCGAAGACATTCTTTTGCGGAGGCTTACGGGGCTCAAACTGTAAAGCTGCTAACAAATCGTTGGAGCCAACGCCCAAGAGCGCGGCTCAACTCCGGCGTTAGGCCACGTGAAGAAAACCGGTTATGATGAATTTCATTCGATGGATTAAGGCCTTACTACGCTGGGCGTTTGAGCCCCGGCCATTCTGGTTGTGCATATTGGTTTTGGGCTTATCCCTAAGTCTCCTTTTTGTTGGTCCGGCAGGCGAGTCAAAGATTAGGCTGATTGGCTTGGTTTTACAACTTAGTGGCATCGTTACCGTCGCATGGGGGCTTCGGGAAACAAGACGGTTGTTCGGCTACCCAACACTATTTCGACACGTCATGGGTTGGCTCGAACATTTTCCGAAATACAACCCACCCTCAATATCTGGGACGATGGAAGGTGCTTTTCCTGGCATTTCCCTTGAGGCGAGTGGATATACTTGGCAGTCCTTTGCGCCAGACGCGCCAATCGAGAAAAGGTTGTCAGCCATCGAGGCAAATCTTAAAGACGTGGACGAAAGGCTAAACCAGGTGCAGCAGCACTTGCATTACGAGACACGTAAGATTTCGTCGGAGTTACATGAAGAGAGGACAGCCAGAGAAAAAGAGGATCTGAAGACGAGGAGAAAACTGGAGCTTTCTCAAACAGGCGGGCTAAGCATTTCGGCAGTAGGATTGGTTTGGCTTTTTCTGGGTTTGATACTGAGTACCGCGTCACCGGAAATAGCGATGTCACTTGACCGAGGCCCAACCAATGAATGCAGCGGATCGGTAATAAAGGCACCTGCCTTCCGCTGATGCTGGCGTTCGCTTTAAAACAGAATAACGAGGACTTTAAGTTGAAATGAGTGCAAATGAGTTACCCAGTGTCAGACATATAAGGAGCCAGATCACAGGTATAGGGATCATTATTCGAATTAATAGAATACTGCGATGTATTGGCTTGGGCAGCAAGAAGATCGGGGGAATTCAAACGAAATACGACGAAATGCGTCGTCAGTTGACAGATCTAACTGAATACCCACGTCGGTTTAACAAGATCTTTTCGGAAGACGGTTGGTTGGCTCACGAAAGTATGAACTTCGAAGTGATGAAGAAAGCGGTGGATACGTATGAAACTAAAGGCCGAACTGTAGCAGAGCAAGTCTTGTTGGACTATTACAGCGCGGCTCAGGTAGAGAGAAGGCTATTTTTCTTTCTAGGCTTAGAAGAGTTGAGAGTCCGTCGCAAATTTATAGACTACGCCCTTGATGAATGTAAGAATAGCCGCTTCTACTCGGCTATCCCGTTGCTGCTCATGGTAATAGACGGCGCCGTTAACGACGCTACAGGCAAGGGTTTTCATACGTCTGATGCCGATCTGGATGTATGGGATTGCCTCACGACTTCCGACGGAGCCATTTACACAATCAGAGATATTTTCAAGAAAGGGCGAAGGGCAACCTGTACCGATCCCATCAGCCTGCCTTATAGAAATGGAATCTTGCACGGGATGGACTTAAGTTATGACAACCCGGTTGTTGCTGCAAAATGCTGGTGTTTCCTTTTTGTGATTAGAGATTGGCTTGCATCAAAGAAATCAGAGTCGCAACGAAAAATGGCTTTCGAGAACGAGACGAAAGTGCCTTCGGTAATGGAGTTGGCAATAAAAATTGCACAGACAGAACGCCTTAAACAGGCCGTAGAAGCGTGGCGGCCACGCTCCATCAGCGAGGTCTACATCGCCGATCTCAACAGTTCTCTTGCCGCTGACGAGAACTTGCCTGAAGGTGTGGTACTGACTTTCATGTCCTTGTGGAAGCGACGGAATTACGGTGACATGGCAAAGCTATTCCGTACACAAGATGTAGGAAATCCGAAAAACTATGCCAGAGTGGTTAAGGAGCAGTATGGAGCAGTGCGAGTCGGCGGCTATTTCATCGTGCGTATTTTAGACGAAGCTCCCGTGATTACTCATGTAATTGTGAGAATAAATGTTGCTGACCCTCTGCGCCAATGTGACTTGCCTTTTTGGGAATTCCGTATGATTCGTGAGGACGAAAACGGGGAGATCACACCGCCAACAATCCAGGGCGGCCATTGGCAAATCGTTTGGGTACAACAAGAAAGGGAACGTACAGAATGCACATAGAAGCGAACAAGGCGCTGAACCCGATCGTGTCCCTGTCGGGCCACCCCGGGTTAGCTTTTCATTAGACCTTATTGGATTCGAGAGGAGCTATGGATGAAACGTTGGCAACCACTCAAACTTGAAGACCTTTCTGGGGACACAAAGGCGGTATTTGAAACCCTCAATGAAGGATCAGACCTTGCTTGTGTGCTTATCGGGACTAGCTACCTCGCAGAGCTGTTAGCCAGCGCCATTAAGGTGAGTTTCATCGAAAGCAGCGTTTCCGAAAAACTTCTTGATCCCCAACGAGGAGCCGTTGGGGGGTTCGCGACCCGTGCAGACTTGGCGTATTGTCTTGGTCTCATAAACAAGACTGTATATCAGGACCTTATAAGGATTGCCGAGATAAGAAACATGTTTGCACATAAACACCTTGCACTGGACTTTGGAGACAGCGCTGTCAGGAAAGCTTGCGACGAGCTTAAGGCTTGGCGACCTGTATTGCTTGGTAAAGAGGAAGAAGTCCCGGTTGAACCGACGCCGAGACAGATACAGATAAGAGCTCGCAACCTGTTCAAACTTTCTGTAGTCTTTATTGGTTCGCGGATACACGTAGATGCTCTTAGCAAAGAGGTGCAGAGCAAGAAGACAAAAACGGTCTAACCCGTCATTGCGCCGGATCGCGACCTTGTCGGGCCATTCCCGCTTAGCTCCGTGTTCGGCGACAAGATAGATTAGTGGAGTGATCATGTTTTTGGTGCGTAATCTCAGCGAAAACTCAATTTCTGAATATCTAAGCCGGGCTTACGTTGCGTTGTCGAAGGCCTTCTTGCGACACCGTGGGGGCGGCGGCATTGCCGCGGAAACGATTGATCCGTGTTTGTTGGACTCCGCCGTATGCTCTACGGAGCAGCACATAGACCTAAGAGAGGTCCGCAAAGGCTGCGACTTGATTGCCACGGATGAAGAACGTCCGGCAGAAGTCTTCAACAATCTTGGTCATATGTTTGTTTTGCTTCAGGCAATTACTATTCTTTTTGAGAAGTGCTCGCTTACACCGAATCTCTGCGCTCCCACACAGCAGTCCGACCACAAAGGTAAACGGATAAGGGACCTTCAAGGTGCAGGATGGATACTGGAAGCCTTTGGAGGCTCGAATATCAAAAACAATGGTAAACTTGCTAAAGACTTGCGTACGCTCTCTGAGAAAAGCAAGTAAAGCGATCGCACGTTCCTGGCATTTCGAACATCAGCATGGCCGGCAATCGAGACATGGGATGAATCGAATCCCCAACCTTTCGGTCAGAGATGCGCACCGAGCCATGGCGGCCCGTTTTCTGTTCATGCACTCGGACAAGTACGTGGAACACGCAAAGGAGTCACGGTTCTCGAAGTAAGCGAAATAGTGTTACAGTCAGGTCAGTATGAGAAGTGAAACCGAAGAACCGCCGAACCAGGCGGTGCAGCGGATCGCCGAAAAAGCGGGCTCTGGCTGACTCTGTCGTTATGAGTACCAAGAAAGAAGATATATGTTTTACGAGTCGGACGTAGTATCTTCAGTCTGCAAGTATCTCCGCAGTTGTGGCCACACGATAATTCGCGAACTTTCCGAAAGCGAGAAATGAGACGACATAGTAGCAAAAAACAGTAACGGCATCTCTTGCTTCATCGAAGCAAAGGGTGAGACAAGTTCGAGGAAAACATCGAAAAGATATGGAAAGCCGTTCTCTCAGTCTCAAGTCGGCGTCCATGTGGCGAAGGCTGTCTACCGTGCCATTCAGATGAAGGAGGAAAACTCAGACGGTTGTAAGGTTGGAATAGCATTGCCTGCTACGCTTGACCATAGAAAAGCTATCGGCAGAATTGCCAAAACGTTAGAAGTGCTTTCCATAGCTGTTTTCTGGGTTGGTCCTGATAAGTTTGTTGAAGTACAAGGAAACTGGGAGACTCGTAACAAAGGCATCAGCGGGAGCCGGTTTTTTCGGCGATCCGCTGCATGCCTTTGTTGAAACCATAAAGATGAGAGGACAGGAAAATGAAAATCCCCATGAACTTGCGCTGGAAAACAACTGAGAAGACTGTGGGTGAAGGTGGTCAAGCCCAAGTCGTGTTGGTTATAGACAAAAATGCAGAATTTGGTGGCGTTTGGGCTTTAAAGGCTCTCAAAAGAGACGGGCCAAGCCAAGCATATGAACGCTTTTCACGCGAAGTCTCTGCAATTCAGAAGCTTCGGCACCCAAGTATCATACATATTGTTGACTGTTCCTCTCCAAGCGATGATTTTCAGTTCTATGTCATGGAGTACGACGAGGGAGCACGCCCTTTGGGAAAGATTATAAAAGCCGAGTATAATCCATACTACGGAAATCCTATAAAATCGCTCTGGCTTTTTGAACAGATTTGTTCAGCATTGGTAGCTTGCGATAAGTCCAGCCCGAAGATTGTTCATCGGGACTTGAGTCCAGCCAATATCCTAGTCAAAGCTGACCTCACCATAAAAGTTATTGACTTCGGACTATGCCAATTACAGGGTAGCGAGACCATCACGCTGGTTGACGAAGGTGTTGGTACCGTGAACTATATGGCCCCAGAATGTGAATCGGGCTCTGAAGACGTGATCGGTGTCGGAGCGGATTTGTACTCCGCAAGTAAGATCTTGTGGTCAGCAATTACGAGTCTTAAGGTCTTCTCCCGCGAAAGTCCTGCCTTCAACGCGAAATCCATGCCAGAAATGTTCCCTGAGAACCCTAAAACTTGGCATCTGCACCATATTTTCGAGAAAACTATCCGCCGTGACTGGCGTAATCGTTGGGGGTCTACTGTCGAGGCTGAGGCTGCGGCGAGACGAGTACGTTTCCTCATCGAATCTGGTTACCCCCCTTTGGAAGAGATAGGGCCTCGATGTCCAATCTGCGGGGTTGGTGAACTCTCGGGTTTCGAGCAAAGCCACGCTGTATTTGGTAACCCCAATCCTAGGGGAATTGAATCGAGGCAGTGTACTTATTGCGGCATCTGTTTCCCATTCAATTCGCTTAAGCGCATGGAGACGCTGAATACACGCAAGAAGCTTGAGTAAAAACGCCCCAACAACTTGATGGAGCCGACTTCTTACAGTCACGGCTCATCATGGCGTTATGCGAGAAACATTTATAGCCATACATATTACCATATTTATGTATTGCTATAGTTGCTCAAGTTTGCTATAGTTGCTTATGAGAAAAACGACGTTTGAATGGGATGAGGAAAAAGATAAGGAAAACCAAGCGAAACATGGTGTTTCCTTTGTCATGGCTCAACAGGCTTTCCTCGATCCCAACCGTGTTATCGCGGAAGATACTGCCCACAGTACCGGGGAAAACCGGTATTACTGCATGGGGCGTGTCGGCGAGGGTACTTTGACTGTCAGGTTTACATACCGCGGCAACGTCATTCGTATTTATGGCGCAGGTTATTGGAGAAAAGGAAGGAAAACCTATGAAGAACAAAACAAAATACACTGAAGAACCTATGGGAGATCTGAAGATCGTCAAAGATTTTCTCCCCCCACCCGATCAGTTGGTTCTTAGGGAAGACAATGTGAAGGTTACCATATCTTTGAAGAAATCGAGTATCACATTTTTCAAAGAACAGGCAAAGA
>DIFE01000104.1:28083-30547 GCA_002418985.1 Deltaproteobacteria bacterium UBA5756
CATTATCAAAAGAGCGCATAACCGGTTTTGTCATGGTCGAGCAGGTGAAATCTATTGATTATAAGGCTCGCAAGACCAAGTTCATCGCAAAGGCATCGGATGAGGTTCTTGACATGGTCCTTTCTATACTTGACGCTTGTATCTATTGAAGGGCGAGCCAGCTGGTCCAGCGGACGCCTTACGGCCGCCGCTGATTTTGTCTTTCGGCATATGATGAACAGAGATTCTCTTGGCGTTATTTGAAGAACATGATATAATTTAAGACATGAAAATCGAATGGGACCCGAAGAAAGCTAAGAGCAACCTTAAAAAACATGGAGTCTCATTTGAAGAAGCTGCAACTGCTTTAAGCGACCCCATGGCTGCAACTGGCCATGATCCAGACCATTCTGTTTACGAAGAACGTTTTGTCACTTTCGGTGTTTCTCGGGCTGGCAGACTTCTGGTAGTATCCCACACCGAACATAGGGATACAATTCGAATTATAAGTGCCCGCAAGGCGGACAAAGGAGAACGAGAACTCTATGAAGAAAAATAAAATAACCGATAAAGACGAACTAAGGCCGGTATATAAGCGCTCAGATTTCCCAGGAGGGCTTGTCCGGGGGAAATATACAAAGCAATTAAATGAATCCTCAAACGTCATTGTTTTGAGGCCCGAGGTTGCCAAAGCTTTTCCCAATGAAGAGGCCGTCAACAATGCCCTTCTTTCACTTATTAATATTGCACAGAGAACAACACGCCCAATAAGGCGTTCCACCGGATCGTCCAAAAAGCGAGCTTCCCGGTGAACTCTACATCATGCCTGGAAGAAAAGGATGTGGGAAATTTACAAAAGAAATATATCGGAATGCGATTACTGTATTGGTATAACCCAGCCACGTTCGGACCAGTTGCCACATAATAAATTCTTACCATTGCTTCCATGAAGAAACGTTACCAGGTCTGTTCAATCTGACTCTCAGGGCATGGGAAAGAAGGTTTGTTAACGACTATGGAGCTAGTGCCAGCCTCTGGGTCAGCGCCCTTGAGATACTGTCGCACCCCCGCAAAGGGAGAGCCAACCTATTGACGGTACTGAACTTGTTGGGCCGGTTCCCGTGGAGCGATAAGACCGTGAAGAGGAGACTATACAAGGTAAAACACATTCAAAAAGAATATCGCGTAAATCTACCACAGAGGTTGTATAAAGAATTGTATGATACCCGAAACGAGTTCCTGCATGGTAACCCTATCAGCACGAACAGGTTACATCCTTTCAGACAAAAAGATAAACCGGGCATTACAAGATTCGCACCATTGCTGTATAAAATCGCCCTGCTTAGCTATCTGGACAAATACAAGGACAAGAAGACCGGCAAAGACACTGCTTTACCCAATTGTTGCACGAGCGGAGTCTATCCGAAGCCATCCTCAAGGCGGTCAGATAACAACGGTATGTAGCCACCTTGTACCTCGACGGCTCAGCCAAAAAATAATATTGACCGTCATATTAATAGTACGTTATAATGTACATTATTTATGTGAGGTGCTGCATGAAAAGATTTAGAGTCAACGAAGATATCCGGCCGATGTCAGAGTTTCGCATTGGCATTGCTTCCTTCCTCAAACAGATACGTGATACAAAGCGTCCTCTCATTATCACACAGCACGGGAAAGGCGTGGCTGTTTTGCTCGACGCCAGCGAATATGAAGCCATGCAGGAGAAAATTGAATTGCTTCAAGACATACAGACATCCCTTGGCCAGATAGAAGCCGTTCAGGGGATTAACCATGAATATGCCAAAGCCACCGTGTTAAAACGAATCAAAAAATGAAAATTATCTGGTCTCCAATTGCTGTGGATAGAGTTTCGGAAATAGCAGGGTATATAGCCCAGGATAATCCGGCTGCTGCCAGAAACTGGATAGAGACGGTTTTTAAAAAAGTGGAAGAATTGAAGGCATTTCCAGAAAGCGGTCGCGTTGTGCCGGAAACCGACAATAAAGCCATAAGGGAATTGATATATGGCAACTACCGAGTAATCTACCGATTAGGGGAAACAAATATTGCCGGTAAATGAGATCGTGGCATAATCAATCGTTGGAGATGATTGGCGGAAAAAGCGCTCGCGGTCTTTATCCTCCCCCGCCGTAAGACCCCTAGGCTTTAGTCATGGGGAGTGTCAACAATCCTCAATAGCAGCCTAAAAAACCCTATACCCTTTTCGCAGGGATCTCGACGCATGATCTGACCCTCCCACTTTATATCGGGTCTGGGTAATACCTTATCATGAAGAGATGCGCCATTGCGTTGCTTTTCCTTGGTCTTGTCCTTCCCGTCCTGTTCTCTCTTGCGGCGGCCCAGGAAAACCCCTCCGCCACGGGCGTTTCCCTAGGGAACCAGGCCGCCGGCATGTTCGGCACGAAACACGGGGTAAATACGCGTATGTTCACCCCACTGATGTCGGATACCCCCATGACGA
>DIFE01000065.1 GCA_002418985.1 Deltaproteobacteria bacterium UBA5756
TAGAGAAGATAGGTCTGTCAGCCATGAGCCAGCGGCTTGATTCCACCCATATCATCTCGAACATACAGGTGCGGGGAAGACTGGCCCTGTTCTCCCATACGCTAACAGTCTTCCTCAAAAGCCTCGATGATGACCGCCTCTCACAGGTACCGGAAGAGATACGGCAGTGGCATGAACGGGAACCCGAGGGATGGTTCGGATTGGGCCCGGCGGAGCAGAAGATCAGACTTCAGGAGCTTGCCCGGTATGTCCACGAGCTTATCATTATCTTCGAGAACGACAGACACGTCACAGCCGGTGAGCTGACATCTTACGCGCCTTCTCTCGGAACAATGCGAACTCACCGGATCATCCGGGGTTGAAGTGAAGAAGAAGAGTGAGGGGGCCACCCTCCAATCCCCCTACGACCCCGATGCATCCTGCGGGCATAAAGGTCCGGGATACAGTCTTCATGTAACCGAGACCTGCAACAACGAAAAGAAGACGGAGATCATCACCGACTACGAGGTGCACGGCGCCGCCCGGTCGGATATCGGCAAGGCCCTTACCGTTATCGAGCGCCTCGATGCCGCCGGCCTCAAGCCTCAGGTGCTCTTCGCCGACGGCGGGTACCCGTCTGTTCCTTCTTCATTGAAGATCACGAAGCAGGGAGTCGAGTTCATCGCCCCCGTCAACCGCAGCAGGCTCGGCGATGATGTGATAGGCAGGGACCTCTTCGTCTTCGATGGGGAAGGCCGTGTAACACGGTGTCCCATGGGCCACGCTCCGATAGACCACCGTGTCCTCAGTGGCAACAACACGAAGCGCCGTTCCCTCCATGCAATCTTCGCGGTGATATCTGCCGCTCCTGTGAGATGCTCGACCGCTGTCCCGTAAGAGCGCCCAATCACCGGAAGAAAGGCTGCCTATCCCGTGACACCTCCGGGGACTTCCGTCTGGAGGTCACCACGGAGCTTCGCCTGCGCGATGATATGTATGCCATCCAGCAGACGACCGAATGGAGACAGCGGTACAGGATCCGTGCGGGCATCGAGGCGACGAACTCCGAACTGAAGCGATCTCACGGGATAGGCAAACTCCGTGTGCGCCGCCTCGCGAAGGTGTGCTTCGCCGTGGCATGCAAGGTGATCGCCTGCAACATAAAGAGGTGGGCCAGGGCCCATGGGGCCCTCATGAGGCTGCTGCAATACCACGTATCGGTTACCTCCGGCTATGTGAGGCTGTCGGGCGTGATGGTGATATCGCTCTTTCGAAAAACATCCTCCTCTCTATCGCAGTGGTGGTTTACGGACCCGGCGATGTGATCTCTTTGAAAAAGGGGGTTATTTCTCAGGGATCACATTTCAAGAGCGTCCCCTTCCCCCCTGTTGACAGTTAGTGCCATTACTGATACTATATATCCGTGGCAGGGACAGCGGACATAGTCTCCCGGATGAGGGCGAACCCGAATAATGTGCGGTATCGGGACCTGTGTCTCGTCTGCGACCACTACTTTGGCAAAGCCCGCCAGAGCAGCGGCAGCCACAGGATCTATAAAACCCCGTGGCCGGGGGACCCCCGGGTAAATATCCAGAACGAAAAGGGCCGGGCCAAAGCATATCAGGTCCGGCAGGTGCTCCTGGCCATAGAGAAATTGGAGGCTGAACATGGCTCTAAAAAATGATCATTATACATATCGCGTCACCTGGTCCGCCGAGGACGGGGAATACGTAGGTCTCTGCGCTGAGTTCCCGAGCCTGAGCTGGCTCGCTGACACACCCGAGACCGCGCTCAGGGGTATCCGGAAGGTAGTGGAAGACGTCCTGAATGATATGCGGAAAACTGGCGAACGGATCCCCGAACCGATAGCGAGCAAGCATTATAGCGGAAGATTTATGGTCCGTGTTCCGCCCCAGGTGCATCGTAAGCTCGCAACAGAAGCAGCCGAATCCGGGGTTAGCCTGAACCGTCTGGCAAGTGCGAAACTAAGCCGGTGATGGTGCCCCCCGAGGGGGGTGGGGTTAGGTCTTGAAATATCAGCTTTTGTCCGCTGAGGGTGTGGGGGTGTCATCGCGGGTGAAGGGGATTTCGTTCGCTTCGAGCCAATCGATGATTATCTCCTCCAGCCTCCCGTCGCGATATTGGTACCAGTCTTTTTCTATCCCCCGGCGGTGAATGGAATCCTTGAACCGGCGGAAGGCTCCCCGGCCCTTGATGTCGTAAAGGAGGTCCTCTTTTAAGCGCTCGTCCTTCAGGGAATAGCAGAAATCCTCCATGATCCCGTATTCGTTGATCTCGTAACTGTCAGGGAGCCCGATGTAGTCATCAGAATCCATGACCTCCTTCGCCTTGAGAACCTCTTCCCGCGCCCATTCGGGAACCTCGTCGGAATCCTCATCGTCCTGCGCCATCATCATGACGTCTTCGGTGACACTCACGAGCTCTCCTGTCTTCCTGTTAAGGTATGACGACAGGGTGTCGCTCGCCATGTCCAGCGCGTCGACGACGTCTTTAAGCAAAACGGGTTTCATATCGGCCATACCGTTATGCTACCAGGCGGCGCCGAATATTCAAGCGTTTTTTTGCGTGTGCGAGTGTACATGGTCTCGGGCCTCAAGATATCAACTTCTTGTCCCCGCCCCTCTTTAAGGGCCTTGCTCACCGTCGTGTACTGGAACCTACCGCATCAAGACGTGCGTGTCGCGGCATGAACACCCCTGTCATTGACGATGCCCTGGGGCTTTCGCCCCGTGCTGACATATCAGGCCTGTTTCCTGTGTATATTACTTTTTCTGATGAAAATTGAGGTCCGTTACCACCCCAAGCCCCGTGTCGAGGATGAAACCCCCCGTGCATAACCACATGAAATGACGAGAATGGTATTTGGAAAATCTAGTTTCTTGGTTTCTTGGGAACGTCCCCTGTTTACCTTATAATCTATCTGTTGACTCGCTGAATATCATTGTGATAGTTTTTGTCGTCTTAGCGCTACTAATTAGTGTCCGTCCGGAAAC
>DIFE01000087.1 GCA_002418985.1 Deltaproteobacteria bacterium UBA5756
CGTTCGAATCGCGGCGGGCGCGCCATTGAACTCGATTCAGCAATCATTTGAAGATTTGTGAAGAGCTTGATGCCCGCAGAATAGACCAGGTTCGAGGGGGCGGGATATCAGACCAGATCTCTCTTGGGCCAGAGAACCTTATTGGTCTTTACGTCGATAATGCCCCGATAGTTGATCCTGACTTCGGGCAGAAAATCGTTTGGCAGGAAAACAAGGCTGTACAAGGGGTCGTGATGGGGGTATCCCTTTGAAAAAAGGATTGATTGAAATTCTTTCTCTTTTTCGGCGAGAGCGGGCAGGCTCTTCTCCGACATGACTCCGCCGATGGGCAGCGGCAGTTCGTAGCAGGGTTTGCCCTTGTCGTACATGACGATACCTCCCTTTATTTCAAGGACTCTGTTTACCGCCGTCTTCATCGCCTCGGTGTTGCTTCCGATGACCAGTATCTGCGCCGCCGTATTGTAAGTGGAAACGAGGGCTTCAATTCCATTGCCGAAGCCCTTGAGGAGCCCCGTGGTTATCCAATTGCCGTCCCTGCTTATGACGGCGACGGCGAGAAACCGCGACGTGTCAACATCCAGGAACCCGTCTTGGGAATCGAAATCGGTCCAATCGGTCCGCGTGATCGCGGGATTGAGAAGCTCGATAACGGGAAAACGGGTGATTTGACCGGAAACGGGGATTCTGAATAGGTCGCTGTTTGCGACCCACTCGCGTTTGGAGAAGGAAGCGGCGGGAAAGTATTTTTCCCATTCCACCTCGGGGAACGGTTCAACGAGGCGACCTTTTTCGGCTACTACTTTGCCCCTGGAAATGACGGTCTCCGGGGTGGGGTTAAGAATGTCTTCCAGGATGACCATATCGGCGTCCCGTCCGGGAGCGATTCCTCCGATCTTGTGGTCAAATCCGAAATAGACCGCCGGGTTGATGGTCACCATTCGATAGACGCTGATCGGATCGATACCTTCTTTGAGGGCTATCCTGATCAAATGATCGGTAACACCGTGCCGGTGATAGTATTCCGGCATTGAACCGTCGGTCGTCAGCAGAAGGCGATCGGTGAGGACGCGGCTCCTGGCGACTGTCTTGAGAAGCAGGCTTAAATCCGGCCGAAGGGAGCTTTCCCGCAGCATAACGTAGAAGCCCAATCTCAGCCTGTCGAGAACGTTCTGACCGTTGATGCTTTCATGGCAGGATTCGATGCCCGCCATGGCAAGCCGGTTCAGTTTATCGTACTTGGCACCCGCGGTGTGACCATCGACCCTTTTCTTCAGTTCTTTGGTTCTGGTGATCACCCGGGCCATTTCCGGATCACCGTCGATCAAGTCCATCCATCGTGTGATCTCTCCGATGGATTGGATCCCGGGGTTCTCAAGGACATCGATGAGATTTTTCACTGAAAAAACCTGCTTTTCATCTTTCATGGGAGACTGCGGCGCCGTCCTCAGTGACCAGTAATACTTTATGGGCATTTTCGAGAAGGCGTCCATGAAGTCCTGAAAAAGCTTCGGCCCCATTTCAATGTAGAAGATCAGGTTGTCGCTGAAGGCGGTTGTGGTTCCTCGCCGTAGCGCCTCTTCGCCGATTGACACCGGGTTGTAAACGTCCCAGGGATGAAAATGCGGTTCTATGTAGCCGGGCGCGATGATCTTACCGCCGACCTCGAGGATCCTCGTTCCTTTTCCGGCCTGATGTGTGGAAGGACCCACATAAGTAATCTTTTCATTCTTTACTGCAACGTTGGCCTCGAGCAGTTCCCCGGAATAGACGTTGATAAGGGTCCCGCCGGTAAGAAAGAGGTCAGCCGGTTCGTTATAAGGCGAAGTGTGGTGTGAGGAAAGGTGTTTGTCCATGATTGTAATAGTACCTTTATTAGATGGCGACTGGTTATTCTGGCGATACCTTCTATCTCAAAGCCCGGCAGGGGGCCAGTCATTCTTATTTTTTGAACAGCTTTGCATATTCCTGTTTGATACATTGGTCCATGAAGAAGGGGATATTGCTCGATTCAGTCAGTTTTCTGGCTTCCTCGTTCACGATGCCAAGCTGGGGCCAGATTGCCTTCGGAGCAAGCTTGATCGCTTCCTCCACAACGGGCAGGACGTTTTCGGCCTTCATGAATATATCGACAATGTCGATCTTCTCCGGCACGTCGGAAAGCGACGGATACGATTTCTGTCCCAGTATTTCGGCATGGTAGGGGTTGACGGGAATAATCCTGTACCCGTGGGCTATGAGGTAGACGGCGACGACATTGCTTGCCTTCTGTTCGTCCAATGACAGGCCGACGATCGCTATGACACGCGATTCCTCGAGGAGCTTCCTTTTTTCATCGTCCCTGTCTTCCATGGCCCCTCCCCGTCGGGCTATTTCAGGCTTTCCAGCATTTTAATTATGTTCGCCGACCCCTGATGGAATTCCTTTTTGTCGTCCCGCACCACAACACAGGTGGGTGTGGCATTTATATGATCGATGCGGAGGTACCCTTGAAGGATATTGAAGACAGGTTTGGTGTCGAAGGGCTTCAGTTTGAAACCTTTTGCGGTGAGGAATTCCTGCAGTTTGTCTTTATCGCTGATATTTTGCTGCGCAGCCTCGAACAGGGCCGCACGCGCCTTGAGTGCATGGCCTATTTCCTTCCTGGCGTTCAGTATGTAAAGAAAATAGCGGGCATACAGGGCAGAGTGTTTATGCATCGGGGAGTCGACGAAAGTGATTGTAACGATGTTTCGCTTTACGAGGTCGGCAATGAGGTATTCGACGTTAGGCTCAAGCGTCTTGCAGGCCCCGCAGAAATAATCGGAGTAGAGCTTTACCTCGACGTTTCCCTTGCCGAAGGCGAGGAGAAACATGTCTGTGGGTTGGGCGGCCGCCCCCTGTCCGGATATGGCCAAAACGAGCAGGATCAAGGTGAACAGGGTGATGACACGGGGAAATGCTTTCTTCATAATCCTAAAGTATGGTCCAGCCAAAGTGGTCTTGTAAAGAAAAAAAAATAGCGAAGGCAATGCCTCCGGTGCTTTTCAGACAAGCCTTTGCGATTGACACTCCGGCCGTATTTCATTATTTTATTAGTCGAACTGGAAACGTTCTTGCCCGGATGATGGTGCACGAATATGTCCGGAAGGAAAGCTCGGCCCCGTGGAGGAGAGATGACCGATAATGACACATGGGGACGCGACCCCCAGATACGCTATATGCGTGGAGTCTTCGCCGCCATCGAGACGGCCCAGAAAGAGTTTCTTCAGGCGGTCGGCGTCTCGTCACGTGATGAGCGCCTTCGTCGTTTTCGCGAAATAGCGCTGAAATTTTTTGAGAGATCCTGGGCTTCCGCCATGCAGCGCGGCATAGGGGCTGACGAGCGCTCCGCCGCTGCGATCTACATCTTCTGTCTAGCCAGGGCATTGTCAATGAGGGGTATCGTTGTTCCAAAAGATGGCCTGCCGGAGGATGCCGCCTTGAAAAAACTGGTCGATGAGGTGCTTAAATGATCCGTCTTCGTCTCTTCGGAAGGTGCAGGATCTATCATGATCCCGTGGCCCCCGTCATGCGCGCCCCGGCGCAAATAGGCTGGGATGCCTGGTTTCGCTCCATAGACCTCGTGACTCCCCAGAAGCTCAAGGGTGAGGAGCTGTTGAGACGGACCCGCGGCTGGTGGACTGTGGAGCCGGATGACGTGGCGGAGGTGGTAAGGCCCTTCGGTCGTCTTGTGGTGGGGGATGGCGGTGAATTGATGGTGGAATTCGAATCGCAGGGCAAGGCCGATTCTCTGGCTGATGTCCTGAAAGAAAGATTCGGTGATCAGGTCCAGCTGGCACCGTAAATAAAGGCAGGCGATGGATATGACAAAACGTTTCCTATGGGTATTAATGGCAGTGTGCGCTGTTCTTCCGGCGGTCATGTGTTTTGCCGGGGAGGATACGATTACGCAGGTATCGACGATAGACGCACTTATGACAGGAGTGTACGACGGTCCGACGACCCTCGGCGAATTGCGCACGAAAGGCGATTTTGGCCTCGGGACTTTCGCCACCCTCGACGGGGAGATGGTCCTTCTCGATGGGGTTTTCTATCAGGTGACGTCCACAGGTGCCGTCCTGCGGCCGGGGCCGGAAGTCAAGACCCCCTTCGCTGCAGTCACCTTCTTCAAGGCGGACAGGACGATTCCTCTCAAGAAAGGCGTCACCTTCACGAGCTTCACCGCACGGACCGAAAATGTTTTTCCCACGCGCAACGCCTTCTATGCGATCAAGATCACGGGGACATTCGGCATGGTGAAGGCGAGGAGCGTTCCCGCACAGAAGAAGCCATACGCGCAGCTGGCGGAGGTTGTAAAGACCCAGCCGGTCTTCGAGTTTACCGACGTTTCCGGAACGATGGTCGGTTTCTGGTGTCCTTCCTTTGCGAAAGGCGTCAACGTGCCCGGCTATCACCTTCACTTTCTCCGCGCCGACGGGAAGATGGGAGGCCACGTCCTGGATTTTGCCGTCAATAACGCTGTAATGGAGATCGATGACTCCCGGGAGTTTTCCCTTATTCTCCCCGATGATGCCGCTTTCGATAAAGCCGACCTTGAGCCGGACAGGGCGAAGGAACTGAAGGCGGTGGAGAAGTAAGGAAGACGGGGAAAGGGTGAAAGAAAACCAGGAAGACCGGCCCGGATTGTAAAAGAAAACGGGGCAAGCATATGTGTGCTTGCCCCGTTTGTTATCTCTGAATCCTGCCTGCTCTACTTTGGTGCGAGGCAGATTTCTATAGCCTCATCCATCTTTTCTATGAACTTGAAGTCCATGCCGTTCTTGATGCTCTCGGGGACCTCTTCGAGGTCCTTCTCATTGAGCTTGGGCAGGACAATATTCCTGATCCCGGCGCGCCGTGCGGCGAGGACCTTCTGCTTGATCCCTCCCACGGGGAGAACGAGGCCGCGCAGGGTAATTTCCCCTGTCATGGCGACGTCGTTGCGCACCGGTTTGTCCGTCAGCAGAGAGACGAGCGAAACAAGCATGGTGATGCCTGCCGACGGCCCGTCTTTGGGAATGGCCCCCTGGGGCACGTGCACGTGGAGGTCGTTTTTCTCGAAAAAATCCTCGGGAATCTTGTAGTCTCCGTACTTGCTCCTGATATAGCTTAATGCCGCCTGGGCCGATTCCTTCATCACGTCGCCGAGCTGTCCCGTCAGCGACAGGCCGCCCTTGCCGCGCATTTTCGTGGATTCGATGAAAAGTATGTCGCCGCCTGTGGGGGTCCAGGCAAGGCCCGTGGCCACCCCGGAGTATTTTGTGCGCTCCGCGACTTCGGAGAAGAACTTGATGGGTCCGAGGAAACCGTGGATACTATCGGCGGTGATTATCTGTTTCTGTGTTTTGCCCTGCGCCACGTCCTTGGCAACGGCCCTGCATATGGCGGCTATCTCCCTTTCAAGGTTACGGACGCCCGATTCACGTGTATGGGAACGGATCACTACTTTCAGGGCCTCGTCTTCGAATTCGATATGGTCCTCTGAGAGGCCGTGCTCGGAACGTTCCTTCGGGATAAGGAACTGCCGGGCGATCATAAGCTTTTCCTCCTCGGTGTAACCGGGGAGTTCCAGGACTTCCATCCGGTCCTTCAGCGCCGGCGGTATCGGGTCAAGCATGTTCGCCGTCGCGATGAACATGACCTTTGAAAGGTCGAAAGGCACCTCCAGATAGTGATCGCTGAAGGAGAAGTTTTGTTCCGGGTCGAGGACCTCAAGCAGGGCGCTCGACGGATCGCCCCTGAAATCCATACCTATCTTGTCAACCTCGTCGAGCATGAATATGGGGTTGTTGGACCCGGCTTTCTTGATACCCTGAACGATGCGGCCGGGAAGGGCGCCGACGTATGTACGCCTGTGCCCGCGTATCTCTGCTTCATCCCTGATGCCGCCGAGGGAGATCCTCATGAACTTCCGGCCAAGGGCCCGGGCAATGGACTTGCCCAGCGATGTTTTTCCGACGCCGGGAGGGCCGACGAAACACAGGATAGGCCCTTTCATGTCGGCTTTGAGTTTTCTCACCGCCAGATACTCCAGGATTCTCTTCTTGACCTTTTCGAGATCGTAATGGTCTTCGTCGAGGATCGTCGATGCTCCGTCGATGTCAAGATTATCTTCAGTTGCTTTCGACCACGGCAGCTCGGTGAGCCAGTCGAGGTATGTCCGGGCAACGGTGTATTCCGCCGACATACTGCTCATCTTTGAAAGCCTGTCGAGTTCCTTGTCGGCAACCTTGCGCACTTCGTCGGGCATCTTCGCGTCTTTTATCTTCTTCTTCAGCTCGTCTACTTCGTTTATCTTGTCGTCGCTTTCGCCAAGTTCCTTCTGGATGGCCTTGAGCTGTTCGCGCAGGTAGTATTCGCGCTGGGTCTTGTCAATGCCTTCCTTGACGTGCGACTGGATCTTGCTGCTCAGTTCCAGCGTCTCCACCTCCCTGTTGAGGTAGATCGTTGCTTTCTTCAACCTCTCCTTGAGGTCTATCTTCTCCAGTATCTCCTGTTTCTCGATCACGGATATGTTGATCGTTGAGGCGATAAGGTCTGCCAGGTTTCCCGGGTTCTCGACCTTGGAGGCTATCTGGGCCAGCTCCGATGAGAGGTACGGGGCCATTTCTATGGCCTTGCGGTAGAGATTCTTGAGATTGATGTACATCGCATCTATCTCGATATCTTTCTGGTAGTCTTCGAACACCGGGAGGATGCTTGCCTTGATGTTGGGGTCTGCCTCGGTGAATTCTATGACCTTGCACCGGCACAGTCCCTGGATGACGACCCGTTGGCTGCCGTCTACCATCTTGACCATTTTCATGATGGTCGCGACGGTCCCGACGGTATAAAGATCCTCAGCTCCCGGGTCTTCTATGTCGGGGTTTTTCTGCGTGATGATGGCTATCATCTTGTCTTTACTCATTGCCTCATCGACAAGGCGAATGGATTTTTCACGCCCTACTATGAGGGGCATAACGAGGTCGGGATACGCCACCGTTCCCCTCAACGGCAGAACGGGTAGTTCCGCCGGTATAAACATCCTGTCTTTTATGCTTTTATCGTTTTTTAAGCCGATTACCATTATTCCCCCTAGTGTTTCACATCCTCAAATTCCGCGTCCACCACATCGTCATCTCTTCTGCCGCCGCCCTGCTGGGCCTGCTGCTGTCCTGCCTCCTGTTCGGGGGCGCCCTGCGATGTTGTTTGTGATGACTTCTTGTAGAGTATCTCGGCGAGGTTATGGGAGGCCTTTGTCAGATCTTCCGCTGCCTTCTTGATTCTTTCGGAATCACCACTCTTGATGGCGTCTTTTGCGGGGCTCAACAAGTCCTCAACTGTCCTGATATCGTCAGCCGTGAGTTTATCCTTATTCTCGTTGAGGGTTTTCTCGGTTGTGTATATTATGTTGTCGAGCTGGTTGCGCTGCTCGACATCCTGTTTCCTCTTGCGGTCCTCCTCGGAGTGAGTCTCGGAATCGCGAACCATCTTCTGGATATCTTCTTCGGAGAGGCCAGTGGATGCTGTGATACGGATGCTCTGCTCTTTGCCGGTGGCCGTGTCTTTCGCGGATACATGGAGTATGCCGTTTGCGTCGATGTCGAAGGTTACCTCGATCTGCGGAATCCCCCGTGGTGCAGGCGGCAGCCCGATAAGATGAAACCTTCCCAGGGTCCTGTTGTCCCTGGCCATTTCACGCTCTCCCTGGAGAACGTGAATCTCGACGCTTGTCTGGCTGTCTTCAGCGGTCGTAAAAACCTGGCTCTTCTTGGTTGGGATGGTTGTATTGCGTTCGATTATACGTGTCAGCACCCCTCCCAGCGTTTCTATGCCAAGCGACAAAGGGGTGACGTCGAGAAGAAGAACATCCTTTACCTCACCCGCGAGGACGCCCGCCTGAACGGCAGCGCCGAGGGCCACAACCTCGTCGGGGTTCACGCCCCGGTGAGGCTCCTTGCCAAAGAACTCCTTCACAATGTCCTGGACCTTGGGAATCCTTGTGGAGCCGCCGACGAGAACAACCTCGTCGATCTTGTTCATCGCGATCTTCGCATCCTCGAGTGCCCGCTTCAAGGGTTGCATTGTCCTCTGGAAAAGATCGTCGGCAAGCTTTTCCAGCTCCGCCCTTCTCAGTTTCATGTTGAGATGTTTCGGGCCCGATGCATCAGCCGTGATAAAGGGGAGGTTGATTTCCGTCTCGATGGTTGTCGATAGCTCCACCTTTGCACGTTCCGCAGCTTCTTTCAACCTTTGCAGGGCCATCCGGTCCTTGGAAAGATCGATTCCCTGATCTTTTCTGAATTCAGAGACTATCCACTCTATTACCCGCTGGTCGATGTCGTCACCGCCGAGATGTGTGTCGCCGTTTGTAGACTTGACTTCCACAACGTTGTCGCCGACTTCCAGGATCGATATATCGAAAGTGCCGCCGCCGAAGTCGTAAACGGCGATGGTCTCATCCTTCTTCTTGTCAAGACCATAAGCCAGGGCCGATGCCGTTGGCTCATTTATAATACGAAGCACGTTGAGTCCCGCGATCCTGCCGGCGTCTTTTGTCGCCTGGCGCTGCGAATCGTTGAAATAGGCGGGGACCGTGATAACCGCGTCATCAACCTGCTGGCCCAGGTACGCCTCAGCGGACTTTCTCAGTTTCTGAAGAACGAATGCCGAGATTTCCTGGGGGGTATACTGTTTACCGCGGACATCAACACGCACGTTGCCTTCCTGATCGCCGACGACTTTGAACGGCACCGTCTTGATCTCTTCCTGTACCTCATTGAATCGCCTTCCCACGAATCTCTTTATCGAAAATATGGTATTTTCCGGATTTGTTATGGCCTGCCTCTTCGCAGTCTGCCCGACGAGAACCTCACCATCCTTTGTAAACGCGACCACGCTCGGTGTAAGCCTGCTGCCTTCCTCATTTATGATGACCTTCGGCTCGCCGCCTTCCATAACAGCGACGACTGAATTGGTAGTGCCCAAGTCTATTCCGATTACTTTTCTTGCCATTTTCGTCTCCTCCTGAAATTTTTCGCGTCTAGGGTAATATAATGTTCAAGTTTTACCCTGTCAACGCATGAACCCATCTTTTTTCCGCCAATATTCCGGCTGAAAATACGAAGGGTTATCGGCAAAAAGCAACGTGATAGGTGACGGGTGCCACCCGAGGAGTCTTGTTAACGCCGGGAGATGCCCTTGATCCTCAAACGGGCACCAAGGAAGGAGACGAGGAAGATGCCAAAACTCACTATGACTATGCTGGCACCGGCAGGCAAATCAAGGACAAAAGATATTGTGACACCGGCCATAACCGCAACAATTCCCGTGAGGCAGGATATGATGATGGTGGTCTTGAAGCCTCGGGCGAACTGGAGGGCCGTCACCGGTGGGATGATGAGCAGGGCCGACACGAGCATTATCCCGACCACCTTCATGGCAAGGACTACGGTCAATGCCGTAAGGAGAACAAGGATACGGTTGATCCGTGTCGTCTTTATCCCCGATGCCTTTGCGGATTCCTCGTCGAAAGTAATGGCGAGGAGTTCGTGATAGTAGAGAGCGATGACGACGATGAGACAGAAACACAGGAGAACGGAGGTCCACACCTCCACACGGCTTATGGCGAGAATGTTTCCGAAAAGATAGCTGAAGAGATCGATATTGAAGCCCCCGGCCGCGCTGGCTATCAGGATGCCTCCAGCTATCCCGAGCGACGACACGATGCCTATCGCCGCATCGCCGTAAAGACGTGCTTTGTCTATGAGTTTGAGAATTCCCAGTGCGCTTGCCATGACGATAGGGATTGCCATATAAAAGGGGTAGGCCCCGAAAAGGAGACCTACGGCGACACCGCCGAAGGTGACATGGGCAAGCCCATCGCCGATCAGAGAGAGCCGCCGCAGCACAAGAAAGGTCCCCAGCACGGAACACAGCACGGCGATGAAACAACCCGTTACGAGTGCCCTCTGGATAAAGCCATGACTGAAGAGGTCAAGAAAGTCCATAAAATGCCTCAGGGTTCATTCTTTCCTATTACCTGATTCCCGGGCCCTCTGCCTCATGCCTGTGGCAGATAAGATGCTGCGAGTGCTCGCCGAAGTAGTCTGTCATGTCCTCGGAGAGACAAAAATCGTCAAATCCTCCGTAAAAAATGAGGTTCTTATCGAGATAGAGAAGCTTCGAAGCATGTTGGCCGATTGTTCCTATATCGTGGGTGATCATGATGATCGTCACGGCCTTGTCGGTGTTTATGTTTTTCAGAGTGGCGAAGAACCTTTCCCGCCCTTCGGGATCCAGGGCGGTTGTCGGCTCGTCGAGGATAAGGAGCTCGGGACCGGCGACGAGTGCCTTCGCTATCAGGGTGCGCTGCTGCTGGCCCCCGGAGAGTTCCCCGATGAGCTTGCCTTCGATGGAATTGATATCCATCAAAGCGAGTGCGGCGTCTATCGATTCCCGGTCGCCCCGTGACGTTCTCCTGGGGAAGGTCTTGCGAGCGAGGAGCCCCATCCCGACGACCTCACGCACCGTAGCGGGAAAGTGAGGGTTGAAGGTGGCCATTTTTTGGGGAAGGTAGCCGATCTTTTGCCACTCATTGAATAACGCGGCGCTCTGTCCGAAAAGCGTTACCGAGCCGTCCGTCGGCTTCAGGAGACCAAGGAGCAGCCGGATGAGAGTGGTCTTCCCCGAGCCGTTCGGCCCGACTATCCCCAGGAATTCCCCTCGTTTGAGGGCGAAGGTGACATCGCTCACTATCTCACTGGAATTGAAGCGAAAACCCAGGCGATCCGTGGCGATGACGTCGGTTATCTGCATTCGAGGCCTATTTTCAGGTTTGCAAGGTTGGTGTCCATGAGGGAGATGAAGGTCGAGCCTTTTGCAAGTTCGTCTTTGGTGACATTGTGAGCCCCGTGGAGACTGAGAAGAGTGGCCCCCGTTTCCCTCGAGAGGAGCTCGGAGACCTTCGGGTTTATCAGTTCTTCGAAATAGACGTACCGGACACCCTTTTCCTTGATTATTTTCTCAAGCGCGATGATCTTTCTGGCAGTGGGCTCTGCATTCGGAGAACCCTGGTAGGCGCTGACATATTCAAGACCGTATCTGCGGGCCAGATACCCGAAGGCGAAATGACCGCCGTGAACGAGGGTTTTTTTCCCACATGTCCTGAGGGTTTCGCGGAACCTTGCGTCAAGAGCGAGAAGCTCTTCCTTGTACCGGGCGGCATTTTCTTTATAAAACGCGCTGTTTGTTGGATCGGCTGCAGATAATCCATCGGCGATGGTATCGACCATTTTCATCGCGTTTTCGAAATCGAGCCATATATGCGGGTCGTAAGTACCATGATCGCCGTGCCCGTGCCTGTCCTCGTTATCTGCTTCGCCGTGGTCCTTTTCGGCGGTGTGCATGAGCCTGATGCCCCGGCTCGCGTCCCTGACGATGAGGGCTTTGTTCGAGGTCCCCTTCAGGATTTCCTCTGCCCAGGGTTCCATATATTTGCCGGTGTAGACGAAAAGCCCGGCCGAGTCGATCCTTACCATGTCAGCCGGTTTTGGCTCAAAGGCGTGGGCCTCCACTCCCGGCGGCAACAAAAGTGTAACGTCGGCCTTGTCTCGGGCGATTGCCCTTGTAAAATCATAGAGTGGAAAGAGGGTAGTCACGACGGTGATCTTCTTTTGGCCGTCCTCAGGGTCCCTGTCACGGGTTCCACAGGACGACAGGACAGTTACGAGGAGTGCCGCAAGCATGAGGGCGATTGCCTGACGAACCTTTTTCATTTTGCCTCCTTCACCGGGGTACAGTGCCTGCAGATGCCGAACACCTGCATGATGTGGGATGATATGGTGCCGTTCAGGGTTTGGGAGACTTCCTTTTCAAGCTCCTTGTAGGCACAAAAATTAAGATCGTCCACTCTTTTGCATGAGGTGCAGATGAAATGGTGGTGGTGTTTTCTGTTGTCACAAAAGAAATAATAAAGCTTCCGATCGGGATGGATCACCTTGAAGATGACGCCGCCATCCGCCAACTCCTCCAGGTTGCGATACACCGTCGGAAGGCCTACGGTCGAGAAGCGTTCCTTCAACCTCTTCCATACCTCTTCCGGGCTGAGATAGGTGGATGCGCACGACAGGACGTCGAGAATGGCGAGTCTCTTCGGCGTCGCTTTGAGTTCGAGTTCCTTGAGGATGTGGTTATGGTTCTCCATCTATTTGCCCTAAATAGAAATCATTTTCGTTTATTGTATGGCAACGGGAGTGTTATGTCAACGCAGGAGTTCCGGGATTCTTGCGGGAGAAGGATTTGGGCGCGGCTATCGTTCTACCGGATTACCCTTTCTCACCCAGGCGGGATAGCCTGCAAGACAGGTCATGACGTTTGCATAACCCGAGTTTCTGGCCGCGACCGCAGCCTTAAGACTGGGGGCTCAGCCATATCCCCTGCAATAAAAGACGATAGGGATATCCTTTTCCGGAGGCAGCATCGCCGTGATCCTGTAAAATTCTTCCTCGGGGATGTTGATGGCGCCCGGTATGTGGCCCGAGGCGTATTCGAGGGTGGTGCGGTTATCGACGACGAGGAGCCTCCTTTCCTTTTCCATCAGGGTTTTCAATGTCTTGACGTCTATGTCTCCGATACCTTCGGAAAAGAAACATCCCGCGGGAAGGATGCACAGGATCAGGATTGCGATCAGCGGACGGAACGACTGGATGGATTTCATTTGCTCCATTGAGAAGCGCCGGCCCGGTTCGAACCTACGTCCCCGCATTCGAGAGGCAGGCCTCAGGCGCCGTATATTCTCCGGATCTCGTCTTTTGCTTCGTCTACCTGAGCCGATGACAGCTTGAGACCTTCGGGAGTAAGTTCAGGGTCTGCGCCAACGGTGTAAATCCTTTCCGGAAGGGCCGCCTGCTTTTTCATGCCCGGTGGTAGCTCCGGCGTTACACCTATGGCCTGCCGAACGTCTTCCGGGAATTTACCGGGATCCGCCGTCTCGTACACTACGGCCGACCGGTCGTGTTTTCCTCCAAGATATTGTTCCAGGGCAGCCCAACCCACCGCACCGTGAGGATCAAGGATGATGCCGTATCGCTCGTAGACGGCCTTCATTGTCTCAAAATGCCCTGCATTGGTGATCCCCATGGAAATGATGTCCCGCCGCATGGCCTCCATGTCGGGCATGCGGTCGATGATGCCGGGTTTCGTCACGTTTCCCGTCGAAGCGTCCCGTTCGTCGAACATGTGGCCGCCATAAAAATCGATGAGACGCGCCAGGTTGCTTGGATGTGAAACGATCATCGCCGATGAGGGCGACTTGACGGAAGGGCGCACCAGGTAGCTCCCGCTGCATAGAAAATCGGGGAATTCCCTGTTTTCGTTGACTCCGCAGATGATCCGTTCCACGGGAAGCCCCATTTGCCTGGCAATGACCGTTCCCATCATGTTGCCGAAATTCCCCGAAGGAATGCTGGCTATGAACGGTGCTTCCGAGGCTATCTTTGAATAGGCATAAAAAGGATAAACGGCCTGGGGGAGGAGCCTTCCGACACTGATGGAATTGGCCGAGGTGAAACGGCCGGGGTCACCGAAGAGCTCGCCGGCGAATGACCTGTCGCCCAGGATGCTCTTGGCCAACGCCTGGCAGATATCAAAATCACCATTGACTTCAAAGGCATGAACATTCCGCCCCAGGGTCGTCATTTGCCTTCTCTGACCTTCGCTTATGGAACCCTTCGGATAAAAGACGATGTTGTCGATGTTGTCGAGGCCGAGAAGGGCATCGGCTACAGCCCCGCCCGTGTCGCCGCTCGTGGCGACGATGACTGTTCTCAGCAATCCCCTGGCTCCCAGGAAATAATTGAGCATCCGGCCGAAGAACCGCGCCGCATAGTCTTTGAAGGAATATGTGGGTCCCCGGGTGAGCCACATGATGTACGTTTTCCCCGTAATATGCTGGACTATCGTGGGGATCTTTTTTGCGTCGTAGGCGTCGTCGAGCAGCGACTTTAGCTTCGCGGCGGGTATCTCGCGCCCGAGGAAGGGTTCCAGAACCTCGTAGGCTATCGCGGCGTAACTCATGCCTTTCATGGCGATTATACGTTCCGCGGACAAAACGGGGACATCGCTGCGGGCGATCATGTAAAGTCCGTATTTCGAGGCCATACCGGTAAGCAGGGCCGTCTCGAAGTCGACAGATTCAGCGGGATCGTTGGTGCTGTAATACCTTGGTTCCTTCATGGCAGGTTAAGCATACAAAAACTTTGCTTTTTTTTCAACTTACATTATACTTGTCATGACATGTTGCCTGTAAGAACATTCCTGGTTCCGACACTATCCGTTCTGCTTGTCGCGGTGTTCTTATTCGCGGGGAAGGCAAAGGCCGATCCCATGCCGGTCGGCGATTCTGAGGCAAGGCACACAGGGACCATTCAGCAGGACAACCTTCCCAACGGCCCGTCCGTAAAAAACCCCCATGGTTTTCTCGAGTATGACGGCACCGGGTACCGCATTGTAACAAGAAGCGTGAAGCCCCAAAAAGCAAGTCAGGTCCGACTCAAACCTGTGGCCGCCTCGAAGACGCCCGGGGAGAATTCCACCGTCTACACGATCGAGGTTCTCGAAGAAAAGGGCAGGGAGCCGGAGCAACCGGCGAAAGCATTCGAGGATCAGCCCCGGTTTACGCTTGAGAAGGTTCAGGATCTCGACACCAGGAAAGGGGTGGCTCCCGAACCGAAAAAAGAACACAAGGCTGATGTAGGCGTCGGCGTCAAGGTTTCGGAATCAAGCGAAGTGATGCTGGGGCGCGGTGTCGTCGTGGAACGCAAAGACGACAGCCGTCTCGATTCCCGTGATGACGGCTGGCGGTTCAGATTCAAGACGAACTTCTAGACCCCCGTGACGCCCCGATCCACCAGCCACTTTCTCCCCATGTATCTTCTCAACATCAGCATAGCCGCGAGGAATTGCGAGAGGTTCATGGTCCACCATACCGCATGGGCCTCGAATCCCAAAATAACGACGAAGAGGTAACACAAGGGGACGCGGACAAGCCAGGTACATCCCGTTACGATGAACATCATGCTCCTCGTGTCTCCGGCGCCGCTCAAGGCCCCCGCCAGAATGACCCAGAGTGCCATGAAGGGCTCTCCGAGCATATTGATGTAGAGATATGTCGTAGCTTCCTTGATTACCACCGGGTTATCCGACAGTGCAGGCGCCACCCAGGGTGCGGCAAACACCACGAGAAGGGCGATCACGATAACTATCGAGACGCCCATCAAGGTAGTCACGACACCTGCCCGAAAGGCATCGGCACGTCGCCCCTCCCCGATGAGATTACCCGTTATGACGGCGCTTGCCATGTGAAAGGCAATCGCCGGGAGAAAAGCGGCGGACTCAATCCTTAGCCCGGAGGAAAACGCAGCGAGAATCTCGACGCTCTTTCGCGGTAGAGAACTCAGGATGAGGAAAAGGGCCATGGAATGAAGCTGCCAGAGAGCCTGGCTCAGAGCGAAAGGCCATCCTATCCCGAATATCTCACGGACACGTTTTGCTGTAAATGCCATTGCCGACAGCGGTACGAAGGAATATACGTGGCGCAGATTGAGAAGGCAGCCTACCAGGGAGCTTGACGCCGTCGCTATGGCAATTCCGATATAGCCCACCGGCGTGGCAAAGACGAGGAAGAAATTGAGGCATATGTTGCAGACGCAGACTATGGCCATGGTCCCCAGCGAAAGATGCACTTTCTTGCAGGACCGCAGTATCCCGTTGGTATTGAGCAGGATGTAATGAAAGATGAGCCCCCCGGCATAGATCTGTGCCAGGGGTATCCCCAGCGGTTTGAGGTCTGCCGGGATATTGACCAGGTTTATCACCGGTGGGGTGAGAATGATGCCGAGCGTCCCGAAGAGAAAGCCTCCGGCCGTGGCGACGATGATCGTAGAGAATATGGCCCTGCCGAGTTCTTCTTTGTCGCCGGAGCTGAAAAGCCGGGAGATGACGGAGACAGTTCCCGTCGTAAGAGCGTTGGCGATGATGATGAAAACGAAATAGAGCTGGACCACGAAGCCGTATGTGGCCTGTATTTCCTTGCCTATTCTTCCTGCTACATAGATATCGGCCATGCCGATCAAAAAATCGAAGACCATGATGAGTGTCATGGGAGCGCTCACGGCCCAGCTCTCAGAAATGAAATTGCGTATCTCTTTTTCCTGGAATATCTTTGCCAGATTCATGTCGGCAGTCCCGAATATTACCGTAGAATCCCTTGCTGTTTAACCGGAGGGAAGTCGGTCAACGTCTTTGTTTTTTTACTTCATAGGATGCAAGGGCGAATGAAGTGGCCACATTGAGGGATGGGAAGGAGGGATTCGTCGGGATCCTCAAAACGGCATCGCAGGTATCTTTCGTAAGCCTGCGTAAACCTTCTTCGCCGCCGAAGACAAGGCACACCGGTCCCCTGAGATCGATCTCCCATAACGCCGTGCCGCCTCGTTCATCCAGGCCGTAGCAAAAGATTGCCCGTTTTTTGAGGGTATCCAGATATCTGGACAGGTTGGTTACCCGCACGGCTTCGATGAATTCAGTCGCGCCACGCGAAATATTGGCTACGGTCTCATTTATCACGCAGGAACGGTCTTTGGGGAAGATGAGGGCGTCCACTCCCAGGCAAGCGGAACTTCTTACGATGTTTCCCAGGTTTTGCGGGTCCTGTACGCCATCGAGGGCACACAGGAACGGGGCGTTCATACTGTCGAGACTCTGGAGGAAGACGTCCTGATCGGTATAATCAAATTCGTCGCGTTCCAGGCACACGTGCGACCGTGAAGAGCCACATTTCTTTGTGAAGGCCTCGGATGGCACTATCCTGAACGATACACCCTGCTTTTTTGCCTCCTCGATCAGTTCGTCGGAGACCTTCTCGTGTCCCTGCCGGACAAGAAGTCTGCGGGCTTTCCCGGGGTGGTTTTCCAGGGCCTCCCTGATACTGTTCTTGTTATAGAGAAAGGGCATCCGCTATGTCCCCGGTAATTGTTTTCAAAAGGGCCCGGGGATCGGCTGCGTCCCTTACCGCTCGTCCGAGAACGATATACGAAGCTCCTCTGCGGATGGCCTCCTGCGGTGTAATCGTCCGTTTCTGGTCATCCTTTTTTTCCTTGATCCTGACCCCGGGGGTGATGATGAGAAAATCTTTTCCGCAGAGTTCGCGGATCATCTCGATCTCGCTTCCCCCGGCGACAACACCGTCAAGCCCGGCTTCCCTGGCAAGGAGCGCCAGTCTTTTCGTTAATTCGATAACGGGGATGTCAAAGCCTACCCGCTTCAGCTCGCCGTCGTCGAGGCTTGTGAGGACCGTCACCCCTATGATCTTCGGCCGTCGGATGTCGGGGTTCTTGCCTGCTTCAACAAGGGCCCGCTTCGCCTCGCTCATCATGGTGAACCCCCCCGAGGCATGTACGTTCAGGATATCCACACCGAGTTTGGCTGCTTCTATGGAGGCCTTCGCCACGGTATTGGGGATGTCGTGATATTTGAGATCCAGGAATACCTTCGAGTTCTTCAGTTTGATATAGTCGACTATTTTAGGTCCGCACTGCGTGAAAAGCTGCTTGCCCACCTTGAACATACCGACATGGTCTTTGAATTCCATGACAAGCTGTTGTGCCTCCTCAAAGCGGTCTACATCAAGCGCAAAGATTATTTTTCCCCTGGGGTCCATCGAATTCTCCATCGTAAATTTTCACCTTCTTCGCGATTAGGAATTGACAAAGGTTTTCACGGCAATTAAGAATAGTGCGTGGAGCGTGAACACCTGTCCGATTTTTTACTCCTCTGTGTGTCGGCAATCTGGGGCGCGAATCTGGTGGCGGTCAAGTTTCTCCTGGGCGACCTGTCTCCGGTAAACGTCATATTGATCCGGTTTATCACAGGGAGCGTTCTTCTATTTCTTTTACTCTTTTTTCTCGAAGATGTAAAGGTGCCGCCCCGGGATATATGGCGGCTTACGTTGCTCGGCGCCGTGGGTATCGCCCTTTATCAGTTCCTTTTTACCTTTGCGCTGAAGTATACCTCGGCGGTCAATGTGGGTATTCTGATCAACATGTCGCCCATCTATGGCGGATTCCTGAGCAGCCTCTTCGGCTATGAAAAATTCGTAAAGAAAAGACTTCTTGCCATCGTGACGGGATTCATAGGCGTCTACATTCTCATGACAAAGGGAGACTGGGCTTCTTTCATGGGCGGCGACGTTGCCGGTAATGTCCTTGCGCTTCTCGCCAGCCTTTCCTGGGCACTCTACACGATCCTGTCCAAACCGCTCCTGGAAAAACACTCACCGTTAAAGGTAACGGCATACAGCATGGCGGCCGGTTCCATTCTCCTCGGATTCTTCGTACCCTCTTTTTTCGATTGGGGTGAGTTGGCCCGTCTTTCCCTGACTGACTGGCTGGTTGATCGTCATTTTTTCCATTATCTTTTCAATAGTTGTCGCCTTTTTCCTCTGGTACAGAGGGGTTGCCAGGATCGGAGTTTCCCGGACGATGATCTATCAGTACTGTGTTCCGGCTTTTGGAGCAATAGCGGCCTATTTTGTGCTGTCAGAGACCCTCCACTTTTCCCAGCTTATCGGGGGCTCCATTATTTTCCTGAGTGTATATCTGGCAAGAAGGTGAAGATGGTTCAAGAGCCTCAGGTTTCAGGAGAAACGCCGCGGGGTTAGTAGTCTATCCCTTTTACAGCACTTCTGCCCCCGTGGTAGGGGTGACGTATCTCCTTCATTTCCGTGACCATATCGGCGATATCGATGAGGTCGCCGGGCATATTCCGGCCCGTCAGGATAAGGTGAAGCCCGTCCCGTTTGTTTCGTATGGCCCGCGTGACCGTTTCCGCGGAGAGAAGACCGGAATTGACGGCATGAGAGATCTCGTCAAGGACAAGGATATCGGCGGTGCCGGAGGCGAGTTCCTTTTCGGCGATGGACCAACCCTCCTCGGCAGCTTTACGATGAGGGGCGGGATCGTCACCTTTCTTAAAGAACCCGGCACCGATGGCGCGGACCTCAACAAGGGAAATCCCCGTTTTGTCCAACAATTGTTCTCCCGATTTTTCCCGACCCTTCATGAACTGGAGAAAAACGGTTCTGTTCCCGCGACCCATAGCACGGAGCGCTATGCCCAGTGCAGCCGTGGTCTTCCCCTTTCCGTCTCCGGTGAAGACAATGATGAGCCCTTTTTCGTCAATCATAGCTGTTAATTACCATTATATAGAAACGGTTGCAACCGTTGGTTTCTTCTACCCCTTGATAGACCCCATCGGTATGATCTTCGCCACCAGCTTCGATATCCCTGCCCGGTGGACGACCCGGACGACCTTTGAAACGTCCTTGTATGCCTCGGGCATCTCTTCCGCAAGAGTTGCCTTACTGGCGGCCCTCACGTAGACGCCGCGCTCCTCCATTTCCTTAGATATCGATCGTCCCCGGGATGTTCTCATTGCCTGGTTCCTGCTCATGACCCTTCCTGCACCGTGGCAGGTGCTCCCGAAGGTCTCGTCCATGGCTTGCTGTGTTCCCGCAAGAATGTAGGAAGCCCTGCCCATATCGCCCGGAACCAGCACAGGCTGGCCTACTTCTCTATACCTGTCGGGAATGAGGGGGCTGCCGGGAGGGAAGGCGCGTGTGGCACCCTTGCGGTGAACACACAACGTTACATCTTTTCCCGCTACCCGGTGCGTTTCTTTCTTTGCGATGTTGTGGCACACGTCGTAGACGAGTCCAAGGCCGAGTGAAACATCACTGGCACCGTACACCTCCTGGAAAGTTTCGCGGACCCAGTGCGTGATCATCTGGCGGTTGGCGAAGGCGTAATTGGCGGCAGCCGCCATAGCTGAAAAATAACGGCGTCCTTCCGTCGAATTGAAAGGCGCGCAGCACAGTTGCCTGTCAGCCAGGGTGATGCCGTATTTTTCTGCGGCCTTCAGCATCTGCCTGATGGATTCGTCACAGACCTGGTACCCCAGGCCGCGCGATCCTGTATGGATCATTATGGTCGCCTGATCCCGGAAAAGGCCGAACGCCCGGGCCGCATTCTCGTCGAAGACCTCGGCAATATAACCTACCTCAACGAAGTGGTTCCCGCTGCCGACGGTACCGAGCTGGTCCTTTCCCCGCTCGTACGCCTTCTCGGAAACCGCATCGGGGTCGGCATCATCGAGGCACCCCTGATTCTCGATATTTTCCAGGTCCGAACTCGTCCCGAAACCATGAGCCGTGGCCCACCGCGCCCCTTTCTGCAATACAGCCTTCAATTCGCCATGGGAGAGCTTAAGGTCTTTGCGCCGTGATCCCAGGCCGCTCGGGATGTTTCGAAACAACCCATCGACAATATCCGGCAACCTGTCCCTGACATCCTTTGCGCTCAACACGGAGCGCAGGAGCCGGACACCTCAATTGATATCGTAGCCGACGCCGCCGGGAGAGATGATCCCTTCTTCGATGTCAAAGGCCGCCACCCCGCCTATGGGAAACCCGTAACCCCAGTGAATATCGGGCATTGCCAGAGATCCCTTGACTATACCCGGGAGCGTGGCGACATTCCGGACCTGCTTTATACTTTCATCGGTGCCGAGGTATCCGAGCAGTTCCTCATCGACATACACGATGCCGTCGACCCGCATGAGCCCGCTTTTTTTCACGATATAGCGGTTCTCGTCAATCTTTTGGAGCTTGATTGTCTCTTCACTCATAACGCACCCCCTTGAATCATGGAAACCGAAACCTTGCTTTTCTCACACGTCTATAACAAACGTGGCCTTGAAGATCCCATTTTCCTGCGCGAGGGAAAATTTGTGATAGGTAACCGCCTTCATTTCCATCTCTATAACATGCTTATCTTCGTCGAATATGTCACCCTTCATGACCGCAGCGAGGCCGTCTGCCTGAAAAGAGACCGACACATCGACGGGGATAAACCTTTCGACATCCCAGATAAAGAGGAGTTCGTTGAGAAAATTGATAAGGAGCTCCCCGTTGCCCGATACAGTGATCTTTTTCTCCAAAGCCGGGCTAACATTCGCGGGGTTGGTTAT
>DIFE01000129.1:0-4790 GCA_002418985.1 Deltaproteobacteria bacterium UBA5756
GGGAAGTAGGTGGTGGATTTGGGCCAGGCGATGCCCTTGAAAAATTAAGACTGTTTTTTCCTAAGAGTCATTCCTGATGCGTCACTTCTTCATTCTCCTCAAATTTCGGATGATTTGCAAGGAGAAATCCCATGGACAGGGTCCATGGGGTCAGATCTGTAATATACACAATAATTTCGATCTTTGAAGTCCAGCGAGTAAACATGGGTAGTTTGGTTCACGGGTGTGATCAGCGTTATGGGATGCATATGCGGCCTCGTCCAAGGGCCTCAACGCTGAAGGCAAGGACGGCCGAGGTTGAACAATCCGGGTGCCTGCCTTAGTGTAGGTTGAGTATGGGGATGTGGAGGCCGGGCATGTTTCGAACAAGTTTGTATTTGCCGGTGTTCGCGGGATTTCTTCTGTGTTCCTGCATCGCGCCGGTGCTGCAAAAGACCGTTATGGAACAGGGGACAAGGAATCCAGGCCTTGCCGATCTCACCCGTGATCCCGCCCGTTATCGCGGGCAACTCTTCGTCTTTGGCGGCATCATCGCTTCAACCACCATCATCCGGGATGGGTCCCTGGTCGAGGCGGTCTACGTACCGGTAGATGGGACCGGTAATTTGCAGAGCGTACCCGCTCCGTCGCGGAGATTTTTGGCACTGTATCGCGACAGCATCGCAGACCCCGTCATTTACCGTTCCGGCAGAGAAATCACCGTTGCCGCGACATTCATAGAAAACCGTAAAGGGAAGCTTGGGGAGATGGAGTACACCTATCCTTTTTTCCATATTGTTGAGATCTACCTGTGGCCGATCGTACCAAAGGTTTACTATCTCGAACCTCCGGCTTACTATCATCCCGGATACCCCTGGTATCGCCCGTGGTACTGATACCCCAACCGTTCCCCCGGTCTCGACCGATCGGGAACGATATTCAAGAGGACTCTATGGCTGATCAGAACGCACAAATTAGTTTTCCTGGCAGGTCGCTGGCTGGTTTCATCGCCGGTTTTTTCGCGACTCTGGTCTTTCACCAGCTTGCTCTCGCCATTCTCTGGGCCGTGGGTATTGCTCCCTTCGGCCCCTTCTCAATGGCCCTTACCCAACCCTTCAAGGTGCCGGCGGTCATTTCGCTGGCGCTCTGGGGCGGAGCGTGGGGTGTTCTCTATGCCCTGGTTGACCGCAGGTTTCCCCGCGGGGCCGGCTACTGGGTGACGGCCTTTCTATTCGGGGCCATTCTGCCCTCACTCGTCGCCCTTCTCATGGTGCTGCCCCTTAAAGGGCGACCAATGGGCGGGGGCTGGCACCTACCACTAATGGTAACCGCCTTTCTCATCAACGGTGCCTGGGGCGTGGGTACGGGTCTCATTCTCAAGGTGTTACGAAGGGGCCGCCACGCCCGATCGGCCAACGCCCGGGCCTGAGCCGGTCGCTGTCAGGTTTTTCTCACATGGAGGACACCATGCAATCAGTGCGGAAGATCAGCAAGGTCTGGAAGGGCAAACCGGTTATCGAAGGCGCCGGGGTCCACTTGAAACGGGCCTTCGGGTACCATGAGGTTCCCCTGTTCGACCCTTTCCTCATGCTCGATGATTTCCATTCGAATTATCCCCCCCATTACTTGCAGGGGTTCCCCTGGCACCCTCACCGGGGGATCGAGACGATCACCTACGTGCTCCATGGCAGGGTGGAACACGCTGACAGCATGGGCAACGAGGGGGTCATCGCCTCCGGCGATGTGCAATGGATGACTGCCGGCAGCGGCGTCATCCACCAGGAAATGCCAAAGGGAGACAATGACGGCCTCATGTGGGGCTTCCAGCTCTGGGCGAACCTTCCCGCCTCCCGGAAAATGATGGATCCCCGTTACCGGGGGATTGTGGGGAATGAAATCCCGGAGGTGACTCTCGAAGGGGGAATCCGGGTCAAGGTCGTTTGTGGAGAGGTGGGCGGAGTAAAGGGGCCGGTGCAGGACGTCGTCGTCTCACCAACGTATCTGGACGTCACCGTGCCTCCTGAAACAACATTTACCCACCCGGCCGCCCTGGGACACAGGGTGTTCGCATACGTCGTTGACGGGCAAGGATACTTTGACCCGGACCGGGATGCCTACGCCCACGAAGTGGCAGGGGATAACTATTTCGATCTGAAACGGCAGTGCGCCTGCAGCGCGGAAAATATCATTCTCTACGGGGACGGTGCGAAAGTGGTTATAACGGCCCAGGACAGGCCGGTCCGTTTTCTTCTGATATCAGGACGGCCAATCGGCGAGCCGGTGGCCTGGTACGGCCCGATCGTGATGAATACACAGGAGGAGTTGCGGATTGCCTTCCAGGAATACGAAAAAGGAGCGTTCATCAAACACGAATAACAGCCCCTCACCATATTGATGCGGGACATATCACATTTTCGCCGAAAGCCGTGTAAAGGCGGCCCGATCCCGGAGCTGCCGGGATCGGGCCGCCATCCTTTCTTTCTTTGTATTTCTCCGTGATCTTCCCGTCAACGACAGAAGGGTCCCGTCTCTTGCAGGATAAATGCGAGACGTCTTTCCTTTCAAATCGGTCTAGATCTTGAACTCCTGCACCGAGTTTTCAAGGCTCACTGAAAGCGTGCTCAATTCCAGGGCTGCCTGCGTCACCTGTTCGGCGGAATTTGATGACTCCCTGGTGACGGACGCAACCTGCTCGATGTCCTTTGCGATCTCATCGGTGGTGGAATTCATCTCCTCGATCGCGGCGGCGATCTGCTGCACCAGGGACTGAAGATCGGAGGCACTGTTCACGATCTCCACCAATGCGCTCCCTGCCTCGCCGGAGAGATCAACGCCTGCCTGGACGCTCTGAGATGCCTCATCCATCGATTTCACTGCCCTGTCCACCCCTGTTTTTATGGAACCGATCATGCTGCCTATTTCCTGGGTCGATTTGCTGGTCCGTTCAGCCAGCTTCTTGACCTCATCCGCTACAACGGCAAACCCTCTGCCCGCCTCGCCTGCCCTGGCCGCTTCAATGGCGGCATTGAGGGCCAAAAGGTTCGTCTGATCGGCAATCTCGTTGATCACATTCACGATCTCCCCTATCTTTTCTGATTGGTTGCCCAGGTCTTTCACGAGTTCAGAGGCCTTATTTACTGTCTTCGAGATCTCCTTTACCTCACTCACCGACCTGTTCACGATACTGTTGCCGTTTTCAGCGGTACCCACCATGTCCTTCGCCGATTCCGATATGTTGTTCGCATTTCTTGCGATATCAAGGGAGGCCTGGGACATCTCCTCCGAGGCCGTGGAGACCTGAATCGTCCTTTCCACCTGTTTTACCCCGCCTTTTGCAAGCTCCTCGGAGCTCACGCTCAACTCGTGGCTTGCCGAGGCCACGCTGGCTGCGGAGGATTTGACCTCGGCGATCAGCGTTTTCCATTTGTCGACCATTACCTTGAATGCCCGCATCTCATCCCCGAGTTCATCCCCCCTGTCCGTTTCAACATCGACAGAAAGGTTGCCGTCCGCGAGAGTCCGTGCCACCGAGATATTCTTCTGGATCGGTATGGTAATGCTTCGAGTGATCGCGATGCTGATCAGGATACAAATAACAAAAGAGATGATCCCGAAGGTAAGGAGTATGACCTTGACCCTGTTGTTGCTCTCTATGATCTCGTTGTATTTTGTCTGGACGCCTTTGTCCTGGTGGGTGATGAGTTCCGAGAGGATCTCAATAAATTTGGATACCGCCGGATCGACACTGGTGGCGTAGAGAGCAGCCGCCTCGGTGAAATTACCCGCCTCTATTTCCCCGGCGAGCTTTAGATTACTCTCTCTGGCTTCTGCCACTGTAGTCTTGAATTTATTGAGGATGGTCCTTCCCTCTTTGTCGGTTTCCAGTTTATCAAGTTTTTCCAGGCCGGCAATATAAAGTTTTCGTTTTTCCGCAACCGTCTTCAACGGGGATTTATCCTTCGTATATACGGCTTTGCCTGTCTCCTTGTTAATGAATTGAAGGTTCGTCAAAATGGCGTTGGCCATCATTGCCTTCTGGAAGTTGATATTGGTGATCTCGTTGGCCCTGGCATCCGTGTCCTTCATATTCTTGTAACTGGTGACGCACAGAAGCACGATGATAATGATGAATATGGTAAAGCCGCCTGCCAGTCGTTTGCCTATTCTAATATTTTGTAATCCCATAATACCCCCTTTTATGTTTGAACATGGCTGCAAAACCCATGAGAATGAGTGGCTACTCATGGTCTCTAGACGTTTTCGCCATCTTTGCGATTAAACTTAAAGAAAACTTAGCAGGATTCAGGAAACACTTCGATCAGGCCGGCCGGCGCAGCGGGACCGCAATACTGCATCTTTTTTGCTGAACATCACCCTTTTGTTCCCGGGGGACGGACGGCTCATTCATTCAACGGAGCATACCATACTATTCATTCCACCACTCCCGCCTCTTCCGTGCACCGTCTTTTCATCACCCACGTATTTCCTGGATACCGGCCTACGCCGGTATGACGATTTCGAACGAATCACGCCGTATTCTTCTTTACCGCCAGCGCCGCCCTGATCTTGTCCGGTGTGGCGGGCAGGTCGCAGATCCTTGCACCGCACGCATCGTATATGGCGTTGATGACCGCCGGCGCGGTGCATACCATCGTCATTTCACCTACACCTACAGCCCCCAGAGGGCCCTTTGCCCGGGTGGTTTGATTGATGATCACATCCATGTCGAATGCGGTTTTCATCGTCGGGAACTTGAATGTGGACCAGTCGTTCGTCCGGCCATGAATGTACTCTTCCCTGAGCGCATATCC
>DIFE01000129.1:4811-16553 GCA_002418985.1 Deltaproteobacteria bacterium UBA5756
TCTGGGGGTTGATCACCGTACCGGGATCGACCGCCGTGGTAACCCTGACGACACGCACCTCTCCCGTATCGGTGTCGACCTCAACTTCAGCCATTTGAATCGCATGAACGCGGGATTCGAAGGACAGCCCCTGACCGGTGGCGGGATCAAGAATGGCTTCTTTGCCTGCAGCCATTTTGGAGCCCAGAAAATGGGTAGGTTTGCCTGCCTTCTTCAGGCCCTCGTACGTATCGGTGCCCGCTTCCTTCATGGCTTTCTGCAATTGCTCAATAGCAAGCACCAGGGAGCCGCCCGCCATGTATGTCATTCTGCTTGCCGCCGCGGGGCCCATTCCTGTCGTACGGTCGGTGTCGCGGGTAACGAGGCGGATCTTCTCCATGGGTATGCCGGAGAGGTGGGATGCTATCTGGGTCGGCATCGAATCGTTTCCTTCCCCGGGGTCTGCGACAGCCGCGAAGATGGTCATGCCATTATCGGGATTAAGTTCAATGACAACCCTGCCGACATCGGCGGGACCCCCAATGCCAAAGGCATGAGTGGCGATGCCGACGCCGCGCCTTATCGGTCCGGTTTTCATCGCCGCCACTTCTTTCTTTGCCCGTTCCCAGGTCGGCTTGATCGCATCGCAGAGCTCGGGGAAGGGCCATTCTTCGTATACCATGCCGGTGGACACGCTCTGGCCTGGCAGAAGCGAATTGATCCGCCGGAATTCGAGAGGGTCCATGCCGATCTTCTCGGCCAGCATATCCATGGCCGACTCCAGCGCAAAGGTGACCTGAGGCGGTCCCGCCCCCCGGGCCGCGCCTCCGGCAGGATTATTGGTATATACCAACCGCGCCAGAGCGTCCACGTTCGGGATATTGTATGAACCGGAGAGCATCCACAGGGCGCGCTTGATAACCGTCATGCCGATTATCTGGTACGCCCCGTTGTCGACGATGAAGTCGATTACGAAGGCGGTCAGTCTGCCCTCCGGGTTGCACGCAAGCTTGACCTTCATCGTAAAAGCATGTCGTTTGCTGCTCATGATCATCGATTCTGCGAGACCGGGGACGTAGCGCACGGGACACCTGAAGTGAAGCGCGGCTGCACCGGAGATTGCCTCCGAGGTCATTGCCAGCTTCTGTCCGAAATTCCCGCCCGAGAAGGCCTCCACATATCGTACGTTCTCATATCCGAGGGACTCCTGCAGATCGGCCATATGGAGATGGATGTTTATGCTCCGCCCGACTACCACCAACTGTGCGTCTTCACCCTCCCCTTCCATATAGGCAATGCTCGCTTCAGGCTCCAGGGGAGCCTGATGATTGATCTGCGTCTTAAAATCGGCCTCGACGACGGCAGCAGATTCTTGAAGAGCCTTGCCGGCATCACCCTTTATCTGCGGTTGAGTAAAGCACAGATTCGGCCATTCGGCGTGGATGCGGACGGCATCGTCCTTCATCGCTTCGCCGGGTGATGTGAGAACGGGCAGGGGATCATAGACAACCTTGACGGCGGCGGCTGCCGCGAGCGCCTCTTCTTTGGTCCGGGCGGCCGCGATGGCAATCGCATCTCCCAGGCAATGGACCTTGTCTTCGGCAAGGATGGGCTGGTCAGCAAGGAGGATTTTGATCCTGTTGGTCCCCTTGACGTCCTTCGCAGTCATAACCCCGATAACGCCGGGCATCTTCGCGGCTTCAGACGTATCGACGGATATAATTCTGGCGTGGCGCTGAGTGCTTCGTGTTACCGCCAGTTCGAGGGCATTGTGAAGCTTGATGTCGGCGGAAAACTCCGCGAGACCGCACGCCTTCACCATGGCTGTAGGACGGGGATGGGAGACTCCGATCCTGGGACCGTTCGGATCGGGCCTGACCGCATCCGGCGTGGTTTCACCGCGGATAAACCTGCCGGCCAGTTTTACCGCCTCGATAATCTTGACGTACCCCGTGCAGCGGCAGAGGTTGTGCTCAAGAGCCCTCTTTATATCCTGATCATCGGGATCGGGGTTTTGATCGAGGAAGGCCTTGGTCGCCATAATCATGCCCGGTGTACAGAACCCGCATTGTATGGCTCCGGAAAGAACGTATGCCTCCTGGATGGGGTGGGGATTGTCGGGTGTACCAAGGCCCTCCACGGTGACAACCTCCGCACCGTCGAGTTTCGCCGCCTTTTGCAGGCACGATCGCACCGCTTTCCCGTTGACAATAACGGTACATGCCCCACATTGCCCTTTCCTGTCACAGGATTGCTTCGCACCTGTCAACCGGAGGTCTTCCCTCAACACATCCAGAAGAACGCGATCAGGTTCAACAGAAACTTCTCTCCACACCCCGTTAACATTCAATTTTATCTTATTCATCGACCGTTCCTTTTCTCATCGGAGGATAGCTTTTATGCCGCGTTCAGGTCCATATTATCCATAATGTGGTTTTCTCTATCCATCGTCAAGGAAATTCAGCCGCCCGCTTTTCCTGGATGTCCCTCCGCGGGTAAGATTCCGACGTAACGTTCCGGTGGTTTGAGCGGTCCTGGCGGCTGCAGCTGTATTTTGCCTTGTTGCGGCGGGGGCAAGATGCTAGAATCGGGTAACATTATGGGAAATCTTCTGTGTCCGGTTCTCCGGTCCGTTTTTTATGGAGGTCAAGGAATGTCCTTTCGGTTCTTCGTCATCCTCTTCATGGTTCTCCTCAGCACAATCGTGCTTTTGCCGGGCTCCTCATCCTGCCAGTCGCGTGATGAGATTGCGACGCTTACCGGACGGATGAGTCAGTTCAAGATGGAAGGCAGATACTAGGAGGCCATCCCGGTTGCGGCCAGGCTTCTTGTCATCAACGAAGGGCTTTTTTGGTCCCGATCATCCCAACACGGCGCGCTGTTGTAAATCTGGCGAACTTCTACCGAATGATGGGCCGCTATGCCGAAGCCGAACCCCTTATAAAACGTGCATTGGAGATCAGACAGCGGGCCAGGATGCAATCCCCGGAGTCTGTCGCCTACCTTCTTACTCTTCTTGCGGAAGCTTACCACTTCAGCGGGCGCCAGGCCGAAGCGGAGCCCGTAATGAAACAAGCAGCGGAGATCTGGGAAAAGCATCAGAATCATCCCCCTGACGGCACGAGCTTTGCCCTTACCATGCTCGCAAAGATCTACCGGAACACCGGCCGCTATGCCGAGGCGGAATCGCTCATAAAACGCTCCCTTGAGATATGCGAAAAGGGGCTTGGAGAGGACCATCCCAATGTCGCATTCGGCCTCACGAATCTGGCGATGATCTACCGTATAACCGGCCGTCAGTCTGAGCTGGAGCCTCTTTACAAGCGCTCTCTGGCGATCTGGGAAAAAAGTCTCGGTGAAAGACATCCCGCGGTTTCCGTCTCTCTCAACAACCTCGGTCTTTACTATGCGGTAACAGGCAGGCATTCTGAGGCCCGCACCCTTCTCAAGCGGTCCGCGGACATTCGGGATTCCGTGCGCGAATCTATTTTCACCCTGTTGACGGAAAAACAGAAGCTCTCCTATATGAAAACGCAGGAATGGGGTATCTATGGCTATCTGAGTCATTCCCTGCTGTTCCCGGACGCAAAGGGGGCTGCGGTCACCGATGCGTTCAATGCATGGCTCAAATGGAAAGGCTCCGTCGTCGAGGCCCAGGGGCGCTACCTGGATGCCCTCCACGCCTCCGAAAATCCGAACGTACAAAAGAAACTCAAAGAATTGACCGACGTGCAGAGAGAGATTGCCAGGCTGCAGCTGTTCGGCCCGGGTAAGACGGCACCGGCTGATTACAGGAGAAGGATGTCGGAATACGAGATAAGAAAGGAATCTCTCGAAGCGGAGATCATGGCCTCGAGCAGAGACTTCATGTTCCGGAGGAAGGCCCGGGCGGTCGACGTCAGGACCCTGTCTTCGCTGCTCCCTGCTGACACGGTCTACCTTGACTACGCAAAGATAACGCTTTTCGATTTCGAGAAACGGAAATTTGGAGAACCCCATTATCTCCTCTTCGTTTTGACCCGCGGAGATACGGATACAGCAAAGCTCATAGACCTGGGCGGAAGCCGGAAGGTGGACAGCCATGTAAAGGCCTATCTCAGCGAGATGGATAGGGCAAAGACCGAGGGGGCACTGCCGGCCGAAAAAAAGCTCAAATCCGAGGCATCAATCCTGTATGATATCCTCATCAAACCCGCGGAGCCTTTCCTCAAAGGCAGGAAGAGTCTCCTTGTAAGCCCCGACGGAAACCTGAACCTCATTCCTTTCGAAGCCCTCGTCGCGCCCACCGGCGCTTATCTCATCGAAGGATCTCTCATCAGTTACGTCGGCGCCGGCAGGGACATGGTGAAGTTCGAAAAGTTTTCCCTCAAAGGCGGAGCGTCCCTCATCATCGCCGACCCCGACTATGATCTGGGCCAGAAAGAAATCGAGAATGTAAAAAGCTCTGCCGGTATCGGAACGGCCCGGGTGCGGGGCCACGTCTCGCGGGATGCCGGCGGGATGCGCTTTGACCGGCTCCCCGATACGAAGGTTGAGGCAGACACCATAGCGCGGATCCTCCAGGACAAGTTCGGTCAGAAGGTCTCCAACCGGCAGGACAAGAAGGCCCTTGAGTACGTCCTTTTCAGCAAGCCGTCACCCAAGGTGTTGCACCTTGCCACCCACGGGTATTTTCTCACAGAGGAGGAAACACGGCAACCGGACAGGATGCCGGAAATGAGCGATGATCCGCTTCAGGATATTCCCGTCACCGTTGAAAATCCCATGCTGAGGTCAGGCATTGTTCTCGCCGGGGCCAACACCTCTCTTCGGGAAGGGAAAGACGAAGGGATGGTCACGGCCGAGAAAATTGTAGGGCTCGATCTCAAGGGTACGGACATCGTCATCCTGTCGGCATGCCAGACCGGCGTCGGAGACATCCAGAGCGGCGAGGGCGTCTTCGGACTGAAACGGGCTTTCATACTGTCAGGCGCAAAGACGCTGGTCATGAGCCTCTGGAGCGTACCTTCCGGGGAGACGGTAGACCTCATGACATCTTTCTACAGGTTCATTTCGGAAGGGTATGCGCCCTCTGAGGCCTTACGGCAGGCAAAGCTGGGGATAATGAAGAACAAGCCGCATCCGTTCTTCTGGGCAGCCTTCGTGATGACCGGTTCGCCGTAACCGATCGATCACCGACAGGGAGGTATCGCAGAATGCGGAAACCGCCTTTAAAAAGGTGCTTGCCTCCTGAAACACTAACAGTTATACTCAACGAAGGTCTGCAGCCGCCTGACCAGCCGCGATTTACAGGAGGCAGGCCTTAACTGATTCATCTCTTAAGCGATATATTCAAGGAATGGTTCTGATGCCGGACAGGTCGTGTGCAAACATCAGCGCTAGGATTCCCGCCGATCGGACATCTGACACGCGCCATCCGCATCTGACGGTCAGATATCCATTGACAAGAAAACGGAGTGTTAAATGACCTTTTTAAAATCCCTCGCGTTTTATATTTCAGGCCATGTGACGAGGACGATGGTGATAATCGCCCTGTTATTCATCACTCTGCCTTTTCTGGAAGCCTGTTCGAAAAAGGAAAAGCCCGCGGCTCGGGAGGCGGAGGTCACGGCGGTCAAGATCGTGCCCCGCGACACGCCCGTCGTCTTCGAGTTTGTGGCACAAACGCAGAGTTCCCATGAGGTGGAGATCCGGGCACGTGTAAGCGGCTTTCTGGAAAAGAGGGTGTACACCGAGGGCAGTATTGTAAAGAAAGGCAGCACCCTCTTCATCATGGACAAGAAGCCCTTCCAGACCCAGGTAAACGCGGCGGCGGCGGCGCTCGCCAGACAAAAGGCCTCCAACGAGGTCGCCCGCATGAACCTGGAACGTGTCAAGCCCCTGGCCGAACAGAATGCCCTGTCACAAAAGGACCTCGATGACGCAAAAGGCTCTTTCGAGTCGACCGCGGCAGCCGTGGAACAGGCGAAGGCCCAGCTCGAAATGGAACAGCTCAACCTCTCCTATTGCACCATCACCGCTCCCGTAACGGGCATAACCGCGGCCGCCATGATACAGGACGGGGCATATGTGAGCCAGCTCAACAGCCAGCTTACGACCGTGTCCGTGCTCTCGCCGATGTGGGTAAACTTCAGCATTTCAGAAAACGATATGAAGAGATTCAGCGACCGGGTCGCCAGCGGCCAGATCATCCCGCCGAAAAATGATAATTACGAGGTAGAGATAGTCCTGGTAGACGGCTCCGTCTTTTCTGAAACAGGCCGGATCACGTTTGCGGCCCCATCATTCAATGCAAAGACGGGGACTTTTCTCATCCGCTCGAGCGTGAAGAACGAGAAAGGAGCACTGCGGCCGAATCAGTATGTCAGGGCGCGAATGAAAGGCGCCATCCGCCGTAATGCCATCCTCGTTCCGCAACGGGCGGTACAGCAAGGCGCAAAAGGGCATTTCATGTGGGTGGTAAACAAGGAAGGAAAGGCCGAATTCCGTCCCGTAACCGTCGGTGACTGGTACGGCAATGATGTGTTCATCGATGCCGGGCTTCATGACGGCGACCAGATTGTCGTCGACGGGGTCCTCTCCGTCCGTCAAGGCGAGTCCGTGAAGATCAAGCCGGCTGCCGCGTCACAACCGGGAGAACCGGGCGCAAAACCGGCCGTCAAGATCGATACGGCACCCGCGGCTGCGTCCCCCGCGATACCGGCCGGCCCGGCTGCCGCACCTTCGAAGCCGGCAGTGAAACCGGTTCAGTCGGGAGCACCTGCCAGACCCGCCGTGCCGGCACCTCCCGGTACAACCGGGAGCGGCCAGCAGGGGAGGTAAGACATGTTCTCCAGGTTCTTCATTGAACGGCCCATCTTTGCAACCGTTGTGGCCACTCTCGTAGTCATTGCCGGCCTCGTGGCGATGAAAGCCCTGCCCGTTTCAATGTATCCGAACATCACGCCCGTTCAGGTCTCGGTGTCGACCACCTATCCCGGCGCAGATTCAAAAACGGTAAGTGATTCCGTGGCCGCACCCATCGAGTCCCAGATCAACGGCGTCGACAACATGCTCTACATGACGTCGACATGCTCCAATACGGGGCAGATGCAGTTGACCGTCTACTTTACCCTGGACACGGACCCCGATATCGCCCAGGTCCAGGTCCAGAACCGCGTTAACCTTGCCCTTCCCCAACTGCCCCAGGCCGTATCGCAATACGGCGTATCGGTGCAGAAAAAGGCGTCCAACATATTGATGATCCTTTCCGTTTTAAACAAGGACGGCCGCTATACGCCGGACTACGTCACCAATTATGCGAACGTCTATGTCCTCGACGCCATTAAACGGGTGGAGGGCGCCGGTGAGGCGCAGATCTTCGGCGTACCCGATCAGGCCATGCGCATCTGGATGAACCCCGACAGGATGGCCTCCCTGGGGGTCACCACGAGCGATATCCAGCAGGCCGTGTCCAAACAGAACGCGCTCTGGGGCGCAGGACAGATAGGCCAGCAGCCAAGCGATGACAAGGTCCAGTTGACCCTGCCCGTGGTAACCCAGGCTCCCTTTATCAACCCCAAACAGTATGAAGACATAATACTCAGGACGAATCAGGCCGGCAGCGCCATAGTGAAGGTCGGGGACGTCGCCCGTGCCGAAGTCGGCCGCAAGCAATATATCGACGACAACCGGGTAAACGGGTTCGCCGCGACTCCCATCGCCGTCTATCAGCAGCCCGGTGTAAACGGGCTCGATGTCTCCAAGGCCGTACGGAAAACCATGGAGGACCTGCAGAAATCCATGCCCGACGGCATCGAATACAAGCTTTCCCTCGATACGACGGACTTCGTGCGAATCTCCATCGAAGAAGTCGTCCACACCCTCTTTGAAGCTATCCTGCTGGTCATTTTCGTCGTCTATCTCTTCCTGCAGAGTTTCCGGTCCACAATTATCTGCACCGTGGCCATTTTTGTTTCGCTGATCGGGACATTTTGCGGAATGCTCGCCCTCGGGTTCTCCATCAATATGCTGACGCTGTTCGGTGTCGTTCTCGCCATCGGAATGGTGGTCGACGATGCGATCGTCGTCGTGGAGAACGTGGAACGAAACATGGTCAAGAAACATATGGCCCCGAAGGAGGCGACGCTCAAGGCCATGGAGGAGATCGGCACGTCGCTCATCGCCGTCGTGCTGGTTATGGCATCCGTCTTCATCCCTGCCGCATTTCTCCCGGGAACGACAGGACAACTCTACAAACAGTTTGCTATTACCATCGTCATATCCGTGGCGCTCTCAGGGTTTGTGGCCCTCACCCTGACGCCGGCGATGTGTGCCCTGCTCCTCAAACATACGACCCCGACGCAAAAGGGGGTCTTCAAGTACTTCAACCGCTTCTTCGATTGGTTCAACCGTGGCTTTGACCGTTTCACTGTTGGATTCGGCGAAGCGGTCGTGCAGATGATCAAACGGATGACGGTCGCCTTCGGCATTCTGGCTGTTCTCATCGGCGCGCTCTTATACCTTTTCCATGCGATTCCCACCAGCTTCGTACCCAACGAGGATCAGGGCTACCTGATGGCGGCCCTTATTATGCCTGACGCTGCCAGTTTGAAACGCACCTCGCAAACCGCGGACCAGATAGACAAGATATTCGCCAAACAACCAGCGGTGGCCGACAGGACAGTCGTCAACGGATACAGTCTCCTCGACAGCCAGTACAAACCGAATGCGTCCACTTTTTTCATTACCCTCAAGGACTTCAAAGAACGTTATTCCTCGATGAGCCGGGCAAAGAAGGAAAATTCAGGGGCCATAGCCAGGGCAGTGCATGCCGAAGCAAGCGGCATCGACACGGGGATCTTCATCCCCATCGCGCCGCCCTCGATCCCGGGTATCGGAACGACGGGCGGATTCGAATTCTGGATCCAGGACAAGGGTTCCGGAGATCCGGCACGGCTCAACGAACTTGCCCAGCAATTCCTTGAAAAGGCCCGGACACGTCCCGAACTGACAGGCCTCAACTCAACCTTCAGGGCGGCTTCGCAGCAGCTCAGGGCTGACGTTGACCGTTCCAAGGCCATGCTTCTCAATGTTCCCGTGTCCGACGTGTACAGCGCCCTGCAAGCCCAGTTCGGCTCCATAGTGGTAAGTCAGTTCAATCAGTACAGCCGCGTGTGGAACGTTACCCTCCAGTCCGATGCACCTTACAGGAGGGGCCCGGAGGATATCACCAAGCTTTATACGAGATCCAACAGCGACGAGATGGTGCCGCTCTCCGCGGTGGTAACCACCAAGTACGTAACGGGGCCCGACCTGATGTCCCGCTTCAACGGCTTTCCTGCCGCGCAAATTACCGGCAGCGCGGCCTCCGGCCGCTCATCCGGAGAAGCGATCAAGGCCATGGAGGAGGTTGCCGCACAGGTGCTGCCCCAGGGCTACAGCTTTGCCTGGTCAGGCCTGGCATACCAGGAAAAACAGTCCGGAGGCACCTCATCGTCGGCATTCATCTTCGGTCTGATCATCGTGTTCCTCATCCTTGCAGCCCAGTTCGAATCGTGGGTCATGCCGGGATCCGTCATGACGGCAGTGCCCTTCGGTATCCTCGGCGCCCTCTTTTTTAACTGGGTGCGTGGTCTCGAAAACGATGTCTACTTCCAGATAGGTCTTTTAGTGCTTATCGGTCTCGGGGCAAAGAATGCGGTTCTGCGTGTCGCCTTTGCCGCGGACCTTCGTAAGCAGGGCCTGTCAATCATGGATGCGACAATCCAGGCAGGCGAACAGCGTTTGAGGCCCATCATCATGACCTCTCTCGCATTCATCTTTGGCGTCCTGCCGCTGGCCATCGCTACCGGAGCAGGCGCCAATGCGCGTCATTCGATCGGCACGGGCATCATCGGCGGCATGATCGGAGAGACGACGCTTGCCATGCTCTATGTCCCTCTCTTCTTCTATATCTTTGACAGATGGGCTGAAAAATCAGCAAAGAAAAGCGAGGCTTCCCCTTCAAAAAAAGGGACTCCGGAGGCAGTTGAGGGAACAAAACCAGCCGATGGCGGCGCACCGGAAGAGGGGGGAGGCTGACATGTACAGGAAGCTGCTGTTTCTTCTTTTGATTGCCTTTTTTGCGGCAGGATGCGCTGTCGGCCCCGATTACAAACGCCCCGTAGTCGACGTCCCGCAGGCTTACCGGTACTCAAACGCCGAGGGGAAACCGGATGCGGCGGACAGTGAGTGGTGGAGACAGTTCAAGGACCCCGTCCTTGATGAGTTCATCGCCGAAGCCCTTGCCAACAATATGACCGTGAAGATCGCCGCGGCAAACGTAGAACGCGCCTCGGGTATTCTCATGACAACCCGCTCGGTGCTTTTTCCGCAGCTGTCGTATAACGGGACCGCTGAACGCGCGCAAATATCCAAGAACAATGTCACCCAGCCCCCGACGCAGAACCCCTACAACAATTACCAGGCAGCGGGAGGCGTCAGCTGGGAGATCGACCTCTGGGGCCGCATCAGGCGCCTTACGGAATCAGCCCGGGCCAGCTTGTATGCGACCATGGAGGCAAGGCGAGGTATTGTCCTTTCTCTTACAGCCGAGGTGGCATCCGCCTATATTCAATTGCGCGCTCTCGACGAACAGCTTGCGATCGCCCGCGACACACTGAAAACATACCAGGAATCGGTGAGGATTTTCGAATTGCAGAACAAATACGGCCAGGTCTCGGGCATGACCGTCCAGCAGGCTCGGTCACAGTACGAGACAGCGGCGTCGCAGATCCCCCAGATCGAGATCCAGATCGCCCAGACGGAAAATGCCCTGTCCATCCTTCTTGGCCGCAACCCCGGACCGGTGAAACGGGGTCTTGCGCTTGCCGAGCTCGGGATGCCTCCCGTTCCGGCGGGCCTCCCCTCGGATCTTCTCGAACGACGTCCCGATATTCTCCAGGCCGAACAGAACCTCATCGCCGCCAATGCGCAGATCGGGGCAGCAAAGGCCCAGTTTTTTCCAAGGATCTCCCTGACCGGTGCCGCGGGCTGGTCCAGCGAGGACCTGTCAAACCTCTTCCTCGGGCCAAGTGCTGCGTGGAATTACGCCGGCACCATCACCGGCCCGATCTTCACGGGAGGCGGCTTGCTGGGACAGCTCAGACAGGCTGAAGCGCAGCAGAAGGCCGCTCTCTATGCCTACCAGCAGGCCATACAGAATGCCTTCGCCGATACCGAAAATGCACTTATCTCCCGGAGGAAACTGCAGGAACAACTCGCCGCCGAATTGAAAAGAGTGGCTGCCTACAAGGAATATGCGAGACTCGCAGGTCTCCAGTACAATGGCGGCTATACACCGTACCTCACGGTACTTGACGCGCAGCAGCAGCTCTTCCCTGCCGAACTGAGCGCCATACAGACCAGCGCCTCAACCTTCATATCAGTGGTCAACCTTTACAAGGCAATGGGCGGCGGCTGGGTGGCAAAGGCGGACGAACTTACCGGGACCCTGCCCGCACCGCAAGAAACTAAGGGTCAGGGGATGCAAAAGGAATAAGGATGGCTAAAGGCTAAAGCAAAAGAAGATGTGAATCCGCCCGCTGATCCCTGATCCGCCTGATCCCTGATCTGTCCAAAATAATGTAAGGTCAACCTCTTTCCGGACAGTCACAAACTAACGCATAATCCCCCATATTCTTCCCCCGTCATTCCACCACCACCTTCCTCCGTCATTCCACCACCACCTTCCTCCGTCATTCCAGCCCTTTCTTCCTCCGTCATTCCACCACCACCTTCCTC
>DIFE01000063.1 GCA_002418985.1 Deltaproteobacteria bacterium UBA5756
CTTTTTCAGCGAGAACTTTTCACATGTCGTTCATTGCGACGGTGCAATATCGGAAAAAGCCATCGCGCTGCTGAAGACGTATGCCCTGTCGCACGGCCTCAGGACCGTTGACGCCATCATTGCAGCCACGGCGATTGCCGGGAAGACTTCGTTTGCCACAAGCAATCACCGGCACTTCAGCATGATGGATGAAATGACATTGATCAGGTTCAACCCCAATCAGAAAAAAGAATAAAAGAAGATTAGGGAAGCCATCAGGATGCCGGGGCGAGACAGTCATCTCAAGGCCGGCCCACCATTTCATCTTTATGCTCTTGAAGGAATTTGTATGAATCCCGTAAATTCTTCTCGCAGTCTGCTGAAAGAATCCAGGCGACAGTTGCCACCAGCGCACAGATCATGCATCCTACCGCAATGACAGCAAGGCAAGGGGGCGAGAGGGACATCGTTAAAAAGAAAGAAACCGGGATCATCCGCACGTTCACCTATATTTCTTATCGGTTGCAATACATCGAGGCAGTCATTCGTTATCTCCCGCGCAGACGGGATGTAAATGCGGCCTGATCCCTGTCTTCTGGGATCTGGACGCAATTTTCTGGCCATAGAGAAATTGGAGGCTGAACATGGCTCTAAAAAATGATCATTATACATATCGCGTCACCTGGTCCGCCGAGGACGGGGAATACGTAGGTCTCTGCGCCGAGTTCCCGAGCCTGAGCTGGCTTGCTGACTCACCTGAGACCGCGCTCAGGGGTATCCGGAAGGCAGTGGAAGATGTCCTGAATGATATGCGGGAAACTGGCGAACGGATCCCCGAACCGATAGCGAGCAAGCATTATAGCGGAAGATTTATGGTCCGTGTCCCGCCCTAGGTGCATCGCAAGCTCGCAACAGAAGCAGCCGAATCCGGGGTTAGCCTGAACCGTCTGGCAAGTGCGAAACTAAGCCGGTGATGGTGCCTCCATAGTCCTATGCCTCAGGGCGCAGGGCAGCTGTAGGGACCTTACATATTTCAATTGGAAAGAGGATAGTCTCTTTTTCCTCAGACGCTGTCTAGAAACATTACCGTGTGTATCTTGTCCTTGCTCAGCTTTATCGTCTGTCCGGAAGTTTCGAGTTTGATCGTGATGGTGGCCGGAGATACGACGCCCTTGAGAACGTCAGAGGTTAGGAGCAGCATTTCGTCCTGGGTGAATTGGGGTGGGTTTTCGAAATGGATGTGGACGATCTCGTTTTTCTTGAACGTCAGTTCCGCGTAGCTTGTCTTGATGGAGAATTCTCTGGTGGTTACCTGACCGGTAAGTGTTTCGCCGTTTCTCAGGATGATGATGTGTGTCATGGGTTTGACCCTCTCAGTGTCCCTGCGGGACCGCAATAAATGTTTTCGCCAGGAAGCCCTCGATTGCGTTCAGGAAGCGCTTTTTTTCCGAGAGCCCGGGCATAGAGTCTCCGTTTCCCGAAATGTTTCGCATAATGAACCGTATACCACGTGTCAGTTGTAATATCAATATGTTAAAGGTGTTTCGCAAACCCCTTGTTTTTCGGTGCGAAACGGTTGAGGAACCGACGGGGACATTCGTTTAGAAGTAAGAAACTCTGGATTGCCCTGCACGTTCGCCAATGTTCCCTACTGGTTGCGATACATCGAGACAGTCATTCCTTATCTCCCGCTCAGCGGGATGCAAATGCGGCCTGATCCGTGTCTTCTCCGGATCTGGACGCAATTCTTTCAAGGTTTCCTCCCCAAACTTTCTTCATTGCCTCCAGTGACCCCGCTTAAGGGCCGGGGAACGGGCGTGAGACAGTCCTTTTCTTTTCTGGCTGGTTCTATCGCAGGGTGGTTTCTGAGGTCTCGGCGGCATAAGAGCTTTTCCTGCAGGAGTTGTTTGGTGCAAGAGGGCATTGGCGTGCGGTAGTGTTTGAGGGAAATGATACGGAAACGATTTTGACACCATGGAAGAAAGGAGATAAACTGTATGATAAAAGTGATACAGAGTGCACGAGGTGATCGTATGAAGAAGGAGTCGATGATCTCCATCAGGATGCCGGGTGACCTGGCGGAAAGATTGAATGATCTGGCGAAAGCCACTGACCGGTCAAGGTCCTATCTGGCTACCCTGGCGATAGAGGAATTCGTCGCTACCCAGGAATGGCAGGTTCGGGCTATCAGGGAAGGGATGGAGGATGCTCAGGCGGGCAGGGTGGTGGACCACAATGATGCTGTCAAAGAGCTGAAGAAATGGGGTAGGAAAAAGTAATGCGCTTGGAGTGGACGGTCAAGGCGATCAAAGACCTCCGGGCCGCCGGGGCGTTCATCGCCCACGATAATCCCGATGCGGCGCAAGGGATGGCGGAACGAGTGAGAGAGGCAGCCGAATATCTTTTGGATCATCCCAGCATGGGCCGGCCCGGAAGGATTGTGAACACGAGAGAATTGGTCGTCACCGGCACACCCTTCATTATCATCTACTGGGTCCGCGGCGGCGCCGTCCAGATCCTGAGATTACTTCACCATTCACAGAAATGGCCGTAGTCACATGGGGTTACCCAGGGGGCCATCAGGAAATCCACTTCAGTACCCGCATTTTCCTCCAGGCCGGCGGAACACTCAACCCATTCTTTCTTGCGCCTCCGGAGGATGAGCATGGGCATGTCCGCCAACTGTAAAAAACTGATATTTCAAGACCTTACCCCAGGTTCTATTGTTGCAGGTGGTTTCTGAGGTCTAAAATCATTAAATGCTGTCCAGAAACATTATCGTATGTATCTTGTCCTTGCTCAGTTCTGTTTGGCCCGAAGACGAAAGCTTGATCGTTATGGTAGCTGGAGACACAACGCCCTTTAGAACGTCAGAAGCCAGAAGCAGCATTTCGTCCTGGGTGAATTGGGGTGGGTTTTGAAAATGGATGTGTACTATTTCATTTCTTTTGAACTTGAGTTCCGCGTAGCTTGTCTTGATAGAGAATTCCTTGTTGGTCACTTGCCCGGAAAGCGTTTCGCCGTTTCTGAGGATGATGATGTGTGTCATGGGTTTGACCCTCTCAGTGTCCCTGCGGGACCGCAATGAATGTTTTCGCCAGCGTTTCCACTTCCAGTTTTTCGTGGGTGAACCAGTCTTTTCCGCGCTTTACCGCCACGAATTTTCCCCTGTTTATGAGAGTCCTCATGCTGTCGGACGCAAACCCGAGGGCGTATGCCACGTCCTTCGCGGGCTTGAGGGCTATATCTCCTCTCGTTTCAAGGATGCTGATGATCATCCTATCGAGTGTTGTTCTGGACGCCTCGAGGATCATGTCTTCCATGGGGGTGGAATTGATCGTCGGGAGTATCGCGGAGGCCTTTTCGGGGCCCGGAAAATCTTTCGTTGTTTTGCGTAGAGCCTGGTCTCCGGCTTCCAGTGCGCGATAGTACCTGTCCTTTGATGCGTCATCGCCTTTCAGGATGATCGGGGGAAAGCCCCGGGAGACGAGGAGATAGTTTGTCACTATTCTTCCGGTCCTTCCGTTTCCGTCAGAAAAAGGATGTATCGCTTCGAAGAGAATGTGCTGTACTGCTATTTCACGCATGGTGGCGGTGTCCCCGGGGGTTTCCCTGTGATCGAGGATGTATTGTTTGTGGACCTTCATCCACTCATTGATATCAATCCCGGGGGGCGGAGATATTTTTGCGCCGGCGATCTTGATATCCCCCTTTCTGAATGTTCCGCCATTCCCATCGATGCCTTCAAGAAGCATTTTATTGATCTGCCTGACGATGGCGAGATTGAGCATGAATTCCCCTGTCTGCAGACCCTGAAAGGCGAGTTCGTAGAAATATTTCGCCGTTCTGTAATAATTGAAGGCTTCTGTCTGGCTCTTCTTCATGGGTTTGCCCCTGGCCAGGACTTCCTCAAGCTCGTTCTCGGAAACAAACACGCCTTCGATCAATATGGAGTTTCGCGTCTCTTCCTTCAGAATATAGAGCCACTCATTGTTGACAACCTCAGGAGGGGGCAGCCCTCCGATTGCGTTCAGGATGCGCTTTCTTTCCGAGAGCCCGGGCATAGAGCCTCCTTTTCCCAAAGTGTTTCGCATAATGAATCGTATACCATGTGTCAGTTGTAATATCAATATGTTAAAGGTGTTTCGCAAACCCCTTGCTTTTCGGTGCGAAACAGCTGAGGGCAGCGAAGGGGACATTCGTTAAAAAGAAAGACAGTCATTCATTATCTCCGCACAGCGGGATGCAAATGCGGCCTGATCCGCGTCTTCTCCGGATCTGGACGCAATCTTTTCAGGCTTCCTCTCTATGCTCTCTTTTGTGACTCCAGTGACCCCGCCTAAGGGCGGGAGAACGGGTCCCGTTTGTTACGGGATAAACGTGAGACAGTCTTCTGCTTCTGAAACGCCTTTCTCTGCGTCCTGTCCTCCAGGTACTATTTCCGGTTACGCAGGTTTTCGCAAAGCGTTCAGTTATTGTCGCAAGGCACCAGCTTCTGTTGACGATAGTACGGGAAATCCACAAAATCCGTGGTTTTGCCGAGGTCTTTGTAGTGGACGAATTTTGACTCTTTATCGCACAGGATCAATACGTAGCTGTTGTCTTCTATCGTTACGCGAACGGGGTAGGCTATCACATTTTCCAGGCACTCCCTGTCCTGATAGTATGTCTCGAGGATGGAGAAGAACTTTTCGGTATTGAGGTCAGGGGGTAGGGCGCCTTGCCGCAGTTGGTGGCCCTTGATCTTCTGGGAGAAATCTACGAGACAGTCATCCAGGTTGGCTACCTGGGATTGTCCCGAATAGCATGAGACAACCAGGAAGATCACCGTCAGGGATGTCAGCGAGAGAAAGCTTTTTCTTTTCATGGCGATCACCAGTATACCAGTTTAGAAGTTGCGATGTCCTTTCCCGTATCGAGATCACAGTTCGAGATACCGGAAATGAATGGATCAAGGTTGCCGCCGGAAAGCCCTTTTGAAAACGAAACCCACTTGTCGGATACGTGCTGCACGGCCCTGGGGAACACGCCTGTTTCGTAGTTGCCCTTCTTCCCGTCGGGGAGCAGAAGATCATCGAGGAAAGATTTCCTTTCCGCGGCCGTTATCCGGGTGCTTGTCTTATACGTAAACTTGTGTCCCGAATCGATCAGCCTTCCGACAAAAGTCGGTCTTCCCGCCATTCCCAGCCAGTCCTCGAACTCATCGTGCCACTTGTCGATATCGGGATGGTGGTTTTTGTGATCTTCCGGGAAATGAACGCCCAGGGTTTCATCCCAGAACTGGCGAAGCAGGGGATGTATTTTGTCATCGTCCCCGGGGGCCGAGCAATTGTTCAGGAGTTTGATCAGCTGGCTGTGTTCTATTTCCGCTCCGTTTCGGACCTTGTTGTAGATGAAGACATCCTGGATCATCTCACAGTGCCTGTGCTCTTTTTCGTTTCCCTTGTATGGTCCTACGATGTTGGCTACAACGGGATGCACGACGAGATCCGCTGTTACGTGAGACAGATAGCCCAGGAACCAGCAAAAGGGTATGGCGAACGATTCGTTATCAAACCCCTTTTTTGCGCGTTCCAAAAGTTTTTTTGCAACGGTGACGATGAGGTCTCCGGTGAAGTCGTAGTGCATATGATCGGCCCATATCTTTTGACCTGGCTGGAGAAGAGCAAGGTAAGGGTAGTCGGGTCCCACCGAGCCTAAACGAACGAAGTGCGATCTCGTCAGCGCCTCGGCGCGAAGCTTTGCTTCAACATTGTTATTATTGCCATATCCGTTCAGAGACCTGTCGGTGATCATCAAATGGGCATAACCTGCTGGCATGTCAATCCCCCTCTTTCCGAAAAAAATGCACTTAAGCACTCTCATTTTCCTCCAACCCGGCGAAACATTCAACCCATTAATAGAGTGTCAGACCTCAAAGGCGTACTTCCGGGACGCCCTCTCCCCTGATGCGGGATAAACGTGGGACAGGCCTTTTTCTTTTCTGTCTTTTTAATTGCAGGGTAGCGGGAGATCCATAATCTTGCATCCATTATCCCCCTATTTCTCTTTCAGATATTCCAGGAACATCCTTAGATTTGTTGAAAGCTGGTTGTCGCTCTGGATGTGATCGGTGGACCTTGAGATGAGGACTCTGGTTGGGGTTCCGATCAGGGCGGCGGTTTTGTTCAGGCGTTGCATGTCTGACGGAGACGGAGATGAAGTGAGCTTGATCTCCATGGCATACGTGGTCCCCGAAAAGGTAATAATCAGGTCTATCTCGTAGCCGTCATTCGTTCTCAAATAATAAGGGCCGTCGTATTGAATGCTTCTGTTGTTGAGAAAAGTCAGGATCTGCTCGATGACCCATCCTTCCCAGCTTGCACCGACATGGGGGTGGGAAATGAGATCGTCAAATGAGCTGATGCGAAGGAGGCTGTGAAGGAGGCCACTGTCCCGCCAGTAGACCTTCGGGCTTTTTGTCAGCCGCTTCTTCAGGTTGTCATGGTATGGGTGCACCCTTCTCACGAGATACGCCTGTTCGAGATAATTCAGGTATGATGTCGCCGTGTGGTAGGAAACACCAAGACTCTTCCCCATCTGGCTGGCGTTCCACGGGTTCCCGTGGCCGACGGCGAGCATGGAAAAGAAACGCCTGGTGGCCGGCGGTTCAGCGGGCAAACCCCAGATGGGAAGGTCGCGCATGGAGAGAAGATCGAGATAGTTGCTTTGCCAGACTGGATAATTCTTTGCGTGCAGTATTCCTCCGTCTGGATATCCACCTTTCAGCCACAGCTGATCATCTTTGGTCTTGCCAATCTCCGTTATGGAAAAGGGGGCAAGCTCGCACAAGGCTATACGACCCGCCAGCGATTCGGACACTTCCTTCATGAGGCCAGGAGACACGGAGCCCAGCAGCAGGAACCTGCCTTTCTTTTCCCACCTGCTGTCTATCGCGCTCCGGATTCTTGGAAAAACGTCGGGATAGCTCTGAGCCTCGTCGAAGACCACCAGTCTGTCGGATGCCGCAATGCTGTCCCAGCGAAGATCGGCTTTGAGACGGTCCGCCTCGATCTCAAGATCGTAATAGTTTGTCGAAAGGGTTTTGGCAAGGGTGGTTTTCCCCGCCTGACGCGGCCCCAGTATGGCCACGGCGGGGAAGGACCGAAGCCTGTTGGAAATGACCGTTGCCAGCTCTCTTGCTACCATTATTACATATTAGAAAGTAACTTCTAATTTGTAAACAATTATTTTCTTCGGGCGAGAGCCTCAGGGAAGAGTCTGAACCAATGGGCCGCCGACCTCCTTGACAAGGCCGCCCGCATCCGCTGATGGGGCAATCGTCGTGTTAGATTTTGCTTGTAATGTTGTTGAAAATATAGAACAATAGTGGAAATAGTGACGGCCGCAGGGAAAGAGCTTGTGGAAGATAAGCGGAGGCGCGACGTTGCGAATTAGTTTTCCCTGTCTGTTGTCGCGTATAATAGCAGTAGCGTATCACCTCCCACCCTGCATGGATTACTGGATAAGAGCCCGGACATCCAAGACACTCAACAGTTTGCGACAACAGAAGATTAGAGATAATCGATGAAGCCTATATGAAAAAGAAACCCGCGATTATTGCCATCCTTCTTTCGGTTCTCCTGCCTTGCATGACTGTTCATGCGGGGACTGTCTGGGATGGCGCGGGGGCTAACACAAACATCAATACCGCCAATAATTGGAACGACAATGTTAACCCTCCATTCGACGGCACTCAGACGGTAACGTTCGGAACGGGCGGCACAAGGGCCACGATCAATACGAATGTCAGCTTTCTGGGGCTTATCTTTAACCGCGACAGTAATTTTACCGTTGCGGCAGGCGCAGGGACTCTGACGATAGGAGCAGGCGGCATCAACGCGGCAATCCCCGGTATCACCTCCCGCACCTACACGATCAGCGAGGGGATCTTCCTCGCTGCCGATCAAACATGGACGGCGACGAATAACGGCGCAGGCGTCACCACGCTTACGGTAAGCGGTGCTGTATCAGGGGCAGGACGAAACCTTACGCTGGGAGGTACAGGCAACACAAATATATCGGGTGTGATCGGTACCGGGCCGGGCTCCCTTTCCATGACGGGGACCGGCACGCTGACCCTCAGTGGCGCCAATACCTATAGCGGCGGCACGGCCCTTTCCTCGGGAGCCCTTCGCGTGGGGAACAACGCCGCCCTGGGAACGGGCACGCTGACCCTCTCCGGCGGCACTCTCGCTTCGTCGTCCACAACAGCAAGGATACTGGCGAACGACAGCGTTGTTGGTGGAAATTTCATACTCGGCCAGGCATCGGGAGGGACGGGCGCGCTCACATTATCGGGGGCGATGGATCTCGGCGGCGCCATGCGGCAGATCACCGTTAACAATGCCGCGGACACCATCTCCGGGGTGATATCAGGAACGGGGGGTATCACGAAATCCGGCACGGGTGCACTTACCCTTTCCGGGGCGAATACCTATACGGGTGGTACCACTCTTTCTTCCGGAACACTTCTCCTCGGTGATGATGCTGCCCTCGGGACGGGTTCCCTGGCGCTCGACGGCGGCACCCTGGCTTCTTCGTCCACAACGGCAAGGACACTGGCGAACAATATAGTTGTCGGTGGAAATGTCATACTCGGCCGGGCGTCGGGAGGGACGGGCGCGCTCACATTATCGGGGGCGATGGATCTCGGCGGCGCCATGCGGCAGATCACCGTTAACAATGCCGCGGACACCATCTCCGGGGTGATATCAGGAACGGGGGGTATCACGAAATCCGGCACGGGTGCACTTACCCTTTCCGGGGCAAACACCTACTCGGGCGGGACGACCGTCAACGCGGGGAAGATCGTTGTGGACAGCGACGGCAACCTCGGCGATGCATCGGGACAGCTTACCTTCGGAGGTGGGGGCACCCTGCAGATCACAAACGGTTTTACCAGTGCCAGGAACGTTACCCTCAATGGCGGGGGCGGTGCCTTCGATACAAACGGCAACGACCTGACCATGCTGGGCAATATGACGGGCACAGGCGCCCTCACCAAGACGGGTGACGGCGCGCTCACCCTCTCCGGCACAAACACGTATACCGGGGCAACGACAATAAACGGAGGCATCCTCCGCGCAGGGGTCAATAACGCTTTGAGCACCACGACAGCGGTCACCCTGGCCAATACCGCCGGGGCAGGGCTCGACCTCAACAATTTCGACCAGACCATCGGTTCCCTTGCCGGAGGCGGAACAACGGGAGGCAATATTACCCTCGGTTCGGGTACGCTCACGGCAGGCAATGCCTCGAGCACCACCTATGCCGGGATTATCAGCGGCACGGGGGGTTTCGTCAAAAAGGGCACCGGCACGCTCACCCTCACTGGCGCCAACACCTATTCGGGCGGTACGACGGTAAGCGCGGGCAACCTTCAGGGTGATTCCACCAGCATTCAGGGAAACATTACCAACAACGCACGGGTCATCTTCAATCAGGCGGCGGAAGGCGTCTATTCCGATGACATGACAGGGACAGGCGGGATCACGAAGGCCGGCGTCGGAACGCTCACCCTTTCCGGTGCCAATACCTATACGGGGACGACGATAATAAGCGCGGGTATCCTCCGGTCTGGGGTAACCAACGCCCTGGGTACTGCAACAGCGGTCACCCTGGCCAATACCGCCGGGGCAGGGCTCGACCTCAACAATTTCGACCAGACCATCGGTTCCCTTGCCGGAGGCGGAACAACGGGAGGCAATATTACCCTCGGTTCGGGCAGACTCACGGCAGGCAACTCCTCGAGCACCACTTATGCCGGCGCGATCAGCGGCACAGGGGGCCTCGTTAAGACGGGCACCGGCACTCTCACCCTCACCGGGGCCAACACCTATACAGGCGGCACGACGGTGAGCACAGGGGGCATCACGGGCAATTCCACCAGTCTTCAGGGCTCCATCACCAACAACGCCCTCGTTACATTCAATCAGACCGCCGCAGGGACCTATTCCGGCGACATGACGGGCACGGGTGCCCTCACCAAGACAGGTGCGGGCGCGCTCACCCTCTCAGGTACAAACACTTATGCGGGAAATACCACAATAAGCGCGGGTATCCTCCGCGCCGGGGCCAACAACGCTTTGTCCACCACAACGGCGGTCACGCTGGCGAATACCGCCGGGGCAGGGCTTGATCTCAACAATTTCGACCAGACCATCGGCTCCCTTGCCGGGGGCGGAACGACGGGAGGCAATGTCACCCTGGGTTCGGGTACGCTCACGGCAGGCAACGCCTCGAGCACCACCTATGCCGGCGCGATCAGCGGAACGGGTTCTCTCGTCAAGACAGGCACCGGCACGCTCACCCTCACCGGCGCCAACACCTATACCGGCGGCACGACGGTAAGCGCGGGAGGCATCACGGGCAATTCCACCAGCCTTCAGGGTTCCATCACCAACAACACACTCGTCACCTTCAACCAGACCGCCGCAGGGACCTATGCCGGCGATATGACAGGGACCGGCGCCCTCACCAAGACAGGCGCAGGCGCGCTCACCCTCTCCGGTACCAACACCTATACGGGAAATACCACAATAAGCACAGGCATCCTCCGCGCAGGGGTCAATAACGCTTTGAGTACCACAACGGCGGTCACGCTGGCGAATACCGTGGGGGCCTCACTCGACCTCAATAACTATGATCTCACCATCGGTTCCCTTGCCGGGGGTGGAACGACGACGAGAGGCAGTGTAACTCTTGGCTCAGGTACGCTGACGACAGGCAACGATTCAAATACGTCCTACGCGGGGGTCATAAGCGGCACGGGCTCTCTCGTCAAGACCGGCACGGGCACGTTCATTCTCTCCGGCACCAGCACCTATTCAGGGGGAACGACGCTTGCCTCGGGAACTCTTCTTCTGGGTAACAATGCCGCCCTGGGAACAGGAACACTGACCCTCGACACCGGCACCCTCGCTTCCTCCTCCACCACAGCCAGAACACTTGCGAACAGTACCGTCATAAACGGAGATATTACCCTCGGCCAGGCGTCGGGAGGGACCGGTGCCCTCACATTGTCGGGGGCTATGGACCTCGGCGGTGCCGTGCGGCAGATCACCGTGAACAATGCCGCGGACACCATCTCGGGAGCGATATCAGGTGCCGGGGGTATAACGAAGGCAGGTACCGGCACTCTTACCCTCACCGGTGCAAACACCTATTCGGGTGGCACGACGGTGAGTGCGGGAGGCATCACGGGCAATTCCACCAGCCTTCAGGGTTCCATCACCAACAACGCGCTCGTAACCTTCAATCAGACGGCGGCAGGCACCTATGCCGGTGATATGACAGGCACGGGCGCTTTTACCAAGACGGGCACAGGCGCGCTCACCCTCTCCGGCACCAACACCTATACCGGGGCCACCACAATAAGCGCGGGCATCCTCCGCGCAGGGGTAAATAATGCTTTAAGTACCACGACGGCGGTCACCCTGGCGAATACAGCAGGCGCCGCACTCGACCTCAATAACTTTAACCTCACCATCGGTTCCGTGGCCGGAGGCGGAACAACGGGGGGCAGTGTAACCCTGGGAACAGGCACACTCACGACGGGCAATGACTCGAGCACTGCCTATGCCGGAGTCATCAGCGGCACCGGCTCTCTCGTCAAGACGGGCACCGGCACTCTCACCCTCTCCGGGGCCAGCACCTACTCGGGCGGTACGACGCTTGCGACGGGAACCCTTCTTGTGGGTAACAACGCCGCCCTCGGAACAGGAACGCTGACCCTCGCCGACGGCACCCTCGCTTCCTCCTCCACCACGGCCAGGACAGTTTCGAATAGCACTGTCATAAACGGTGACATTACCCTCGGCCGGGCCTCGGGAGGGACCGGCGCCCTCACATTATCGGGGCCGATGGATCTCGGCGGCGCCGTGCGGCAGATCACCGTGAACAATGCCGCAGACACCATCTCGGGAGCGATATCAGGTGCCGGGGGTATAACGAAAGCAGGCACCGGTACTCTCACCCTCACCGGTGCAAACACCTATACCGGCGGTACGACAGTGAGCGCGGGAGGCATCACGGGCAATTCCACCAGCCTTCAGGGTTCCATCACCAACAACGCGCTCGTAACCTTCAATCAGACGGCGGCAGGCACCTATGCCGGAGACATGACAGGGTCCGGCGCCCTTACCAAGACGGGTGCGGGAGCGCTCACTCTCTCCGGTACGAACACGTATACCGGGGCAACCACAATAAGCGCGGGCATCCTCCGTGCGGGGGTAAATAATGCTTTAAGTACCACGACGGCGGTCACCCTGGCGAATACGGTCGGGGCCTCACTCGATCTCAACAACTTTGACCTCACCATCGGTTCTCTTGCCGGGGGCGGAACGACGACGAGAGGCAGTGTGACTCTTGGCTCGGGTACACTCACGACAGGCAACGATTCAACCACCACCTATGCCGGAGTCATCAGCGGCACGGGCTCCCTTGTCAAGACCGGCACCGGCACGTTCACCCTCTCCGGTGCCAGCACCTACTCGGGCGGAACCGTCATTAACGAAGGCACGATCAGCGTGGGCAGCAACGGCAACCTCGGAAATGTATTGGGACAGCTTACCTTCGGAGGGGGTACCCTCCGGATAACAAACGGTTTTGCGAGCGCCAGGGACGTTACCCTCAATGCGGGAGGCGGCACCTTTGATACGAGCGGCAACAATTTGACTATGTCGGGTGACATGACGGGAACAGGGGGGATCACGAAGGCCGGTGCCGGCACGCTCACCTTGACAGGCGGCAATACCTATACCGGAAAAACGACGATAAATGGAGGTATCCTCGGTGCGGGGGTTGCCAACGCCCTGGGTACTTCAACAGCGGTCACTCTGGCGAATACAGCCGGGGCAGGGCTTGACCTCAACAATTTCGACCAGACCATAGGTTCCCTTGCCGGAGGCGGAACTACGGGAGGCAATGTGACCCTCGGAACGGGTACGCTTACCACAGGCGACGCCTCAAGCACCATCTATGCGGGCACGATCAGCGGAACGGGTTCTCTCGTTAAGATAGGCACCGGAACGTTCACCCTTTCCGGCGCCAACACCTATACCGGGACGACCACGATCGATGCAGGTTCGCTCTCGGTGACCGGCAGCCTTGCAAGCCCCGTGATCATCTCGGTGGCAGGCACCCTCAAGGGCAACAGCACGATCAATGCCAATGTCATAAACAAGGGCACCATCGCCCCGGGCAACTCCATCGGCACCATCAGCATCGCCGGTAATTATACGCAAAACGCGGGCTCGGTATACCAGGTAGAGGTAAACGAGGAAGGGCAGTCCGACAAACTCAATGTTGGGGGCACCGCGACCCTCAACGGGGGCACCGTGGCGGTTATGGCTGAATCAGGCATTTTCAGGCTGAGGACGCCCTATACCATCCTCACCGCCGGAAGTGTCGCGGGGACATTCGCGGATGTCACGAGCAACCTTGCCTTTCTGACCCCTTCCTTGAGTTACGACGCCACGCACGTCTACCTCCTTCTCGCCCGCAACTCCACCGATTTCTCCGCCGTGGCATACACCGGCAACCAAAAGGCCGTCGCCTCAGCGCTGGACCGCATAGCGCTGTCGGCCAGGGGAGACATGGAGGACATCATCAACACCCTTCTCTATCTTAGCCCATCCGGTGCCAGGGGAGCCTACGACCAGATGGGCGGACTTACCCACAGTGCCCTTACCGGGGTAACATTCTCCTCTTTCAACACCTACATCGGCACGATTGCGGAAAGGACAAAGAGTTTCATGACAGATCGTTTTTCATCGCCATTCGCGGGACGCTCCGGCATGCTTGCCCTGGGCGGTGATGCAGCGAGCGATACGGCCGGCGCCCTTATTGCGGCCCTGGGCAGAGCACAAGGGGAGAGGTCCCCTTCGTCGGGCCTGTGGGCGCAGGGATACGGCAGTACGGGGGACAGACGGGCCGATGACATATCGTCGCGCTACGGTTACGATACATCGGGCATGATGGCCGGGCTCGACAGACAGGTTGCCGATTCCCTCCTTCTCGGCATTTCGCTGGGGTACTCCTCCACGAGGGCCCACATGAAGGAACTCCCCGACAAGGCCACCATATCGAGCTACCAGGGCGCCCTCTACGGCATATACAGGAACGACCCCTGGTATGTGAGCTCCGTTGCGGCGTACGGGTACAACCGCTACGATACCACGAGAGGCATATCCTTCGGCCAGATCGCAAGGAGGGCCAACGTTGCCTACGGCGGCCACACATTGGGGGGATACGCGGAGGCGGGGTACCGGATAGCCGCCGCGCCCGTGGACGTCATCCCCATGGTATCCCTGACGGGCGCGAGCCTGATGCGCAACGGCTTTCAGGAGAGAGACGCCGGGGCGATGAACCTCGACGTGGACGCCGGCCGCACCTCCTCCCTCGTGGGTTCCCTGGGCGTCAGGCTGAGGAAGGACTACACGGTTTCATCAGGCAGTGTAACCCCCGAGGTCAGGATGCGCTGGGATCATGAGTTCTCGAAAAACGATCACGTGCTTGAGGCCTCCTTCTGTGGCTATCCCACAAGCGCCTTCACCGTCAGGGCCGACAGGCCGGAAAGGAACAGCTTCGCCCCGGGCTTCACACTTACATGGCGGACGAAAGACAATATGGACTTCCACCTTACCTATGACGGCAGCTTCTCTGAAGACAGCACCCGGCACTGGGGAACCCTTGGCCTGCGGTATACGTGGTAGGAAGAGCCGGCTCCTCGAGACTCCGGGACCCTGAGACAATCCCTGGTTGACCCCGCCGCACCCCGACACTCCGTAAAAAACTGATCTTGACTCATCGTTGTGTAATATGATACATAACAATAGCTATATATCATATAGGTAGGACGACTATAGTACTACATAATGATAAGGAAGACGGTAATATACACGTATGTAAACCTATAAGGTATGATGAGTACTATTGTTCTACCATATGAATAATTTTGAAGGAGGCAGGAATGAAGAAACTCTTATTGGCCCTATTTGTAATTTCTCTTATTGTTCCGGCACTGGGTAATGCGGGCAGCGTATCGAGCAGATACGACGTTACTTTCGGTGGTTTCGTGAAATACGACCTCGGTTATTCATCTCAGAATACCAGTGCAGACGCAGGTTCCGCGTTCAGGAAGAGCTCATCCACACGATCAGTTCTGGCAGACGAGTATGGCAACACCTTCCAGAGCGGTGGTGAGACCCGTTTCAACTTTCTCATCAAGGGTCCCGATCTGTGGGGCGCCAGGACAAGTGCCTTCATCGAAGGCGACTTCCGCGGTGTAACGACAGGCAACCAGTATGGTGGATTCCAGCTGAGACACGCTTTCATGAAATTTAACTGGACCTCGGCGGAGTTGATGATCGGCCAGAACTGGCAGCAGTGGGGCATGCCCTACTACGGGACATGGCTCGGCACCAGCGATTTCAACCAGTACTTGAGGGGTATCAGGACTCCCCAGATGGCTTTGCGGTATTTCTTCACCAAGGAATTTAACGCGATGGTCGGTATTACCGGCGCAACAGACTGGTCGGACGGAACCCGTCAGTTCAATGACGGTTATGCCAGAAGCAACTGGCCCGGACTTCAGAGCGAGATTGCATACTGGACGGACCGCTGCGGCAAGATCGGCCCCCACAACCTGAAGTTCGCCCTCGGTGCGTACTATGGCAGGGACAAAGAAACCTACGTCGATCCGGTCAATGCGGCGAACTACAAAGACGATACGATCAATGCCTGGGTGTCCGCGTTCAGGTACTCCGTACCGATCGTTCCCGAGAAACAGGGCAACAAAGCAATGTCCGTTCTTCTTAACGGCAACTTTTTCATCGGCCAGAATGTGGCCGGGAACAAATGGATGAGCACTCCCAGTTATGGTGCCTACCTGAGACCGGGAAACGATGCGGCCGCACCGACGCTCTTCGGTCTTTTCGCGCAGGCGTCATGGTGGCTCACCAACAATGTGTCGCTCAACGGCCTGTACGGCTACTTGAAGTACAACTACAGCGAATGGGCACGCACCAACAGCGCGGTAGCGCGTGACCGGATCAACATGTCACAAACGTATGCCGTCAACCTTCTCTGGGATGCGAACAAGGCCATCAGGTTCGGAATAGAGTGGATGACGATGTTCAACAGTTTCAACGGCAAGGGCCAGGGTACGGGCACCGGGGCCGGCTTTGCCGATGGCAGCGGCACCATAAACCAGTACAGGCTCGCAGCCTGGTACTTCTTTTAAGATTTCCTGTCAGCCTGTTGTTGTGAACAAGGATAAGACAAAGGGCCCTTTCGGGCCCTTTGCTATATAAGCGGCATCCCTTACACCCATACGACGCAGTTAAAAATTCCGATCTGGTTGACCCGCCGTGCCGGGGTATTGGGATCGCCGCACCAGACGCCGTCAACGATAAAACGGTATTCATGGATCCCGGGGTTGAGGTTTATCGTGGTTCTCCAGGTTCCATCCTTACATTTCCTGAGGGGGCGTGCGGTCTTGCGCCAGTTATTGAAGCTTCGTGCTATGAAGACTTCATGCGCCGAGGGTGCGTAAAGTTTGAATGTCACCCTCTTCTTGTGATTCTTTTCAGTCATTGCCAGGAAACACCTTTCAAGGAATTGATGACGCATGGCAGCCTGACGAAAACTTCACTCAAGATCACCTGTACAACTCTATAATAAGAACCCGGTCGTGTCTGTCGCAGAAGCGCTATTTATTTTGTAGTAGTTTTGTAAAATGTCGTGTCATCGTTTTTTGTCGCGATGGGCCGGGGACAGCAGGCTTTGGCGTGCTGCTGTTTTTGGAAGGGAAAAAAGTTGCGGCCGGTGGAAAGATTACTCCACGAGACCGTATTTCACGGCATACCAGATCAATTCGTTGGTCTTCTTGACGGAGATTTTTTCGAGAATTCTGACCCGGTACGTTCGGACGGTATTTATGCTGAGGTGGAGCTGTTCGGCAATCTCCTTGTTCGTCAGTCCGCTCGCGACCATCTTCATTACCTGGAGTTCGCGAATGGAAAGCTTCTCGTGCGGGGAGGCTTCCGTATCGGATTCAAAATCCAGAACCATCTGCTCTGCAAACGCCGGGTTGACATATCTCTTCCCCGAAAGGATCTTGTTTACCGCGGCGACCAGCTCTTCCGATGCGCTCCGTTTCGTAATATAGCCCTGCGCCCCAGCCTTTATGGAACGCACCGCGTATTGTTCCTCGGGATACATGCTGACTATCAGAACGGGGAGCCTCGTCCGTTTCTTCTTGATCTCTTTCAGAGCTTCGAGGCCGTTTATATCGGGAAGAGAAATATCCAGCAGGACCAGGTTGTAATCATTGTGATGAATTTTGTTGATCAGTTCATAGCCTCTGCGTGCCTCATCGAATATCATATCGGTGAAATGCTCCTGGAGTATCTCCTTGAGACCTTTCAATACCACGGGGTGGTCGTCGGCGATAATGACTCGCAACATCTGCCTATCCCTCCTTGTGCGAAGCACTGACCGGGCGGAGCGGAACCGTAAGGGTGACTGTTGTGCCTTTTCCCCGGACTCCCATAATGGTCAGGGTTCCACCCATTGCATGCGCCCGCTCGTGCATGCCCGTCAGGCCGATGGATCTCGGATCCACAAGCTCTTTCTTTGTGATGCCTTTGCCATTATCGCTTATTTCCATGGTAAAGATACCCTTCTTTTTTTTCAGTGATATTGTGACGTCCTGTGCGCGCGAATGGCGCACCACGTTTGTGAGCGACTCCTGAAGGATACGAAAAGCTCCTGTGGAAATAGTGTCGTTGAGCCCTATTTTATATGGTTCGGAGATTATACGGCATAGAATATTCGTTCTTTTGGTAAGGTCTCTTACAGCGAGTTCTACTGCATCTCTCAGGCCGAAGTCGTCGAGGGCCACGGGTCTCAATCTTGCCGACATCTGCTGGACTGTTATGATGGTGCGGTCAAGGGCAGCGAGCACGGAGTTCAATCTTTCCAGAATGACTCCTTCGTTTTCCGGCAGCCTTCTCTTTATCCAGCTGACATCGAGTTTCATTCCCGTCAGGGCCTGCCCGAATTCATCGTGAAGTTCTCGCGAAAGTGTCGTGCGTTCCTCTTCCCGTATCTTCTGCAGGTGGATGCTGAGATGGCGTAACCGTTCGTGTGAATCCTGCAAGGCGGCTTCGATATTTCTTCTTTCCGTGATCTCCCGTTTGAGCAGTTCGTTCAATTCGGACAATCGGGCCGTACGCTGCCTGACCCGTTGTTCCAGGACTTCATGAGTCTCCGGTCCATATGATGATGCCGCTGTTTCCGGTTGGACAGCATGTCTTCCGATCGTACCGGAATCGTCCATTGTTCTCCCCTTATGCAGACTTTCAAAGCCTGGATATCGCGCACCCCGCCGGTATTCATGGCCATCACCGGCCTCCGGTATACTGGTTTTGCACATCCAGCGAAAAAAGTCTGTCGGTGTATCTTAGTCGGAGGAGACAAACCCCTGAAGTCATCTCCGCCCTGACAACATATACGAATTATAGCAACGAAATCCGCAAGTGCAACAGGGGTAAGACATCGTTTGCGCCGAATGCCTTGATATCGCTTGATTTTATGGGTATGTAATCAGTACTGTCCGGTTAAAATAGGG
>DIFE01000017.1 GCA_002418985.1 Deltaproteobacteria bacterium UBA5756
CAGGGCGATGCTGATAGAGTTTTTGTGCACATCCATCCCGACGATTGTGATAGAATCTTTCATTGGCCTGCCTCCTTATTTTGGCTCTGTACTTTGGCTTTACCACTCTAAAGTATAACCCACGACAACTAAGGAGCAGGCCACTTTATCTCCGTTGTCAGCCATCATATCCAGGAGAGACTACGAATACGGAACTATCAGGCGAAAGGACATCTAACTGTTCTCCATCAACGCCACATGGTGCCTCGCATACGTGTGCTTACCGTCGTGTGAAAGTTCTTCCTGGTTTCCGGCCTTCGCCGGAATGACGAACAAAGACCCAGGAATGACGAACAAAGACTTAGGAATGATGCATCATAACGCGGGAATGAGAATCAAGACTTCGTACGGTGCGGAAGGCAATGCGAAGACTGTGCGGAAAGATCGTAACTTCTATGTTCTATCTTGTGCCCGAAAACCGAAACCGGTTTCTATGATTCGTATATGTATTCCACCAGCATCCAGTCCGAGACGCGGAGCCTGTGGCTTATCATCTGGGCCAGCCTCTGGAAGAGGGCTACGCCGAGTTTGGGATTATCATTTATTAAGAGCTCGAAATTTTCCTTTGTGAGGACAAGGACGACGGTTTCTTCAACCGCCACTGCCGACGCGGACCGGGGCAAACCGTCTATTATGCTCATTTCCCCGACGGTCCTGCCGGGACCGATCTCGCAGATGGTCTTTACGTTTTTTTTCGAATCGCCCTTCGTGACCTTTACCAGTCCGTCTGCAACGAAACACATGTAGGGCTCGATGGCGCCTTCATTGAAGATGGATTCATTCGGCTGGGCTTTGGCGAGATAGAGGTACTGCGCGAACCGCTCCATGGAATCGTGGCTCAAACCCTCACCCCACTGAGATTTCTCTATCATGGCTATACGTTCCTGAACCGATGACAACATGTGGTGCAGCATTCTGACCTCTCCCGGGTTATGGATTCGTGGATTCCGTTGGCTGCCGTCCCTATAATGAGTGACTAACAATTATATACTATAGTTACGTTCCTCTTTGCAATGTTTTCAAGGCAACATTGGCTGCAACCAGAATGGGGTCCCATACGGTGGCGAAAGGAGGCGCGTAGGCGAGGTCGAGGCGGGCAATATCCGCGATTGTCATCCTGTTGTACAGTCCCGCTGCGAGGGTATCGATCCTGTGGGCAACGCCTTCGGCCCCTGCCATCTGGGCGCCAAGGAGTCTTCCCGATCCCCTCTCGACAACGTAGGTTACCGTGATCGGTTTGCCCTCAGGGTATGCGCTGCTGCGCGATCTGCCCGTGATCGTCGACACGAAGTGATCGATACCTTCCCTTTCGGCCTCGAGGGGTGCGAGGCCCGTGCGAGCCACTTCGAGATCGAAGATCTTCGTTACCGCCGTTCCGACGATTCCCTCGAAGGCGTTGTTCATACCGGCGGCATTCTCACCGGCCAGTCTTCCCTGCTTGTTGGCCGTTGTTCCCAGCGGGATATAGACTTTTTTGCCCGTTACGAGCTGCGTCGCTTCAGCACAGTCTCCTGCGGCATAGACGTCGGGAATGCTGGTCCTCAGGTACTCGTCGACCTTGATGGCTCCTGCTGCACCAAGTTCCATCCCTGCGGCGACGGCAAGGCTGGTGTTCGGTCGTGCGCCGATCACCAGGAGGACCATGTCGGCGTCAAAAGGTCCTTTATCGGTGATGACCCTGGAGAGGGTGTCGCCGTCTGACTCGAACCCTTCGACCGACACTCCTTTCATGAGCACCACACCTTCAGCCGCGATCTTCTCTTCGACGATGGCGGTGATGCTTATATCCATATTGCCGAGAACGCGGTCCATCTTTTCAAAAACCGTCACTTCGAGCCCTCTCTTTCTCAGGGATTCGCACATCTCCATGCCGATGTACCCGCCGCCGACGATGACGGCCCTCATCGGTCTTTTTTGTGTCCCGAAGGGATTTACGTAAACGCATTGAGGCCCGACACAGGGTTCGAATGACGTCCACTGGTCGATGAATTTCTTTATTTGAATACCGTCGTCGAGTGTTCTTAAAGTAAAGACATGATCGAGGCCTATGCCGGGAAGAGGGGGGCGAACCGGCAGTCCGCCCGTGGCCATGACGAGCCGGTCGTAAGGGAAGATGATTTCTTCGCCATAATCGAGGTTTCTGGCAGTGACGGTTTTTTTGGACAGATCTATGGCCATTGCCTCATGACGGGTCAGTACCGTAATACCCCGCTCTTCTGTCGCCACCTTCGGGGTGAGGGATAAAAGCATATTCACGTCTTTCACGTCGTCCGATATGTAGTACGGCAGACTGCAGGCGCCGTAGGAGATAAAATGGTCCTTCTCGAGGACCACCGCCTCCGCTTCGGGTTTGAGCCGTTTAAAACTGCTCGCGGCGCTCATCCCCGCCGCAACCCCACCGATGACAACAAGCCGTTCATGAGGCATGATGGACTCCTTTAGAAAAACGGGTAATGGGTTATGGGAAAGACACAGCCGGCCAGCCAGAGACATGTGTATCAAGAAACCAGCCATGCGGGATTACTGTGACGCGTTCCTTTGCCTCTTGGTCCCGACCCGTCACCTTTCCTGGCTTCCGGCCTTTGCCGGAATGACGGAAATAGCTCCCCATCACCTATCACCCATTACCAATTACTGCTTCTTACAATCCTTTCTTCTCAAAGAACCGGAACATGAGAATTCCCAGAATTATCATTATTACTATAACGATCCAGTGGTTCACGCCCAGTATCCCGGGGATGGTGATCTTGCCGTAATTGCCCCAGGTCAGGACGGTCCTTTTCATGAGCGGGAAAAACTCCGCAAAAAGGGCGGCGCCCGCAAGCATGCCGACGATCCCCCAGATCGAATCATAGCGCCCTTCACCGAGGGCACCCAGGGATGTCCCCGGGCAGTACCCGAGGAGCGCCCAACCGGCGCCGAAAATGAGTCCGCCGATGACGTTGCCTCCCAGGATGGTCGTCTTGACGGACAGCTTCACCAGTCCCAGGTCCTTGAGAAGATAGACTCCCACCATGGCGACGAGAACCGTCGTGAACATGTATTTGACGATCGTCATGTCCATGAGCCTCAGTGCCGCCAATTGCTTGTCGTAGCGGATGACTCGTGCCTTCTGGAGAAGAAAGCCGAAGATGATACCCGTTATCAATCCATATATGAGAGTATTCATCTCTTCTCACCTCCCCGGTAAACGAAGCCAGCAACGATGAGGCCGCCGACGAAGAAACAGATCAAAGATATGTAACCGCTGACAGCTAGCTGGAGCGAACCGCTCAGCCCATGTCCGCTCGGT
>DIFE01000009.1 GCA_002418985.1 Deltaproteobacteria bacterium UBA5756
GAGAATCAATGACTGCCGGATAAGGTAACCTGGTTTTGAAGTGCGGGATTTACCTGTCCTGAATTATTGTTTTATAAGGAACGCATTTTGGGAAACGGATTATCCTGGACAGCAGTGACCTCTTACCCATTACCCATTACCCATCTTCTTGTAACCTTTTTTGCGGATGGTACGACTTAAGAGGAAAAGGAGCAGGTGAAAAGGCTCCGCGATGGAGAGAATGTGGAAGGCGTTTGCGAAACAGGATCAAGGGCTCACATAGCGGTAAACCCACCGATGGGCAGGCGCCCCCTGGATATGAAGCTTGCCCTGGCCGGTCAGCTTTGCTATAACAGACCTGTATGGGTATCTGCCGTGATTGATCATATCGAACAGGACGAGCACGAGTCCTCCGACGCCGCATATATAACCCGCGTCCTCAACGGGGACAGGAACGCCTTCGCCTTTCTTCTCAAGAAATATAAAATGTATGTCTTTAAGATCGTGAATCGCCATATCCCCTATGAGGACGCCGAAGAGGTGGCTCATGACGCCTTCATACGGGTCTGGGAGTCTCTTGCGAAGTTCACCGGGCCCGAAGGGTTCAGGCATTGGATTGCGGCCATTGCGACACGAACCTGCTACGACTACTGGAGGCGCGCCTATCGATCGAAAGAGGTGGCCATGAGTTCGCTGGGCGACCAGCACCGCGAATGGATCGAGCATACCCTGTCCGAACCGTCCGGGGGATCGCTGGATGATATCGGAAGGCAGATCGAGGCACGGGAAGTACTTGACTGGGCATTGGCCAGATTGACACCGGAAGATCGCATGGTGCTGGAACTCGTCTACATGGAAGGATGGTCGGTGCGGGAAACGGCCGATCTGCTCGGATGGAGCACGGCAAACGTGAAAATTCGTTCTTTCCGGTCGCGCAACAAGCTTCGCAAGCTCCTTAAAAATGCCGGCAGGAAATAAAGGAGGCATGTCATATGAAATCCCTGAAGGAAGAGGAACTCAAAAGGCTCGAAAAGGCCCTCGCCGCCGCGCACAAGAGTCGCGGGGGGCCCGGACCGGGCGACTCATGGGAAATGGAGGTCATGAACAGCATACGCCGCATGCCGGACGCGTCGGAGGCCCCCGCCTGGACGGATATGTTCGGGAAGATGTTCTGGCGGATCTGCCCCGTGGCATGTGCGATCATCATACTTCTTGCCGTTGCCGTATACCGCTATGATGTGACCGCCGATCAGTATTTCGCCCGGATTGTGGCCGACGACAGCGTCGAGCTGGTCCTTATGGATGACAATAGTTGAGAGGAGAGATACCATGGACAAGATAAAGCTCATCGTCACGTTGGCGCTCGTCCTGCTGGTGGGGATCTTCGCCGGCTCGCTGGGGACGAGGATATACCTCAATCATCAGTTGGATGGATCCCGGGCCGGCAGGTCACACAGTGCCGACGACAGGGTAAAAAATATCATGAAAAAGATCACCGTTGACCTCAATCTCGATACCGGGCAGCAGGCCGAGATCCGTAAGATAGTCACAATGACGGAGGCAAAGGCCGCAGGTGTCAGGGCGTCCTATGAGCCACGTCTCGAGAAGGTTTACGATCGGAATTTTGAACTCATAAAAGAAAAGCTTAATGACGAACAGAAGACCAGGCTGCAGGCGAGGCAGGAAAGATTTTCCCGGAGATTCATTTCCTATTACTTCAGATTGTTGAACACTGCACAGAATGGTCTTCCCGATGCCGCGACGCTGAAGGACCGCCTGAACCTCGATCCCGCGCAGCTATCGCAGGTCGCAGCCATCCTGAAAGATCAGAAGAACAAACGAGCGCTCATCATCGGGAAGTATGAAAAAATGGACCATACCGATCTCGTCGCCGTAAACTCTGAACTAGCAGATGTCGAAAAAGCCACGATGGAGCGCCTCTCCGACGTGTTGACAGAAAAACAGATGGCTCGTTATCGGGATGAGCAATAGGGAGACATAACAGGATCACTGCTTGTCTAGCATTTTCAGGTTGTTGCGGGCGTGTTCGAAGACGGGGTCTATCTCGAGGGCATGCCGGTAGGCGTTGCGTGCGTCGGCTTTGCGCCCCTCCAATGCATAGGCATAACCGAGGTTATTGTAGGCCCTGGGGTTCTGAGGCGATTTTCTGGCGGTGTCCTCCCACAGGGCGATCTCGCTCTTGTACATGCAATTACGGGCTACGGCATAACCGCCAAGAAGGATGGAGACTGTGGCCACCACGGTTATGAACCATCGGCTGCCCCTGGGGAAACGAAGAAAGAGCCACCCTATAGCTGCGCCTGCAACGAGAAAGATCCCCCAGCTTGCCTGGTAGAAATGACGGTCGCTGATACTGTCGATGCGCGGGACAAGAACATTTATCACCATCATGTGCAGGAGAAACCAGGCTGTCCCGAAAAAGAGCCAGGACCTCTTCTTCCCTATCCCGACAGCAGCCAGCACCGCGATACAGACAAGGGCGAGCGCCTCTACCGAGAACCAGCCCACGGGAGGAAGAGTGCCGGGATCGACATTGAGCCGGCCCGGCATGACCACGTGCGAAAGCAGGTGGGCCGCCCCGTTTATCTGGCCGAGAAGGTTTTCCTGGAACCCCCTGAGATTGAAACTGTACAGAAGAAACAGGCGGTAGCGCGGATGGACTAGGATGGCTGCCGCCAGCACCCCCAGGAGCATCCAGTGGACCGACTGGTTCCCGAGCGCCCTTTTAAAACCGACGCGCCGCCCGGCGGCGGCTTCCCAGAGCACAATGGCGAACGGCAGGGTTATGCCCGTCTCTTTTGTCGCCACAGCAAGGAGAAAGAGCAAAGGGGAAAGAAGGTAGAGGCAGACGGGCCTCCTCTCCCGGGTGCCTTTGACGTAGGCGGCAAGACTTCCCAGATAAAACATCGACATCAGAGACGCGCTGCGTCCACTTATGTATGTCACCGCCTCAGTCTGGATGGGATGCAGTCCGAAGATAAGTGCCGTCAGACAGGCGGTCATGTACAGGGTCCTGGCCGGCAGGGCCTCGCGGCCTTCTCTGAAAAAGTATGCGGTAAGGTTGAAGACCAGGAGGGTGTTCGTCAGGTGTACGGCCAGGTTGAATGCATGGAACCCGAAGGTCCCTGCCGGTGAGGTCCAGTTAAGGGTATAGGTCAGCTTGAGGAGCGGGCGTATCCCGTGAAACCAGTCCTGCCCGAAAGCGGACCAGGAGTGGACGGCGGGGTTGAAGACGATGACGTTGTAGTCATCGAGCTGAAACACCCCCTGGAAGGAGTTGAGATACGCAAGGGCAACCGCAACCAGCGGGACAAGCGCATACCGGGTGCGGCCTCCGCCCGCCGCTGTTTCCGTCACTTCATCCGCCGCACCGTATAGGTCCTGCTGTCTCCGCCATCGGTGCCCCTGACGGTACAGCTGAACTGGTTGCCGCCGGACGCCATGACAAAGTCAAAGGTCCCCGTGTGTTTTGCGTCACTGGATTCGCGAAAGGTGCCTTTCGCCCTGTTGCCCGACACTGTTCCTTCCAGGGGGCCGCCCAGCGTCTCCGTCTTGCGTGCACCCGACGAAGTTTTGTAAGGGACGGCGACGGAAAAGGTGCCGCTAATGCGGCTGCCGCTCGAAGTGAGTACAAAGTTGATCGTCTCACCCTCGGGACCGGCCGCGCTCTTCCATCTGCCCGCCCACGACGATGCTGCTGCCTGACCAGGGGAGGTCTCTACGGGCTTTGCGGTGTATACTCTCCCCGTCCCGACTTTGTTTCCGGCATAGGCGGCCTCCAATGTTCTTACATGGCTGACCATCGCGGTGTCATTGGGAGCGTA